>NZ_CP069303.1:605454-908181 GCF_016839145.1 Shinella sp. PSBB067 | reverse complement strand
AACTCGCACAGGCGAGCGGCGTCGACGAGAACCGCCTGCTGGCCATCGTCTTCGGGCTCGATTGAGCCTTCCGGCTATTTCCGCTTCATCGCCTCGGCGAGCGCCGCGCCCAGCGCCCCTTGCGAAGGCGCCTGCTGCTTCGGCGCGGCCTGGCTGAACTTCGGCTTCATGCCGGTATTGCGCTCGCCCCGCGGGGCGGCGTTGTCGCGCGCGGCCGGCGCGCCGCCGTCCTTGCGCATGGTGAGGCCAATGCGCTTGCGCGGCACGTCCACCTCCGTCACGCGCACCTTCACCACGTCGCCGGCCTTCACCACCTCGTGCGGATCCTTGACGAAGCGGTCGGCAAGCTGGGAAACGTGGACGAGACCATCCTGGTGCACGCCGATGTCGACGAAGGCACCGAAGGCGGCGACGTTGGTCACCGTACCTTCCAGCATCATGCCGACCTTGAGGTCCTTGATGTCGTCGACGCCCTCGGCGAAGGTCGCCGTCCTGAATTCCGGGCGCGGGTCGCGGCCGGGCTTTTCGAGCTCCGCGAGGATGTCCCTGACGGTCGGCAGGCCGAAGCGCTCGTCGACAAAAATCTGCGGGTCCAGCCTCTTCAGTGCCACGCTGTCGCCCATCAGGGTGCGCACGTCGCGGCCGCAGGCGGCGACGATCTTCTTGGCGACGCCATAGGCTTCCGGGTGGACCGACGAGGCGTCGAGCGGCTCCCTGCCGTTCGGGATACGCAGGAAGCCGGCGCATTGCTCAAAGGTGCGCGCGCCGAGGCGGGCGACCTTCATCAGCTCCTTGCGGCTTTCGAAGGGGCCGTTGGCATCGCGATGCGCGACGATGGCCTCCGCCGACGACTTGCCGAGGCCGGAGACGCGGGCGAGCAGCGGCGCGGAGGCCGTGTTGAGGTCGACGCCGACGGCGTTCACCGCATCCTCCACCACGGCATCCAGCGAGCGGGACAGCTTGCCCTGGTCGACGTCGTGCTGGTACTGGCCGACGCCGATCGACTTCGGCTCGATCTTCACCAGCTCGGCCAGCGGGTCCTGCAGGCGGCGGGCGATGGAGACGGCGCCGCGCAGCGACACGTCGAGGTCGGGGAATTCGGCGGCGGCCGTTTCCGAGGCGGAATAGACCGAGGCACCCGCCTCCGAGACGACGACCTTGGTGGGCCTTGGCGCTGGAAGCTGCTCCAGCATGTCGGCGACGAGCTTTTCCGTCTCGCGGCTGCCCGTGCCGTTGCCGATGGCGATGAGCTCCACCTTGTGCTTGCGCACGAGCGCGGCGAGTTCGGCCTGTGTGCCGCGCAGGTCGTTCCTGGGCGGGAAGGGATAGACCGTCGTCGTCTCGACCACCTTGCCGGTATTGTCGACGACGGCGACCTTGACGCCCGTGCGGATGCCCGGATCGAGGCCCATCGTGGCGCGCGTGCCGGCGGGCGCGGCGAGCAGCAGGTCCTTGAGATTGCGGGCGAAGACGCGGATCGCCTCCTCTTCCGAGCGCTCGCGCATCTCGCGCATCAGGTCGAGCGAGAGCGATATGGAGAGCTTCACGCGCCAGGTCCAGCCGATCACTTCGGCAAGCCACTTGTCGCCCGGCTTCGTGCCGACCGCGTAAAACGAAGCGATGATGCGCTCGACGGGCTTCACCGGCTCGGTATTGTCCTGGTCAACGACGATGTCGACCGAAAGGAATTCCTCGTTCCAGCCACGCAGCATGGCGAGCGCCCGGTGGCCCGGCACGGTCGCCCAGCGCTCGGTGTGGTCGAAATAGTCGGAGAACTTGGCGCCGGCCTCCTGCTTGCCCTCCACGACGCGCGAGCGCAGGAAGGCGTTGTCCTTCATGTAATCGCGCAGGCGCTTGAGAAGATCGGCGTTTTCCGTCAGTTGCTCGGCGACGATGTCGCGCGCGCCTTCCAGCGCGGCCTTCACGTCCGGAACCTCGGCCGAGAGGAAGTTTGCGGCAAGCTCGGCCGGCACCAGCGCGCGGTCGGCAAGGATTTGCTCGGCCAGCGGGCCGAGGCCGCGTTCGCGGGCGATCTCCGCCTTGGTGCGGCGCTTCGGCTTGTAGGGAAGATAGATGTCCTCCAGCTCGGCCTTGGTCGTGACGGCGGCGATCCTGCCGGCCAGTTCGTCCGTCAGCTTGCCCTGCCCGGCGATGGAGTCGAGGATGGAGGCACGGCGGGCTTCCAGCTCGCGCAGGTAAGTCAGCCGCTCGGAAAGCATGCGGAGCTGCGTATCGTCGAGGCCGCCCGTCACCTCCTTGCGATAGCGGGCGATGAAGGGCACCGTCGCCCCTTCGTCGATCAGCCCGACGGCAGCGGAAACCTGCGCGGCGGTCGCCTTGATCTCGGCGGCGATCAGGTTCGCGATCTTGAGCGGTGTCGGGGCCATGTCGAACTCCTTTGTATGGCGCGGCGGCGGCGAAGGAGCGGCGCACCGGCTGAACTGCTCATAGTCAGCGCCCGGCCGCAAGCCAATTGCGCGCGGCGATAGCGTCGTTCACGTCCACAATATATCGTCGGACGGCAGGCGGAGCGCCGTGCCAAGGTTGAACGCAGGCCAATCCATGCTTGACGGTTGTAACCCTTCATAAATGTCTTGCCGACTATCCTGCCGGCGTAAAGGCAACGGGGCATCGGCATGCGCGGCGCGATTCTTGCAGCAGTCTCTCTGACGGCCCTCGCCGCGGCCGCTCCCGCGAGCGCGGCGACGTTGAACCTTCTCATCTGGGAAGCCTATATTAACGAAGAGATCCTCGCCGATTTCACGGGCGAGACCGGGATCGAGGTGCGCCAGACATTCTACGACAGCGGCGATGCGCGCGACGAAATCCTCTCCGACCCCAACAGCAATGTCGACGTGGTCGTGACCAACGAGAACGGCGCGAAGCTCTACGGCAACCGCGGCATCATCATGGCGCTCGACCGAAAGAACGTGCCGGCGCTGGCGGACTATGCGGAAAGCTGGACGAAGCGCTGCGGCGGCTATGGCGTGCCCTATCTCTGGGGCACGATGGGCATCCTCTACCGTTCCGACGCGATCACGACGCCCCCGTCCTCCTGGGCGGACATCATGAAGCCGGCGGAAAGCCTGCGCGGCCACATCGCCATGTATGACGACCATGCCGAGGCCTTCGTCGCGCCGCTCGTCCTTCTCGGCAAGTCGGTGAACGCCAACGACAACGAGACGCTGAAGGCCGCCTTCGAGCTTATGAAGGCGCAGCGGCCCTACGTTCTCACCTACGACTATGTCGTCACCTCGATCCAGAGCGCGGACAAGGGGCCGAAGATCTACATGGCGCTCGGCTACAGCGGCGACCAGTACACGCTGAACGGCAAGGTCGGCGCGCCGGGCCTCTGGCGCTACGTCGTGCCCAGGGAGGGCACGCTCTCCTGGCTCGATTGCATCACCGTCAGCGAGCGCTCGCAGAACAGGGACCTCGCGCTGAAGCTCGTCGACTACATCAGCAACGCCAGGAACGGCGCGCGCAACGCCACCAAGCTCAACATGCCGACCGCAAGCACCGCCGCGCTGGCGCTGCTTCCGGAAGACGTGCGATCCGACCCCGAAATCTATGCCGCACCGGAAATCCTGGCCAAGAGCCAGCTTCAGGAGGAACTGACCGTCCAATCGGTCCAGGCCCGACGCCGCATCATCAGCAGTCTGGCTCAGCTCAGTGACGCTCGGTAAACGCGCCCTTTCCCTCATCTTCCCCGTCGTGCTGGCTGGCTACGTGCTCGCAGCCTCCCTCATCTATTTCGTGCAGGGCTCCTCGATCCTCGGGCTGGAGCGCGCGCGCCTCTGGCAGCAGATGGGCCTGCTCACCGCCCTCTTCCAGAACGAGGTGACGCAGAACCGCAGCCTCATCTATTCGCTCGTCGCCGGCGACACCGTTCGCCTGTTCGTCGACGAGCCCGATGCCGGCTACCGCAGCACCGCGCTCGGCGTGCGGCTGCAGCAGAGCATCACCTCGCTCTCCGACGACCGCAAGAAGTTCATCTCGGTCGCGATCATCCGCCCGCCGCTGACGGTCGACTACTACTACGAGGACAGCGAAGACCCGTTCGCGGAGATCACGCCCCAGCAGCTCGCCCATGCCCGCCAGGTGATCGACAGCCCGCGCCTTTCCACCTGGGCCTATCTCGACACGGCCGGCATGGAGCCGCTGATCGTGCATTCGGAATTCATCGACCCGCTGACCTTCAACCGCCCGGTCGCCAGCGCCAAGCGTAACGCGATCCTCGTGCAGACCGCCGTGCGGCCGAAAGCCTTCCTCGACATGAAGCGGACGCTGGAGAAGGAATATGGCCGAACGATCGAGATCGGGCAGCACCAGTTCCTGGCGCAGGGCGCGCTTTCGGCAACCGCAACGCTCGGCCCCTCGCTCTTCGCCCGGCTGACGCCCGACACGACCTTCCTGGAAAACCGGCTGTGGGCGCTGAAGAGCCTGCTGGCGTTCGGCGCCATCGCGCTCAGCCTGTGCACCATCGCCCTCGTGCTGCTGCTCGTGCGCCGCTACATCACCAATCCCATCGCCCGCCTCGACCGGCAGCTCACCGACGTGATGACCGGCAGCCGCAGCGTACTGCCCGAAATGAACGAGGCCGGCGAGATCGGCCGCCTTTCGGCGAACGTCAAGCGGCTGCACGACCATTCCAAGCAGTCCTTCGACCTCGTGCAGAACGCCTCCTGGACGGACACGCTGACCGGCATCTCCAACCGCGAATATTTCAACATCCGCTCCACGCAGATCCTCGCCGAGGCGGAGGCCGAGGACATCGGCTGCACCCTGCTCTTCATCGACGTCGACAACTTCAAGTTCGTCAACGACAAGCACGGGCACAAGATCGGCGACGAGTTGCTCAAGACCCTCGCCGACCGCATCTCGGCCATCGTCGGCCGCGTCGTCGGCGAGCGCGGCCTGCCGGACGGTCTCTTCGCCCGGCTTTCCGGCGACGAATTCGCCATCATGCTGCGCTGCCAGCCCGGCGGCGGCGCGATCACGGAAATGTCCAGCGAGATCCTGTCGCTCTTCGCGGAGGGCTTCGAGGTGCTGGACAAGGCCTATCCGGTCACCGCCAGCATCGGCATCGCCGTCTACCCGGAAGACGCCGGCACGCTGCCGGAGCTGATCGCGAACGCGGACGCCGCCATGTACCAGGCGAAGTCCCAGGGCAAGAACGGTTCGGCCCGCTATTCGCGCTCGCTGCACGAGAAGCGCAACCGCCAGCGCCGCATCGAGGAGGAGCTGCGCGTCCTGGAGCCCGACGACGAATTCCACCTCGTCTACATGCCCATCGTCGACGGCCACGGCCGCGTCACGGGCTGCGAGGCGCTGCTGCGCTGGAATTCCCCGGTCCTCGGCCGCGTGACGCCGGATGAATTCATCCCCATCGCCGAGACGACGGGCCTCTTCAGCAAGATCGACTGGTGGGTGATCGACCGGGCGATGGCGGAATATGGCCAGATCCGCAAGCTCTTCGGTGCGGAAACGATCCTCTGCATCAACATCTCGTCGGCGGAACTCTACACCAAGTCGATCAGCGACCATTTCTGCGACTGCGCCGAACGCCACGCGGTCGAGCCGCGCATGATCGAGATCGAGCTGACGGAAACCTTCGCCGTCAAGCTCGGCGAACAGTCGCGCCGCAACATCGAGATCCTGCGCAGCCGCGGCTTCCGCATCTCGATCGACGATTTCGGCGCCGGCTACACCTCCGTGCAGCAGATCATCGAATACCCCGCCGAGACCATCAAGCTCGACCGCGAGCTCGTCGAAAGCCTCACCCGCTCGGCCGCGCTGCCGACGCTGCGCGCCCTCGTCGCGCTCTGTCATGCGCAGGACATGTCGGTGATCGCGGAAGGGGTCGACACCACGGAGAAGATGGCGCTGCTCGCCGCCGCCGGCTGCGACCTCTACCAGGGCTATCTCATCAGCCGCCCGCTCGCTCTCGAAGAGCTTGGCGTATGGGCGATGCAGCGGCTGCTGGAAAAGGCCCGAGATGATGCGCAGAAGCCGGAGCGGCGGGTGCGGGCTTGAAGTCTCCTGGAAAATGACGCGTGTGGGGCCAGGCTGCCTCTCATGCCCCTGCCGGGACCTTCTTCCCGCAAGCGGGGAGAAGGTTGGGGTGAGGGGCAAACCCGCGATATGCGCTGCGATTATGACGTCGGGAAGTCGAGTCCCATCTCGCGGAAGCGGGCGGGATCGTCGCCCCAGTTCTCGCGCACCTTCACGAAGAGGAAAAGGTGCACGGGCTGTTCGAGGATCTCGGACAGTTCCTTGCGCGAGGCCATGGAGATGGCCTTGATCGCATCGCCGTTCTTGCCGAGGGCGATCTTCTTCTGGCTGTCGCGCTCGACATAGATGACCTGCTCGATGCGCACGGAGCCGTCCTTGCGCTCCTCCCACTTCTCCGTCTCGACATGCGAGGAATAGGGAAGCTCCTGGTGCAGACGCAGGAACAGTTTTTCGCGCGTGATCTCGGCGGCGAGCTGGCGCATGGGCAGGTCGGAGATCTGGTCTTCCGGATAGTACCAGGGGCCCTCGGGCAGCGCGGCGGCGAGATAGTTCATGACGTCCTCGCAGCCCGAGCCGTTGAGGGCCGAGATCATGAAGGTGCGCTCGAACGTGACGACCTCGTTGGCGGCGGCGGCAAGCTTGAGGAGATCCTCCGGCTTCACCCGGTCGACCTTGTTGAGGACGAGGATCTTCGGCTGGCGGACCTCCTTCAGGCCCTCCAGGATCGTCTCGGCATCGCCCTTGAGGCCGCGTTCGCTGTCGATCAGGAACATGATGACATCGGCATCCTTCGCCCCGCCCCAGGCGGTCGTGACCATGGCGCGGTCGAGCCGGCGGCGCGGCTTGAAGATGCCGGGCGTGTCCATGAAGACGATCTGGGCGTTGTCGTGGATCGCGATGCCGCGCACGATGGCGCGCGTCGTCTGCACCTTGTGGCTGACGATCGACACCTTGGCGCCGACGAGGCGGTTGACGAGGGTCGACTTGCCGGCATTGGTCGCGCCGATCAGCGCGACGAAACCCGAGTGGGTCGCGCGCTCGCCGGTCGTGCCGGTCTCGGCGGGGGTCTGGTTTTCTTCGGTCATGGTGTCCGTCAATCTCGTGTGTTCAGGCAATCCGGGGCTTCGCCGGGATTGCCTCAGGCGCCGCCCTTCGGCCAGACGCCTTCGCGTTCCAGAATCTTCGTCGCGGCCGCCTGCTCGGCGGCCCTCTTGGAGCGGTCGATGCCGGTCTCCGGTTTCACGCCCCTGATCTCCACCGTCACGGTGAAGCGCGGGTCGTGGTCCGGTCCCGAGCGCTCGTCCACCTTATAGTTCGGCGTCACGCCGAACCGGGCATGCGCCCATTCCTGCAATTCGGTCTTGGCATCGCGCCGCGCGCCTTCGGCCCGGGCGGCCCTGCCCTGCCAGTTGGCGAGGATGAAGCCGCGCGCCGCCTCCAGACCGCCGTCGAGATAGATCGCGGCGATCAGCGACTCTATCACATCGGCGCGCACGTTCAGCATGGCTTTTCCGGTGAGCTTCTTGACGTCCGCGCCGGTGCGGATGAAGCGGTGAAGGCCGAGGTCATCGGAGACCGCCGCGCAGCTTTCGGCGCTGACGAGCTGGTTGAGGCGGACGGAAAGCTCGCCCTCCTTCGCCTCGCGGAAGGTGCGGAACAGCATCTCGGCGACGCAGAGCCCGAGGACCCGGTCGCCGAGGAACTCCAGCCGCTCGTAATTGCTGCCCTTGCCGGGCCGGGCGCTGGCATGGGTGATCGCCCGGTCGAGGCGGTCCTTGTCGGTGAAGACGTAGCCGATCAGCTCTTCGAGGGCCTTGCGGTTCGCGTCGTTCAGCGGTATCGCGCCCTTCATTCAACGACCTTGAAGAGACGGTCCCAGCGAAGGTTCGCCGGCCACTTCCAGACCTCGCTGAAGGACGTATCGTGGCCGAGCGAGAAGAAGATCAGGCTGGCGCGGCCGATGAGGTTTTCAGCGGGGACGAAACCGACGTCGAAGCGGCTGTCGGCCGAGTTGTCGCGGTTGTCGCCCATCATGAAATAATGGCCTTCCGGGACGATGAACTCGCGCGTGTTGTCGCCCACCGTGCCCGGACGGGTGTCGAGCGTGTCGAAGGAGACGCCGTTGTCGAACGTTTCGCGGAAGACCGGCACGTTCTCGCCGGTGTCGTACTGGTCGTCGGCGCGGAAGAAGCCGTCATGCTCGCGCGGAACGGCCACGCCGTTGATGTAGAGCACGCTGTCCCTGACCTGCACCCGGTCGCCCGGCAGGCCGACGAGGCGCTTGATGTAGTCGATGTCGGGATTGGGTGGGAAGCGGAAGACGACGATGTCGCCGCGCTTGGGCTCGCTGGCGAAGATGCGGCCGGAAAACAGGTTCGGCGAGAACGGCAGCGAATATTTCGAATAGCCGTAGGAGAACTTGTTGACGAAGAGGTAATCGCCCACCAGCAGCGTCGGCATCATCGAGCCCGAGGGAATCGTGAAGGGCTGGAACAGCACGGTGCGGATCACGACGGCGAGCAGCAGCGCCTGGATGATGACCTTGACGTTTTCCCACAGGCCGCTCTGGGCCTTCTCAGTCTTCTCTGCCACGCCGGACTTTTCCTTATTTGCGAACATGGGGCCCTCTATAGAGGAAAGGTTGACCGTTGGAAATCATGTCGGTCAAAAAGACACGGGGGGCGCCGGTTATCCGGGCATTCCGGCCGGAAGCGCCTCGATGATCACGAAAGCCTGCGCGAGCGGAAAATCGTCCGTGATGGTGATGTGGATGCGCGCCTCGTGCCCTTCCGGCAAAAGCTGCCTGAGCTTTTCGAGCGCCCCGCCGGTGAGCTGCATGGTCGGCTTGCCGCCCGGCAGGTTGACGACGCCCATGTCCTTCCAGAACACGCCCTGCGCCAGGCCCGTGCCGAGCGCCTTGGAACAGGCCTCCTTGGCGGCGAAGCGCTTGGCATAGGAGGCCGCGCGGTTCCTGCGCCCGTCGGATTTCGCCCGCTCGATCTCGGTGAAGCAGCGCTCCGTGAAGCGCTCGCCGAAACGCTCCAGCGACTTCTCCACCCGGCGGATGTCGATGAGGTCGCTGCCGATGCCGATGATCATGGGGTGTTGTCTCCGCGGGAAAGGACGGCCGGCGCCAGGCCGGCGCGCTGCATGAGGCGGGCATGGCGCCGCGCCTTGAAGGAGCGCAGGGCCAGAAGGGTCGCGCCATAGGCAAGAAAGGCCGCCGCGGCGCCGAGGATCGACGCGCCGAACAGCATCGGCTTGAGCACGGGATGCCAGAGTTCTGACAGTTCAAGGTGCTCCAGCATGTGGAAAAGCTCGCCCGCGGTCACCGCTTCGGCGGAGTGGATGCCGAGAACGACCTCGCCGATCCGGAAGGTCGCGACCGCGATGAGCGGGATGGTGAGCGGGTTTGCAACGGTCGTCGCCAGGGCCGCGGCCAGAAGGTTGCCGGCCGTCAGGTAGGCGAGCGCGAGCGCCAGGATGACGTGAAAGCCGAGAAGCGGCGTGAAGGCGGAGAAGATGCCGGCCGCGACGCCCGCCGCAATCGCATGAGGAGAGGCGGAAAGGCGCAGGATTCGCTTGGCAAGGTAACGCGCCGGACGCGTGAACCCCTTGCGCGGCCAGAAGAATTCGCGCAACCGGTCGGGCCAGGAGGCCTTCTTTCGACGTCTGAACAACATGGCCCAGACATAGCCGATCCGTTGGTGGCATTTCAATGGCGCCCTGACGGCGCCATGCGCGGCGGTCGCCGTGGCGCAACGGCGTGCGCCACACGGAACCGGTCGTCTTAGTAGGACTTGCGGAAGAGGCCGCGGTCGATCTGACGCTGGCGGTATTCCAGGTCGATGCGGTCGACGGCGCCGTTCAGGTAGGCGAGCTCGCGGTCGGCGGCGGTCGGGATGCGCAGGGCGCGGGTGAAATTCCTGATCTGCTTCAACATTGGTAAACCTCGTTCGGTTACCTCCCGATGCAGAAGATAGGTCCGGCCGCGGTTTCACACCAGCGACACTATCCCAATACAGCCATGCGAAACGCGCATAACGGCTGGTTAAATCATGGGCAAACGTGCCTCAATCGAGGCACGTTGCCGCAAATTTGCATAGAAGCCTCAGGCGAAGACACGGTTGATGGTCGAAACGCACTGCAGCTCCTTCAACTGGCCGATGAGCTGGTTGAGCTGGCGCAGGTCCCAGACCTCCAGGTCGATATGCACTTCGGTGAAATCGGCCGCCACGCGCGTCATCGACATCGAGCGGATGTTGACGTCGCTGGTGGCGATGGTCTGGGTGACTTCGGCGAGCGTGCCCGGCTCGTTCAGCGCATTGACGACGATGCGGGCCATGAAGCGGGTGTTGTTCGCCTCGTCGAGATCCCAGCGCACGTCGATCCAGCGTTCCGGCTCGTCGTCGAACTTCTGCAAAGCCGGCGACTGGATCGGGTAGATGGTGATGCCCTTGTCCTTCTCCATGATGCCGACGATGCGGTCGCCGGGCACGGCGCCGCCGGCGGAGAAATGCACCTCGGCATTGCCGGAAAGCCCGCGAATCGGCAGCGCCTCGGGGCCCGCCTCCCCTTCGCCGCGCTCCAGCGCCGCCTTGGTCTTGCCCGGCAGCTTGAAGACCATGCCGGCGGCGCTGCGCATGTTGAACCAGCCATCGTCCGAGCTCGGCTTCACCGTGACGCGCTCGTCCTGATAATCCGGGAAGACGGCGCGCAGGACGTCGAGCGAGGAGAGCTCGCCGCGGCCGACCGCCGCGATGGCGTCCTCCACCTCCTTCTGGCCGAGGCGGTGCAGGACGGGCTTCAGTCCGTCGCGCGAGAACGCCTTGCCGGCGCGGTCGAAGGTGCGCTCCAGAATGCGGTAGCCGAGGCCGGAATACTGCTTGCGCACCGCCGCGCGCGTCGCGCGGCGGATGGCGGCGCGCGCCTTGCCGGTGACGACGATCTCCTCCCAGGCCGGCGGCGGCACCTGGATGCCGGAGCGGATGATCTCCACCTCGTCGCCGTTGTTGAGGCGGGTGACGAGCGGCATGATGCGGCCGTTGATCTTGGCGCCGACGCAGGTATCGCCGATATTCGTGTGCACCGCATAGGCAAAATCGATGGGGGTGGCACCGCGCGGCAGCGTGATGAGCTGACCCTTCGGCGTGAAGGTGAAGACCTGGTCCTGGAAGAGTTCGAGCTTGGTATGCTCCAGGAACTCCTCGGGGTTGTCGCCTTCGGCCAGCGACTCGATGGTCCGGCGCAGCATGGCATAGGCGTTGGAGCGCGGCGACTGCACGGCCTCGCCGTTCACCGCCTCCTTGTCCTTGTAGAGCGAATGGGCGGCGATGCCGTATTCGGCGATCTCGTGCATGCGCCGGGTGCGGATCTGCAGCTCGATGCGCTGGCGCGACGGGCCGACGATGGTCGTGTGGATCGACTGGTAGTCGTTCTGCTTCGGCGTCGAGATATAGTCCTTGAAGCGGCCCGGCACGACGCGCCAGCGCGTGTGCACGATGCCGAGCGCGGCATAGCAGCCGGGAATGTCGCCGACGAGGATGCGGAAGGCGTAGACATCGGAGAGCTGTTCGAAGGACAGCGACTTCGACTGCATCTTGCGGAAGACCGAATAGGGCTTCTTCTGCCGTCCCTTGACGAGGGCATCGGGCAGGCCGTTGACCACCAGCAGTTCGCGCAGTTCCTCCTCGATCTTGCGGATAAGGCCCTCGTTGCGCTGGGAAAGCTCCTCCAGCTTGCGGCTGACGGTCTCGTAGGCTTCGGGGTTGATGTAGCGGAAGGACAGGTCCTCCAGCTCCTCGCGCATGTCCTGCATGCCCATGCGGCCGGCGAGCGGCGCATAGATGTCCATCGTCTCCTCGGAGATGCGGGCGCGCTTTTCCGGCGACATGTGGTCGAGCGTGCGCATGTTGTGCAGCCGGTCGGCGAGCTTGACCAGCAGAACGCGCACGTCGTCGGAAATGGCGAGCAGCAGCTTGCGCAGGTTTTCCGCCTGCTTGGCCTTCTTGGAGACGAGGTCGAGCTTCTTGATCTTGGTGAGGCCCTCGACCAGGGCGCCGATGTCCTCGCCGAACAGTTCGTCGATCTCGGCGCGCGTGGCGCTGGTGTCCTCGATCGTATCGTGCAGGAGGGCGACGGCAATGGTCGATTCGTCGAGGCGCATGTCCGTCAGGATGGCGGCGACTTCGAGGGGATGCGAGATGTAGGGATCGCCGCTCGCCCGCTTCTGCTGCCCATGCTTCTGCATGGCATAGACATAGGCCTTGTTCAGCAGGGCTTCGTTGGCATCGGGCTTGTATTTCTGAACCCGCTCGACGAGTTCATATTGACGCATCATCCTCGGTCGGCTCCTCCCCGCCTTGCGGGGCAAAGAAAAAGTGCGCCCCGACCATGCAGGGGCGCACCGACATTCGCAATATCAAGGTTTCGGTAAAGCAACCGAAATCAGTAATCGTCGCTCTTTTCCGGCGGAACGAGACCTTCGATGCCGGCGAGCAGTTCTTCTTCCGACATGCGGTCGAAGGCGATCGTTTCCGGCTGGTCCTCGTCCTCTTCGACGGTGGCGGTGACGGCGTCTTCGGCCAGCAGGCTTGCCGGATCGGGCTCGGGCTCGTCCACTTCCACATGCTTCTGCAGCGAGTGGATCAGGTCTTCCTTGAGGTCATCGGGCGAAAGCGTCTCGTCGGCGATCTCGCGCAGCGCGACGACCGGGTTCTTGTCGTTGTCGCGGTCGATGGTGATGGCGGCGCCCTGCGAGATGAGGCGGGCGCGATGGCTTGCCAGGAGAACCAGCTCGAAGCGGTTGTCTACCTTGTCAATGCAATCTTCAACGGTGACACGGGCCATTGCCTGTCCTTTGTGATCGAGAATTTCAGGAGTTTGCATGCCCGATACAGGCAAAGGAAGGCAAATTCAAGTTTTTCCTTGCTTTCGCCCCGGTGGGCGGGGCGGTACGGCAGCCCATGTAACCCCCGATTGAGGCCTCCCGTTACGGAAAGCGCGGCGGCGAAAGGTCGGACAAATGGGATAAGGCGCGGGAACTATTCTCCAATTCCGAAGCCTTTGAATTTGCTGAAACGTCGCCGCCGAAAAAATCGCCTCCGCAACCTAGATTTGCTTGGAAAGCGCGGAGCGCTGCCCTAAATGAATGCTATATGAAAGAGAGTTAATTCAACCGGATAGTGCATCCGGTGACATGACGATTGGCTGAAACCCAACCTTTTTCCTCAACTTCTATTTAAAGGATTGCACGACATGTTCGACCCCCGCGAGAAAATCGCCCTCTTCATCGACGGTGCAAATCTCTATGCGGCATCAAGGACACTCGGCTTCGACATCGATTACAGGAAGCTTCTGAAAGCCTTCCAGAAGCGCGGCTATCTGCTGCGCGCCTACTATTACACGGCACTCATCGAGGACCAGGAATATTCCTCCATCCGCCCGCTGATCGACTGGCTCGATTACAACGGCTACAAGGTCGTCACCAAGCCCGCCAAGGAGTTCACCGACTCGCTCGGCCGCCGCAAGATCAAGGGCAACATGGACATCGAGCTCGCCATCGACGCGATGGAGCAGTCCGAGACGGTCGACCACCTCGTCATCTTCTCCGGCGACGGCGATTTCACGACGCTCGTCGAGGCCCTGCAGCGCCGGGGCCGCAAGGTTTCCGTCGTCTCCACCATGCAGACGCAGCCGCCGATGATCGCCGACGACCTGCGCCGCCAGGCCGATTATTTCATCGACCTCGCCTCGCTGAGGGCCGAGATCGGCCGCGACCCGTCCGAGCGCCCGCAGCGCACGGCGGAGCCGGTGGAAACCGTCGCCGAGTGAGGCGGGCAGTATGGCGCGGCGGTGTGCGCTTCGCCTTGCTCCGGGCGGTCCATGGGCCGCTCATCAGCTCGTAAAGCGCGGAAATCCAGCTGTTTCAACGTTTCGTTAAACATCGCATCAAATCGATCGGCGGCCCATTAACCTTCTGCAAGTTTTTGCTGATATTCCCGGAAGCCTACAGTCACTTCGCATCAGGACATCCGTGAACATGGTCGACGCAGTCTCGCTTTCGGGCAACAGCTACCGGGCAGCATCGAGCGCGCTCGAATTGCGCCCGGCGGTCCCGTCTGGCGAGAGCCGTCCAGCGGCGCTGGCGCTCGCCGCGCTTGCCCAGCCGCAGCCGGTCACCCGGGTTTCCGCGCCGTCCGACGCGGCCGAGGAAATCGGCGACCTCGGTTTCCTCTATGCGCCGACCGGGCAGCCGGGCGTTGCCGCCCTGCCCGCCCATGCCGTGCCGCCCTCGCAGGCGACGACCGATGCGCGCGTCGCCGCCGAGCGCAACCCGACCGCCCGGCTCGCCATCGAGAGCACGGACCTCAATATGCTGATGTCGTCGTTCCTGACCGCGCGCACGCCGAGCGCCAACCCAGCGCCCTCGCCGGACGTGCCGGCGGAAGCCGGAAACGAACAGCTTTCGCGCATCGCCCGCCAGTCGGTGATCGCCCAGCTCTACAACCAGTTCTGAGGAAGAAGCCGAAGGCCGGCAGGAAGCGTTCCCCTGGCGGAAACGCCCTCGCCTTCCCTTGCAGAATCGCCTAGCCGCGCTCGCGCAGCAGGCGGCCCTTCTGGCGGTTCCAGTCGCGTTCCTTCTCCGTCTCGCGCTTGTCGTGCAGCTTCTTGCCCTTGGCAAGGGCGAGTTCGAGCTTGGCCCGGCCTCTATCGTTGAAATAGATCTTCAACGGCACGAGGGTCATGCCTTCGCGGTTGATCGCGACGCGCAGGCGATGGATCTCGCGGCGCGACAGCAGGAGCTTGCGCCGCCGGCGCGTCTCGTGGTTGAAGCGGTTCGCCTGCAGGTATTCCGGCAGGTAGGAATTGATCAGCCAGAGTTCGCCGTCCTCGTCGGAGGCATAGGATTCGGCGATATTCGCCTTGCCCTCGCGCAGCGACTTGACCTCCGTGCCGGTCAGCACCAGACCGGCCTCGTAGGTATCCAGGATCTCGTAGTTGTAGCGGGCCTTCCGGTTCTCCGCGACAATCTTCTTGACCGTTGTCGGACGCGCTTTCGTCACCATGTCAGTTCAGCAGGCCGGCGTGGCGGAGCGCCGCGTCGATGGCCGCCTCCGTCGCCGGCTCCAGCGCGGACATGAGCGGGGAGCGAACCGCGCGGCTCATCCCGCGCACGCGGGAAAGACCGTACTTCGCGCCGCACACGCCCGGCTCCAGGAAGATCGCCTTGTGCAGCGGCATCAGCCTGTCCTGGTATTCCAGCGCCTTGGCATAATCGCCGGCAAGCGTCGCCTTCTGGAACTCGGCGCACAGCCGCGGGGCGACATTGGCCGTGACCGAGATGCAGCCGACACCGCCATGGGCGTTGAAGCCGAGCGCCGTGGCATCCTCGCCCGAGAGCTGGACGAAATCCCTGCCGCAAGCGATGCGCTGCTCGGAGACGCGCTCGATCTTGCCCGTCGCATCCTTGACGCCGACGATCGAAGGATGCGCCTTGTGCAGCGCGCCCATCGTCTCCGGCGTCATGTCGACCACCGAGCGGCCCGGAATGTTGTAGATGACGATCGGCAGATTCACGGCTTCGGCGATGGCCGAGAAATGCGCGAAGAGGCCCTTCTGCGTCGGCTTGTTGTAATAGGGCGTGACGACGAGGATCGCATCCGCCCCCGCCTTCTCGGCGTGCTGGGCGAGATCGATCGCTTCCCTGGTGTTGTTGGAGCCCGCGCCGGCGATCACCGGAACGCGGCCTGCGGCCACCTTGATGCAGAGTTCCACCACCCGTTTGTGCTCGTCATGCGACAGCGTCGGCGATTCGCCCGTGGTGCCGACCGGCACGAGGCCGTGGCTGCCTTCGCCGATCTGCCATTCCACATGCTTGGCAAAGGCATCCTCATCGACGGCGCCGGCCGCCGTGAAGGGTGTGACGAGAGCGGGAATGGATCCCTTGAACATCGAGAACTCCTGAGACCAGAGCCGCCCGCAGGCTTACATGCTTTGGCCGTATTCCGTGGTTAAAAGCTGCCGCACAATAATCATGTGACTGTCATGCGGCAAGCGGCGAGGCAGGCGTTTTTCGTGCACGATCAAGGCGGAAATCCGCATGCGCGCGCGAATAGCGGAGCATCGTGACCCGTCGTGTGAAAGGTGGCGACCTTCACGGCTTAGTGAGAAGCGCGGTTAAGGTTTCGTTAAGGCAGCGAAGGGTTAATGATTGTCGAAGAGCAGGCGGCAGATGAGGGTCACAAGCACCGCCTGCCAGGCATCCGGGACGTAGCATGATCTCGAAGAACGGTTTTGCCCTTTGCACCTTGCTGCTTGCCGGCGTGGCCGGCCTTGCGCTCCTCTCCTCGCCCGTCGAGGCGGAGAACGGCGCTGCGCCGGCGATCAAGCCGCTCGGCTTTGCCGCCGACATGCCCTCCCGCGACGTGATCACCAATGCCATTCCACGCGCCGAGCCTGCACAGCCTGCGAGCGCGGACCTGCGCGCCGGCCTCGATGCGCTTTCAAACCGTGATCCGATATCCGCGATAACCGCGCGCGACCGCCTTCCCGCGGGCAGCCTCGACCGTCATATCCTGACCTGGGCGATCGCCGTTTCCGGCCAGCAGGGCGTCCCCTCCTGGGAAATCGCCGGCGCACAGCGCGAACTCAAGGGCTGGCCGGGCCTCAAGGCGCTGCGCGCCCATTCCGAACGGGCGCTGGCCCGCGAGAACCCGACGACAGCAGACGTGCTTGCCGCCTTCGGCACGACGCGGCCAGAAACGGCGGAAGGGGCCATCGTGCTCAGCCGCGCCCTCATCGCCTCCGGCGACACGGCGCGCGCGACGGAGATCCTGCGATCCTTCTGGCGGAAGGAGGCGCTCTCGAAGGATATCGAAAGCCGGATCCTCGAGGAGTTCGGCCCGCTCCTTTCCGTTGCGGACCACAAGGCGCGCATGGAAATGCTGCTCTACCGCGACCGCGCGGACCAGGCGCAGCGGTTCGGCGATCTCGGCAAGGCGCAATCCCTTTTCCGCGCCTGGGCCGCCGTTATCGCCAAGAGCCGGACTGCGGACGCTCTGATCAAGGCCGTGGACGCGCGCTGGCAGAAGGAGCCGGCCTATACGTATCTGCGCATCCGCCACCTGCGGAATAAGGAGGACTACCGCGCGGCCGCAACGCTTTTCGCCGCCATGCCGGAGGAGCCGGCAAGGCTCGTCAATCCAGGGGCATGGTGGAACGAGCAGCGCATCGTCAGCCGCGGCCTTGCCGATCTCGGCGATTATCGCGACGCCTATCGTGTCGCCGCACGCCATGGCGCGGACGATCCGACGGACATCGTGGAAGCGGAATTCCACGCCGGCTGGTATGCGCTGCGCGACCTCGGCGAGCCGAAGACCGCGGCAAAGCACTTCCAGCGCATCCTTCAGGTCTCGGACCGCCCCCTCTCCGTCTCGAGAGCCTGGTACTGGCTCGGGCGCGCCGCGGAAAAGGGCGGGCCCGGCGCGGCGAAGGACTATTTCGCCAAGGCGGCGAACTTCCCCGGCACCTTCTACGGCCAGCTCGCCGGTGCGCGGCTCGGCCAGACGGCGCTGAACGTCGCCTATCCCAAGCCCTCCGCCGAGGAGCGCGCGCGCTTCCGCGAGCGCGAGGCCGTGCAGGCCATCGCCCGCCTGCAGGCCGCCGGCCATGGCTGGCGGGCCGACAGTCTCTACCGGGCGCTTGCCGGGGAATTGATGAGCCCGGGCGAACTCGCCCTGCTTGCCGCCGATGCGGAAAAGGGCGGCAATCACCAGCTTTCCCTGCAGATCGGCAAGATCGCCTTCGGCCGCGGCATCGACGTGGCCGCCCTCGCCTTTCCCATCGGCGTGATCCCTGACGGAGCCAACATTTCCGGCTCCGGCAAGGCGCTCGCCTATGCCATCGCCCGGCAGGAAAGCGCCTTCAACCCGGCCGCCGTCTCCGCCGCCAATGCCCAGGGGCTTCTGCAACTGATGCCGGGCACCGCCGAGGGCGTCGCCAGGCGCTACGGCCTTGCATACTCCAAGGAACGCCTGACGCGCGACGCCGCCTACAACGCCACGCTCGGCGCGCACTATCTCGGCGAGCAGATCAGCGAATTCGGCGGCTCCTACGTCCTCACCTTCATCGCCTACAATGCCGGCCCGCGCCGCGTGCCGCAATGGATCGCCCGCTATGGCGACCCGCGCGGCAAGCCGATCGACGACGTGGTGGACTGGATCGAGCGCATCCCCTTCTCCGAGACCCGCGGCTACGTGCAGCGCGTCATGGAGAACTACCAGGTCTACAAGACCCGCCTCGGCCAGAAGGCCGACATCGTGCACGACCTGATCGCAGGGCGATAACGAGACTCTCTCATCGGACAGAGGGCGCCAGCCTACGCGGCCAGCCTTTTGAGGCCGGCAGCCTCTCCTTGAGCCGTGGGCCTGACTGTTTCGGGCGTAACGCGATCGTTCAGATTCGAGACCTGCGCTTCGGCGTCCTGATTCTTCACATGTCGTTATCGCGAAATCGCTGCACACTTTTGCGCAACATGCTTTAGGCTGCGGCGGACATGAATGCAGGCGCCAGGGCATGACGAACTTCACCAGCCGATTCCTTCCCGCACCCGATGGATTGCGGCTGCATGCACGGGACTACGCACCCGGCGCAGGAGCGCGCCTTCCCATCGTCTGCCTGCCCGGCCTCAGTCGCAATGCACGGGACTTCCACCCGTTCGCCCTGCTCCTCTCGCAGGATGCCGTATCGCCCCGGCGGGTCATCGCCCTCGACTACCGCGGACGCGGGCTTTCTGCACGTGACGAGAACCCCGCGAACTACAATGTCGCCACCGAATGCCGCGATGTGATCGCCGTCTGCGCAGCGCTCGGCATTTCCCGCGCCGTCTTCGTCGGCACGTCCCGCGGCGGGCTCATCCTGCATATGATGGCGGCGGTCCAGCCTGAGCTGATCGCCGCCGCCGTCCTCAACGACATCGGCCCCGAAATCGAGGCGGAAGGCCTCAAGGAAATCCGCGACTATCTTTCCAACCGCGCCTTCCCGGCAACGATCGAGGCGGCCGCCGACGCGCTCGAACGCGTCCACGGACCGTCATTCCCCGCCTTGGGCAGGACCGACTGGCTGGATATGGCCGACGCCATCTACACGAAGACGGGCGACGGCCACCTCATCCCCGACCATGACCCGGCGCTCGCCGATCAACTGCAGGCGATCGATTTCAGCAAGCCGCTGCCGACCCTCTGGCCGCAGTTCGACCTTCTGGCGCAAAAGCCCCTGCTCGTCGTGCGGGGAGACCATTCACGGCTGTTTTCGGCAGAAGCGCTTGGGCGGATGAAAATGCACGCTCCCGGCATCGAGACCGCGACCGCCGAAGGCCAGGGCCACGCCCCGCTGCCGCACCACGCCAGCCTCTTCCCGCAGGTGAAGGCTTTCCTGGACCGTCAGTAAGTTTCCGTCGTTCCAGAATCGGTTCCGGTCATCGACGCGTCCAATACCGGTCACGGCATATTCTTCGACCAGGCCGCAAAACGAAAAACCCGCAGCCTCGAAGAGGCTGCGGGTCAATCTTTAGCTCAACTTCAGATTAGAAGTTGCGCTGCAGGCGGAGGAAGCCGCGGGTGAAGTCGGTGTCGTCACCGCCCGAAACGTTGACCTTGTTGTAGTCAGCCGTTGCGAGGAGGTTCAGACCGTTGACGATCTCGTAACCGACCGTCAGGCCAACGCGCCACTGGTCGACATCGCTGTCAAAGCCAAGATCGCCGAAGTACTGAGCACCGGGGGTGATCGTCAGCTTTTCCGTTGCCTTGAAGGCGTAGGAAGCTGCGACGGTCCATTCGGAAGCATTCCAGTATACGCTCGGGTCAGAAGCCCAGATGCCAGCGAGCTGGAACGTGCCCGGGCCGAGGTCGGCCGACAGGATTGCGCGGATTGCGCCTTCTTCGGCCCAGTTGTCGTAACCGCCGAGGATGTCGAGGTTTACGCCACCGAGGGAGAAGCCGACCGTAGCAGCAACGCCGATGTCATGATGGGTGCCATATTCACCGGTCGCGAGGACTTCGTCGACATCGACAAGGCCATCAAGCTCATCGAGCGAGATACCAGCCCGCCACGTGCCACCATCGAAGGTGTAGGCGATCGAGTCGAAGTTGGTGACGTTGCCGAGCGTGTCGTTTTCGCCGTTGATGCCGCTATCCCACCAGCTGTAGAAACGACCGACCTTGAAACCGCCGAGCTCGATGAAGGCTTCATCGATGTAGAAGCTCTGACCTTCACGGCCAAGCTGGATAACATCCGAGTCCGGATCCGTCGGATCGAGGAGGAACGAACGATTCTTGCTACCCGAAGCAGCTTCGATGTTGATGTAGCTGCGCAGCGTGCCGAGCTCGGTGTCCGTGCGGGCGTCGAAGTTGACGTCGACGAGCGTGTGCGCATCCCAGTCCGAATGGTCGCCATCCTTGCCCTGGAAATCGAATTCCGAACGACCGAACGAGGTCTGGAAGCGAACGAAGCCGCCGATCTTGAGGCAGGTTTCGGTGCCGGGGATGTAGAAGAAGCCGGTGCCGAAGGCGTCGCAGACGCGAACGTATTCCATGGGTTCCGGTTCGGCAGCGACGATGGCGTCGGCGGCCTGTGCGCCGGAAACTGCTGCGAGAGCCGCAGCGGAGCCGATGAGAAGGCTCTTGATGTTCATTTCTGACCTCCAGTCAAAAAGTTTCAAACGGGTCTGGGTTTTTTGCTGAAGGACAGCGTTCCCTGCCCCATCCCCAAGTTCAGGAAGCGGACGATCAACCGCCCCTGCTTCCGACGCTGAAAATACAAGACGCGCTTCCGTAAGCAATCACCAAACTGAAACAGGGCGGGGTTTGTGTCAGCCTTCGCCCCGCGCTGTTGCGCAAAGGACACAAAATGGCGGAGCAGAACGCTAAAAGTTTATGGATTCTTAACAAAACGCCTTATGAAGCGGGTACTTAGCCATTCCCACACGGTCGGCGGGTCTGCCATATTCCCGGCAGGAACAAGGCAAATCCGGCGCCTCAAGGTGGCGATCGAGCATTTTTCGCGCAGGAGTTCAGTTTCAGGGCTGCCCCAGGCGCGGCGGAGAACGAGAATCGTTTGCCTGTTTTGCCGGTTCGATTCGTCGCGGAATCCTGCCGACGATTCGAGACCGGCTGAGCGGCGCCTACCATGGTCCTTCCCCGCTCTCGAAAGCACCGAGCATTGGTAGCGCTCGCAAAGCGGCGCGCTTGGCAACGGAACTGCGCCCTCCTGACGCTCTCTATTCTATATGCACGGCCTTCCAGAAGTTGATCTCTGCCGACGGGACGCACGTCGCGGCCTTTTTGACTGGAGGTCAGAAATGAACATCAAGAGCCTTCTCATCGGCTCCGCTGCGGCTCTCGCAGCAGTTTCCGGCGCACAGGCCGCCGACGCCATCGTCGCTGCCGAACCGGAACCCATGGAATACGTTCGCGTCTGCGACGCCTTCGGCACCGGCTTCTTCTATATCCCCGGCACCGAAACCTGCCTCAAGATCGGCGGCTATGTCCGTTTCCAGACCGACTTCGGTCGTGACCAGCTCGGCACGTCCGACTGGGATTCCTGGACCCGCGCGCGCGTAACCTTCGATGCGAAGTCCGACACGGAACTTGGCACGCTGACGAGCTTCATCGCCATTCACGGCGAGGCCAGCAAGAAAGAAAGCGGCGGCGGCACGAGCGGCTTCAAGGTCGATGAAGCCTATATCGAACTCGGCGGCTTCCGCGTCGGTACCTTCCTGAACTGGTGGGATGACGATCTGATCGGCGAAACCGACGTGTCTTCCAACGTCACCCGTTTCACCTCGGCTCGCTACGTCTATGACGGCGGCACGTTCCGCGCCGGTATCAGTGTCGACGAAATCAACACGGACGACTACCTTGTCGCGCTCCCCAGCTCGGGTAACGAAGTCGGCGTCTCGGGCATGATCGGCACGACGCTCGGCGGCGTGAACTTCGAACTGCTCGGCGCATACGACACCTATACCGAAGAAGGTGCGCTTCGCGCCTGGCTCTCGGCTGACGTCGGTCCCGGCACGTTCGAACTGATGGGCTACTACGCAAGCGGCGACAACGTCTACTTCAACGCCGCCAAGTGGAGCGTTGCTGCCGACTACTCGTTCAAGGCGACCGACAAGCTGACGATCACCCCCGGCGCCCAGTACTTCGGTGACTACGAACTCGTGAAGGGCATCGACGCGTGGAAGGCCGGCCTGACGGTCGACTACACGATCGTCGAGAACCTCAAGCTCAAGGCAACCGTCAACTACATCGACGTCGACAAGCAAGACGACTCGGTCGAAGGCTTCCTTCGCCTGCAGCGTTCGTTCTAAGTCGCTTCGATTTTTTCCGACAGAGGGGAACCCGGCCTTCGGGCCGGGTTTTCCTGATTCCGTTTTTTTTGAGGGCCCACAACAAAACTGTCATCATTCTTGTGCAACCAATGCGCCGCATGGGAGGCGTAGCAGGGGTTTAGCATGCAACAACATTCAAATATCGGCGGCTCGTACCGTCTGGACTATCAATTCTGGGGAGCATCCAGTGGGTCGCGACCCTTACCATCCAGCCTTCGGGCGCTGCTCAGTCGCTATGTCGACGTGCTGTGGGAGCCTGGCTCCCATAAGTACAATGTCTCGTCGTTCGTGGGGGAACTCGACGAGATTCTGTTCGGCGCCGAATTTTCAGAGTTTACCGACGAAATGCTCGATACGCTTGTCGCCGCGCTGCGCAAGCGGGGCAACAGCAACGCCACGATCAACCGGAAGATGGCAGCGCTCAGCAAGCTTCTGCGCAAAGCCCACAAGATGGACGACATCCAGGGCGTGCCGGAATTCAAGCGGCTCAAGGAAAGGGCGGGGCGTATCCGGTTTCTCGAGCCGGATGAGGAAACGCGGCTCTTCGAGGCCATTTCCGGCAAGTCGGAGCTTTACGGCCGTTTCTGCACCTTCCTGATCGATACCGGTGCGCGCCTCGGCGAGGGAATCGGCCTGCAATGGCAGGACATCCACCGCGACCGCGCGACGTTCTGGCTGACGAAAAGCGGCAAGAGCCGCTCCGTCCCGCTCACCGAGCGGGCGGTGGCAGCGATCCAGGCATCCGAAAGGACGCGGCGCGGACCGTTCACGGGCATCGTGCAGGCCAAGTTCCGGGCGGCGTGGAACGAGGCGAAGCAGGAGGTGGGGCTCGGATCGGAGCCGGACGTCGTTCCGCACATCCTTCGCCACACCTGCGCCTCCCGCCTCGTCCAGGGCGGGATCGACATCCGCCGCGTCCAGACATGGCTCGGCCACCAGACGCTCCAGATGACAATGCGCTACGCGCACCTGGCATCCGGAGATCTCGATATCTGCGTGGCGATCCTTGAACGCGCCGCCCGCAACGGGGCGGCATAGCGGGGCGGCGGCCGCTCTTGCGGCGCCGGTGTCGACACAGGAATCGACCTTGAACGCCCTTCGAGCCTCCGGTCTGCGGGCGGACGGATGCCGCTTTCGAGCGGCATCCGGTGCATCCCGCGGGCAACGCGTGGGCGATATGGTTCCATAGCCGGTTCACGAGGTGGCCAGGCTGACGGCAGGTCGGAATCGGACGAATGGCGGCAATATATAAAGCTGGCCACTCCGTCCATCTGGCGATTGGCGCGTAGGCTGGCTTTCAATTTTCCCACCGGGGCGGTTCGGGAGTAGACCTCTCGACAAGCTTGTGGAAATGGCAGGGATGCGAGCGTCTGTTCGTGTCTCGAACCGCGGCAAGAGAAATCAGAATATTGTTTTCAAAACCGAAAAAAGCCTTGCAATCCCAGTCCATGCCGCATAGTGAAACCGCGAGCGGAGAGGTGGCCGAGTGGTCGAAGGCGCTCCCCTGCTAAGGGAGTATACCGGAAACGGTATCGAGGGTTCGAATCCCTTCTTCTCCGCCACTATCAAATTGCAAACTCCCAACAGCCCGATTTGAGCGCCGAAATTCTTTTTGGTTTCAAAGGGATTTAACAGAGGCGCCCGAACCTTTGAGACTACCGGTAGGCCGATTTTCAGTCTCTGAATGGCCTTTGTCTCAAACCATGCGAACCTCTATCAACTTGGTTCGGTCGGAAAAGATGACGATATTTCAATGCACTGCCGTTCCGGCACTACGCCCGAATTGTAGCGGGTACCGCTGCCAAACAGCCCGAGCAGAGACACCCGAGGTGGGCGTTACCGGGCGGAACGGCGCGCATCTTATCGAAAAGGTGAGACCTACGATACGATGCGAGACTGTGTAATAGCACAACTAGTTGCCGGTCAGCAGTAATCCTTGCTGTTCGCGTAATCGAACGCACCGGGAGGCGTCCACTGGCGAGGCTTTTCGGCTTCGCCGAACTGGCTCGGCAGCCCTATGTCAGGCCCCTCCCCGAAGGGGAACGACAGGCCGTAGGCGATGGCGTAGCGAACAAACTCATCGGCGCCGCCTTTCGGCACGATGAAGTCCTTGGGGCGGGGAACCTCCACCAGCTTATATGGTGGAACGCCCGCGTTGTAGTGCTGGAAGGCCTTGTAGGTAGACTCTATCGATTGCCTATACCAAGCGGAGTTCGAACCGCCGCCGCCCATGAAAACGATTAGTGGGCGCATGCGAGAACTCGATAGCTTGCCGATGAACTTTCTCTCGTACTCGGCGCTCTGGAAGGCGTCTTCCTGCCAGTTCCGGCCGTCCTTTTGTCGCGCGGTCATGACGACGTAACCGACGAGCCTGCGAATTCTCTGAACGAACTCGGTCAGTGTCGATGGCGCGCAGCTCTTCAGGATCTTCTCCAGTGCCACAGCGTCGATTTCATCTGTAACGCCTTTCGATACGGCCGTTCCAATCGCGGAGACGCCCAAAGGCTCGATCTTGCCGGAATAGAAGTTGATCCGTCGCTCTCCCCGGAAATTCAGATAATTAAACGCGACGCCATCGACTGTGCCGCCGCCAACGTCGAAATAAACATAGATGCCCGGGACGGCTTCACGGGACATGACGAACGATTGCACCGCCGCAGCAATTTCCGGCACTGCATGAAAGTCCGTAACCTCGGCCACAAGGCGCTGTTGAGTAGCCCCATACGACGACAACGCCTGCTGGAGCGTTTTCGGCACCTGATCGTCCTTGACCCACAGCCAGGCGACGCCAAGCACTTCTTCAAATGTCGCAAGTGCTTGTGAATCGTAGTGCTCAACAGGCACGCCCACATTCGCGGACCAGTCCGCAACGCGATTCTTAAGCCTGTCTGCTTCGTGGACGGCAAGCCATTGCTGGCTGCGGTGGATCACCGCCGCAAGAAACCACGCGGCAAGCGCCCCGACGGATTCGGCTTTGTTCAGGTCGATGCCCTCGAACGTGGGCAGGCGTTCGCCGATTGGCCCGCCCGCAAGGCGCATCTTCAGGTAAGGAACGATAACGGCGGCTTGCTTGCTGGAAACGCTGTCGCCAAGAAACAGCCGCCCATCGGAACCGATTGCAACAATCGAGGGCACAAGCGCTTCCTTGCCGCCCTTGCCGGCCGCGACAGTTCCCGATACCTCACTGCCGAGGTCGCGAAAGCAGACTTTCGTGAAGCTCGTGCCAAAATCGATGCCGAGATTGATGGCTAGCGGTCTTGCCTTGGGCGTGCTCCGTGGCGGAGCGTCATTCGATGCGACCGCCGCCCGCTTGCCTTGTGTCTTGACGGTTGCCGGCGCTTTGCCCGTAGGGGCTCTTGCCCGGCTTGCAGGCGCCTTCTCCGCAACGACAGGCGCGGCCTGCGCAAGATCGGGAGACTCCGTAATGCTGGGCCGTTCGTCGTCTGATTCGGAAGAGGATGGCGGAACTTCCGCCCTGCCAAACACACGCACGTGAAGCGATCTAAGCCTGTCACGCCAGCTTGCCATGTCAGACAACCCTCACAACGCCCGCCGCAAGCGGGATCATGGTCGGATCGACCTGTTGGCGCCGTGAAACGCGATCGAGCTTGATCTTCAACTGCTCCTCCTCTTTCCTTATGAGGCCTTCCGTCATCGCAACGGGGCGCAGATTCCCTTCCGCGCGAAACCGGGCGACGCGGGCCTTCAGGCCTTCGATGCGGCGGCTCGCGAGCTTTTCGGCGCTAGTTCGCTGCTGATCGCAGCGCACCGTGTTCTCCGCCTCAAAATCGGAAAGGCGCTCCGAAAATGCGTCCCCCAGCGCTTCTTCGCATCCTACGGCAGCCTCGCAGATGATCTCGATGTTCGGGAGCACGTTGACCGCGTTCGGCAGCTTCTCGCCCGCGCGCGAGGCAACGGTAATCAGCGCTTCGGCCTCCGAGGCCCCCAGCGTGCGGTCGCTTCCGAGCGGCTTCACCCTGAAGGCAAGCGACTGATCGGATTTCAGGCCGTTAAACGACCAGCGGTGGGCGCTGAATACATAGTCGCCTGGAGGGACACCGGCATCCTGCGCCGGGACTTTTATCGCGGTGACGCGATGGAGCTGACTTTGGTCGTCCTCGTAGCTGAAGCGTATCCATTGTATGAGGGGATGGCTTGGCTCGATGAACTCTGCTTCGGCGGAAACCTCGTCGGCGCGGCGCGGGTCGAAAATGCAAAGGATCGGCCTGCCGCTTCGATGAAGCTGCGTTCTCGTCGATGGCCGTGCCTCCGATATGAAGTAACCTAGCGAGCGCCGCGCTTCCTCCGAGAGAGTAATGCGCAGGGCATATTCCGCGCCCGCGACAGCGTCGAACTTGGTGCCGGGAAAATTGCGCGCGAAGAAGTCCTCCACGAGAGACTGGAGCTCGCTTGCGCTCAGCCACCGGCCCTTTTCACGGCTGTCGCTGATATGGTCGAGGATGTAGTCGGAAAACCCGACAAGGTTGACCGCCTCTTCCTCCAGGCGCTGCTGCTCCCTCTGCGTGTTGCAGATTGCAAGTTCCGCCTCGACGGATTTTCGCTCGCGCTCCTCGTCCGTCAGGGTCGGATCGAGCAGGTTGACGAGCAACTGCTCCGTCACTTCCCCGAGAATGTCTTCGAGATCGCCGATGCTCTCGCGGAACACGTTGATGCGATCATACAGCCTCATCAGGATGCGGTCTTCGATCGTGTTCTCGACCACCATGTTGATGATCGAGATGCGTTCCGCTTTCTGCCCCAATCGGTCAAGACGGCCGATCCGTTGTTCCACCCGCATGGGGTTCCAGGGAAGATCGTAGTTCACGATAAAGCGGCAGAATTGAAGGTCGATACCCTCGCTTCCGACTTCGGAAGAGAGCAGGACTGACGGCCCGTCGGGTCGGGCGAAGGCGCGGATCAGATCGTCTTTCTCTTTGCCCATGTCCCCCATGATCAGCGCCGCATTGATCCCGTCAGCCTTCAGACGGCGGGCGAGGTATTTGAGGGTGCCGCGATAGAAGGCGAAGATGACGAACTTCTCGCGCGGATTCCGTTTCAGCTCATTCGCAAGAAACTGCTGGAGCGCCCGATATTTTTCATCGCCCTTTTCCAGCGCGCCCAGCTCGTGCTTGAGGCCGATGTCGGGCGGTGCGACATCAACCGCATCGTCGCCATCTTTGTTGCCGTGCGGCTCCGAACGGAGCTGCGGCGAAATACCGAAGTCTTCCCACAAAAGCTCTTCGATGAGGCCCTTGTCGCCCCAGCTTTCGAGCGCGCCGACGATCGAACTGGCCATCTGCCTCTGCCGCGCGATAAGCGAGAATAGCGACACGCCGGTTTTGCCCGTCGCTTCATCGCGCAGGCGACTGGTCACATGGTCGTAGAGCTGCTTTTCGTCCGCGCTGAACCTGACGCTAAGTACCTGGGGCGCCCGCTCGACGCGCCGTTCCAGAACTTCGCGCTTCCTGCTTCGGGTCATGTATTGGGAAAGAAGCGAGCGCGATTCCAGAAGCCGGAGAATCTCCACGCGCCGTTCGGCATCGGTGGCGTCATCGCGAAGATGTTCCTTGATGCGCGCAAGGACGGCGTCATTCTTGAAATAGTCGGACTTCTCCGCCTCCGAAATCGCCTTCAGCGCCGCCGGAATATCGGCGGGCTGCTGCCATAACGCCCTTTGCGCGCGCACGATGCAGGAGTTCGCCGAAAGCATTTCCCCAAACAGGTATGAATCGTAGAACTGATCGGGATCGATCAGGCGCAGAAGCTGATAAAGATTGTCGCTGCCGATCTGGATCGGCGTTGCGGTCAGCAGCACAAGGTGATGCGATGCCTCTCTTAGAAGCTGGGCAAGCCTATTGTTGGCGGTCGAAGGATTCCTGAGATAGTGGGCCTCGTCGATAACGACATGGTCGAAGAGGGCGAACTCGTCGCTGGCCGTGTTTTGGTAGAGAATGCGGGCAAATTCCGCCCTGACGCCGCCGATGTTCTCATCCGCGTAATTCGCGGGAGGACGCAGCCCCTCCAGGCTGGTGATGCAGACGAACGACTCCGCGCTTCTGGAGCTGGCGATGTCCTTGACCCGCTCATAAAGGGTGCTCGCGGAAACGATTTCGCCGGTTATGTTGAAACGCTTGCGCAGATCCTCACGCCACTTCTCGCGCAGCATGGCGGGACAGATGATCAGCAGCCGCCTAGCTTGATGACGGGCCTGAATTTCTTTCCAGATATACGTTGCTTCGATCGTTTTCCCGAGACCGACTTCGTCGGCGATCAGCATCCGGCCGATCGGGGATTCGATAAATCGCATGACCGGCTTGAACTGGTGCGGATAGAAGTCTGTGTTGCTGGCTTCCATCGAATAGAAGACGTTGGTCAATTCGCCTTTGATCTTCTCAAAGGTCAAAACCCGCCGGAGGTCGCTGGGGCCGCCGAATGAACCGCCCTCAAGCAGATCAAAAATCTGCACCTCCTCCGCGATGGGCTCCAGCAGCTCGTAGCGCTTGTATTGCTTTTCGTTGGGGCCGAAATCCACTTCGACCATCAGGAAAGTGCCTGCCTTCTTAACCCTTCCGGTCGTCGTTCCCTGCCTGCCAGGATTGTCGCGAAGCCGAACGCGCGTCCCGCTCGTTTCCGGGTTCCACCCAGCCAACTCTTCTTCGTGTATCACCCCCGGCATTGCCCCCCCTTCGCGCTTGGCGATCTACATCGGCAATTCGCTTTGCCTAGTTTTCCTCCAACTCGAATCACTAGACTAATCTATGGCCGCCCTCTTTGCCGCTTAGATCAGTTTCATTACGATGGCCTTGCCCGTTTTTCCTCTTCGTCGACTATCCTTTTAACGATCTCGTAGTCCATCGACGCATTGCTGATCCGCGCGACCTCTGCCGCCACTTTCGCCCAGTGCAGGAAGGAGCGGCCGTCACCGGCAAATCGGGCCCGAGCTGCAGCCCGTTGCGCATCATAGTAGGCTGTTACGGGATCCCGTTCGACCAGCTGGCGGGCGTCATCCTGGAACAGCCGTCTCATTTGTCGCCGCCTTTCAATCCATGCTGTTACGTCAGACAATACCCCCATGATTCATCGCCCCGCCCTGATTCTTCTGATCGCTACTTTACTGCTTGCAGATCCGATTGCCGCAGCAACGGCAGCGACAATAACAGGCACCGCGAGAATTTCCGACGGCGACACCATTACAATAAAGGGCACGAGGATCCGGTTGAACGGCATCGATGCGCCGGAGACTGACCAAGTCTGTATCAACAAAGCCGAAAAAAACTACACTTGCGGGATCGCCGCCCGCGATGCGCTGGCTCGCCTGGTTCAGGGACGCTCGGTCACCTGCACGGGCAATGACATAGACCGCTATGGCCGACGCATCATGTCCTGCGTTGCTGGCGAGACGGACATCAACGCAGCGATGGTGACCGGAGGCTGGGCGCTCGCGTTCCGGCGCTACTCGGATATCTATGTTGGTGAGGAGCAGCTTGCACGCGCCCAGCAGGCAGGCCTGTGGTCTGGTGCGTTCATCGCGCCCTGGGATTGGCGCCATCGTGGCCCACAGACCGAGATTCTTGGTGCCTTGTCGGTACCGATGAACGCGCAGCAGCATCTCCTGCCGCAACCCATGGCATCTGCGATTCCGACAACCGGATGCCAGATCAAGGGCAACATCAGCCGCAACGGCACGCGAATCTACCATGTGCCGGGCCAGCAGGACTACGACAAGACCAGGATCTCGGAGAGCAAAGGCGAGCGCTGGTTCTGCACCGAGGATGAAGCGCAGGCAGCTGGGTGGCGTCGGGCTCGGAACTAATCCGTTCGAGGACCAACTGCACCGAACACTGCCTCCATCTGCTCCGCCCATGGCAGATCTGCTGCGGCGATCAGATCGTTGAGCGATAGCGCCGGCGGAATGCGGTGGATCAGCAGCTTCTCCAGCACGTCTGGGGCAAGGTAAGCCAATCGCATCATGCGGCTGACGAAGCGGTCGGTGACCTTGTCGGCGGTGGCGATGTCGGCAATGGTCGAGGCCTCACCGCGTTCCAGCCTGCGCCGCCAGTTCCATGCACGAGCGATGGCGCGCAGCACATGCGCATCCTGCGCCCGCGTCTCGGCGGGCATGTGGTCGGCCGGCGGCAGGATCTTCGGACGACCATTCTTCTTGCGCACGGCCAGCGGAATGACCACACGGATGGTCCGGTCCGTCATGCTGCATCCATTCGGGTCTGTGACGCCATCATCTGACGCGCCAGCGAGCCGAATCCGTCATGGCGCAGATCGATCGCCAGCCCTGCGGTACCGACCGTGACGCGGGCCACCAGAAGCTGGACGATGCGTGCCTGTTCGGCCGGAAACAGCGACGCCCACAAAGCATCGAACTCGCCAAGAGCGGCGATGACTGCCTTGTCGTCGACGTCCGGCATGTCCGCCTTCAGGGCGGAAAGCGCCCGCGCCCGGACCTCGGGCGTCGCGATCATGCGGCGGATTTCGCCGATGACGGCATCCTCGACCATGCCGGCGGGAAGGCGCTGCGGCCCAGCGGCATCGACCGTGCGGTTCCGGATCAGGTCCATCGAGGTATAGTAGCGATAGAGCTTGACTCCCTTTTTCGTCGCCGTCGGCGTCATCGCCGTGCGGGTGTCGGTGAAGATCAGCCCCTTGAGCAGGGCCGGTGTCTGCGCACGTGTGTTGGCGGCACGCTGGCGCGGGCTGGTTTGCAGGATGGTGTGGACCTTGTCCCACAGCGCACGGTCGATGATCGGCTCGTGCTCACCGGGATAGCTCGCGCCCTTATGCACAGCCTCGCCAATATAGACGCGGTTGTTGAGGAGCTTGTAGAGAAAGCCCTTGTCGATTGGCTTGCCGCGCCGCGTGCGCACGCCCTCGGCGGCAAGCGTCTTCGCCAGCACCGTGGCCGAGCCGATGGCAACGAACCGCTCGAAGATCATACGCACCGTCTCGGCTTCCGTCTCTTCGATCAGCAGCTTGCGATTTTCGACACGGTAGCCGAGCGGCACGAAGCCGCCCATCCACATGCCGCGCTTGCGCGAGGCGGCAATCTTGTCGCGGATGCGCTCACCGATCACCTCGCGCTCGAACTGGGCGAAGGACAGCAGGATGTTGAGCGTCAGCCGCCCCATCGAGGTCGTGGTGTTGAACGACTGGGTGACCGACACGAAGGTCACCTGATTCCGGTCAAAGATTTCCACCAGCTTGGCGAAATCCATCAGCGACCGGCTGAGCCTGTCGATCTTGTAGACCACGATCACGTCGATCAGCCCGGCTTCCACATCGACGAGCAGACGCTGCAGCGCCGGTCGCTCCAGGGTGCCGCCGGAATGACCGCCATCGTCATAGCGTTCGCGGATGGCGGCAAACCCCTCCGAACGCTGGCTGGCGACATAGGCCTCGCAGGATTCGCGCTGGGCATCGAGCGAGTTGAATTCCATGTCGAGCCCTTCCTCGCTCGACTTGCGGGTGTAGATGGCGCAGCGCAAACGGCGCGGAACGGGTGCAGCGATTTCCTGATGACGGCTCATCGGTCATCCCTCCGCGGCTCGCGGAGGCCGAAGAAGCGGTAGCCGTTCCATTGCGTGCCGGTGATCGCGCGCGCTGCCGCTGACAGCGACTTGAACCGGCGGCCCTGCCAATCGAACCCGTCCTTCATTACGGTGACAGTGTGTTCGATACCATCCCACTCGCGGACCAGCCGCGTGCCGATGACCGGATTGCGCGGATCGGCAATGATCGCCTTGCGACCGGAATTGCCGTCGATCTCGTCGGCCAGCAGGTCCAGTATCTTGCGAGTCTCACGGGAAAGCCCGCCAAGGGCCAGTTCCTGGATGCGCCAGGCCAGCCGCATTTCGAGATAGCCGCGGCTGTTGTTCGGCGCTGGCGCCGCGAACAAGGCCTCCCACTCGGCTTTCAGCTCCCTAACCGACATGCGCTTCAGCGCCGCCAGCCTGGCCAGCACCGGCGTGTCCGCCGCCATTTTTTCATGCTGCTGGTTCTGTTTCGATCCAGCCCGTTTCGTCGTTTCCGACATCATTGTCCTCCAACTCGGTTGCTCGGTTTGCGACGACCAACACGGCGTTTGAGGGCGAGAATGTCGAATGAACTGTCTTTGCCGGCGGCAGATAAATGACTGGACTGTTCGGGCAGAACCCGCCTCAGCCCAGCGGCGAGAATCCGGCCGAGTTCGGCAAGCCGCTCATCGCTCGTCATGCGCTCGGGCGACAAGGGGTTCGGGGCGGAGGAGATGTCGTGCATGAGACCGTTCGCAATCAATCCTGACCAGCGAACGGTATGCACAAATCATGGAAACACAAGCACAATCAATTGCTTATCATGTTCGTGCGTAATCATGAGTACTGGATGGCGCTGGTTCAGCGGCGGTTCAGATTGCCCGACCTACGCTGCCCACATCTTATGGCTCGGGAGGAACACATGAAGCGCGTCGTACAAGTCACTGCCATGCTGGCAGCCCTCATTGCCACCGCCACTACGGCATCGGCCTACCGGATTGAGAAAGTGCAGGCATCCTCGCCGTCCCTTGGTAAGCACTATCTCTATTCCTGCATCTGCGACAACGGAAACCGCATCATCTCGTATTCAACAAGCCCCATCAACGGCAACGACTGCCTCACGGCCTGTTACCATGCCGGTTCCGGATATGGTGGGCCGCAGACGCCGCCCGTGAAGTCCCTCCCTGCCACCACGCGCAACGTCGACAAGGTGCAGTAGGGCGATAACGTTACGCGGTGGCACGGCCTGCTCAGTGGTGCGTTGCCGGCCGCACGTCCCTGTCGGTGTCCAGGCGCAGCGCCGTGCGCCACAGTGACGTCTTGGTGAACAGGCCATCATCGAATCGTCGCGCGCCCTCAACGCGATCCTCCCGCAACAGCCCCGTCCAGCATAGCGGACGCAGAACCTGAACATAGAGGTTGCTGAGGATCATATCGAAGCGTTCTGACTCGCCCTTTGGCCCATAGAGCGTGTGGCGCAGTTCCGTTGCGGTCGCGCCATTCTCGACCTCGACATTCAGCACATTGAGGAAGATGTTCCAATTGCCCGGCAATCGTTCCGGCCGCCGTGCAAATCGCAGGTGGTCCACTTCGAAGAGATAGAACGGCGTGATGATGCCGAACAGCCGGCCAGGATGACCAACCAGGGACTGGCCCGCCTTGGTCAGCGTGAACTGGCCCTTGGAGTGACGCCCGATCTTCAGGGCAATCATCAGGTCGTGCAGGTCCATCAGCGGACCGAAGTCGATCTCGTTCAGCACCTTGTTGAGGGCGAAGAGGTCGGCCTCCAGATAGCCCGGCCATTCGAACTCGGCGGCCGCCCAGTGGACGAAGCTGCGTTTGAAGGCTTTTGATGGCGTCAGCGGGATCGCTCCGTGCTCGTAGATATAGGCGAAGGTCTTTTCCATTGCCCGCACCATTGGCGAGTGCACGAGCGCCGGATCGTCATCGACCACTTCCTCGAACACGATCAAGATCAGATCTCCCGGCCGAACCAGCGGATGCGGCCGATGATCCTGATCTCTTCGGCGGTGCGCTCATAGGGGCTGTAGAACGTGTTGTCGGAAATGATGCGCACCTGCGGCGGCTCCGAGTTCGGGATGTGCTCGAGGCGCTTGGCCACCAGTCCCATGCCGTCGAACAGTACGAAGATCCCGGGCGGCGTCGGCATGCAGCGGGCAAGGTCGACGAGAACGACATCGCCGTCGTGGAGCGTCGGCATCATGCTGTCGCCCTCCACATGCATGATGCGCAGGTTTGCCGGGTTGGCACGCAAGCGATGCGTGATCCACGAGCTTTTAAAGTGGTAGGGCTCGCCGTTCTCCACCTCGTCCGCGACGAGCTTGCCGCCGCCCATCGATGCCGTCACCTCGACCGACGGGATCGCCACAAACGGGTCCTCTTCTTCCTCCAGGGCAGGCTCATCCCCCTCGACCATGCCCTTGCCATGCAGGAGCCAGTTGCGATCGACCTTGATGATCGCCGCGACCTTGTCGAGCTTTTCCAGGTTCGGCCGCTCCGAGCGGCCGCGCATGATGTCGTAGACGAAGGACCTGTTGACACGCGCCTGCTCGGCCACCTCACGCGCATTCAGCCCCAGCTGTTCGGCTCGGGCTCTCAGTCTGTCGGCGATGGTGATGCTCATGGTGTCGTCCGGCATGTGGATTTTGTGGATTAGAGAGGATTGATTCATCCGCGTCAAGAGAATAGAACATAACAGGAACAAAAAATCTGCGGAGCGGGTGCGTGGGATGGCGTCGATCGAGAAGGATTATTTCGCGCTGGACGAGCTGGAGGAGCGATGGGAGGTGCCGCAGCGCGATCTGGCCTATCTCGCCGAAAACGGCCTGCTGAAGGTCTCCGTCCGCCTCTACGGGGCCCAGCTCGAACATGGCAGCTACGAGGAGATCGACGAGGGTCAGTGGTGCTCCATTCCCGATGAACGAGCTGCCTTTCACGGGCTCCAGGATCTGCGTACCCATGACGCCTACCGGCTGTTTCACGAGGGCGCGCTGCGGATCGATCGCTTCGACGCCCCGAAGGATCGTTACTGCGTCGTGCTACGGCCCGAGGATGGAATCCTGATCCGCAAGGAAGAACTGGTCGTCCGACGAGAGGAGCGCGACCGTGCCGAAGCCAAGCACGGACTGGCCGGTACGCGGCGGACATCCGGGGTCGTCTTCGAGCAACGGCATGATTTCAGCGAGATCGTTCTCGGGGAGCGAACCTTCATGCTCGGCCAGATCCAGGCGCGTGTCGTGCGCATCCTTCATGAGGCGGCCATGCGCGGCGTTCCCTGGCAACATGGCAAGGCGGTGCTGGCCGAAGCCGGCTCTTCCTGCACGCGCCTGTCGGATCTGTTCAAGACACAGCCGGAATGGCGCAGATTGATCCAGTCCGACCGGCGCGGCCGCTATCGGCTCAATATCCGGTTCTTCTGATCCCCCTCTCTCACGCCCGGTTCCGCCGAGCTTTTCCGTATGCCCATGCCGGCGCATCCCCCTCTCATCCCCTTGTCGATCCCCCTTCATGCGCAAGAAACGGTGATTCTGATCCCCTGACGATCCACTTTCCATCCCGACGACACCATTCTGATCCTCCGCCATCCTCTCCGCAGGTTTTCTCAAGGACCCACGGAGAACAGGATGGCTACCAGACACCTCTCCCAGATCGAGCTGGCTGCTCGCTGGAACATTTCGCATCGCACACTGGAACGCTGGCGCTGGACAGGTGAAGGCCCGCAATACGTCAAGCTCGGCGGCCGCGTCGTCTATCGCCTCGAGGACGTCGAAGCCTACGAGGCCGAGCAGATCCGCCAGAGCACCGCCGGCCACCGCCACCAGGCTACGGCGTGAGGATGCCGTGATGACGATCCCCAACCACATCACCATCGATGATCTGCGCAACATGCAGATCGGCGAAATCGTCGCTCTGTCGGCCGAGCAGCTCGCCCTTTTGCAGGACGCGGCCAACGAGGCCCTGCGCAGCGCCAAGGCAATCAGCGACTGGCTCGAAAGCGCCATCACTCTCAAATACACCGACCGCGCCGTGATGGCGCGCATGGAAGCGAGCAAGGACACTGGAACCGTCCGCTTCGACGACGGCGCGGTCACCGTGATCGCCGACCTGCCAAAGCGCGTCGATTGGGACCAGGCCGCTCTTGCCGGTCTGGTGGAGCGCATCAGCGCCGCCGGTGACGATCCTGCCGAATATGTCGATGTCAGCTTCAAGGTACCGGAACGCAAATACGCCGCCTGGCCCGAGTCGATCCGCCAGACCTTCGAGCCCGCCCGCACGGTCAGGACCGGCGCACTCAAGGTGAAGCTCGAACTGAAGGGGGGTGCCCAATGACGGCCGCACTCCCCATCATCTCAGCCGATCAGCGTCTGGCGGCTCCGCGCAGCATCAAGGGCTGCATCTTCGGCAAGTCCGGCATCGGCAAGACCTCGCTGCTGTGGACGCTCGACCCGGCCACCACGCTGTTCATGGACCTTGAAGCGGGCGATCTCGCCATCGAGGGTTGGCCCGGCGACACGATCCGTCCCCGGACCTGGGATGAATGCCGCGACTTTGCGGTGTTCATCGGTGGCGCCAATCCGGCGTTGCGTGACGACCAGCCCTACAGCCAGGCGCATTTCGACGCTGTCGTCGCACGTCTCGGCGATCCGGCTCAGCTCGACCGCTACCGGACGGTCTTCGTCGACTCGATCACGGTGGCCGGCCGGCTCTGCTTCCAGTGGGCCAAGGGCCAGCCGGAGGCGTTCTCCGACAAGACCGGCAAGCCCGACATTCGTGGCGCCTACGGCCTGCATGGCCGCGAGATGATCGCCTGGCTGACCCACCTGCAGCACACGCGCTCGAAGAACATCTGGTTCGTCGGCATCCTCGACGAGAAACTCGACGACTTCAATCGCAAGCTGTTCGTCCCGCAGATCGACGGTTCGAAGACCGGCCTCGAACTGCCCGGCATCGTCGATGAAGTCATCAGCATGGTCGAGCTGAAGGACGAGGACGGCGCACCCTATCGCGCCTTCGTCTGTCAGACGCTCAATCCCTTCGGCTTTCCGGCCAAGGACCGCTCCGGCCGGCTCGAGATGGTCGAACGGCCGGATCTCGGGCGGCTGATGGACAAGATCCGCAACGCGGCGCGCCAGACTTTCGCAGCGCCGGCGGCGACCGCCTCTCCGCAAACCTCCCCCACCGCAGACCATGAACAAGGAGCCTGACCCATGTCGGCATGGAACGATTTCAACGACGCGCAGACCAACACCAACCTCATCCCCAAGGGCACGCTCGCCAAAGTGCGGCTGAGCATCCGCCCCGGCGGCTTCGATGATCCTTCGCAGGGCTGGACCGGCGGCTACGCCACGCGCGGCTCGACCGGCGCGGTCTATCTCAATGGCGAGTTCACGGTGCTGGAAGGTCAGTACGCCCGGCGCAAGATCTTCACCCTGATCGGGCTCTACAGCCCCAAGGGTCCGGAATGGGCCAATATGGGGCGCGGCCTGATCCGCGGCATGCTCAATTCGGCCCGCGGCCTTTCCGACAAGGATCAGAGCGAAGCGGCCCAGGCTGCACGCCGCATCTCCGGCTTTGCCGATCTCGACGGGCTGGAGTTCGTCGCCCGTATCGACATCAGTACCGACACCAATGGCGACGACAAGAACGAGGTCCGTTCCGCCGTCACCGCCAGCCACAAGGACTACGCCGCGATCATGGGGATGGTCACGGCGATGCCGCAGACCACCGCTGCGCAGGGCAATGCCTATGCCGCGGTCAGGCAGCCGGGCGCCGCACCATCGGCGCGTCCCTCGTGGGCACAATAGAGCGAGGAACCAGCCATGCTGCTTCGTCCTCGCCAGAAGCTCTTTGTCGAGCGCAGTGTCGCTGCGCTCGACGCTCACGCCAATACGCTCGGCGTGGCCCCGACAGGCGCGGGCAAAACCGTGATGCTGTCCGCCGTCACCGGCCGCATGATTGGCGATAGCGACGCCAGGGCGGCTGTCCTTGCTCACCGGGACGAACTGACCGCTCAGAACCGCGAGAAGTTCGCCCGGGTCAATCCTGCGATCACCACCTCGGTGGTTGACGCCAGCGGCAAGTCCTGGGGTGGCCAGGTCACCTTCGCCATGGTGCCGACGTTGTCGCGCAGCACCAACCTCAACGCCATGCCGGCGCTCGACCTGCTGGTTATCGACGAGGCGCATCATGCAACGGCCGACAGCTATCGCCGTATCATCGACCAGGCGCTGAAGGCCAACCCCTCCTGCCGCGTCTTCGGCGTCACCGCCACGCCCAATCGCGGGGACCGCAAAGGGCTGCGCGAGGTCTTCTCCAATGTTGCCGATCAGATCCGCATCGGCGAGCTGATCCGCTCCGGGCATCTGGTGCCGCCGCGCACCTTCGTCATCGACGTCGGCGTCAGGGACGAGCTCACCAAAGTTCGCAAGACCGCCAGTGATTTCGACATGGGCGAAGTCGAGCGCATCATGAACCGCACGCCGGTCACCGATGCCGTCATCCGGAACTGGCGGGAGAAGGCCGCCGATCGGCAGACCGTGGTGTTCTGCTCGACAGTCGACCACGCACGCGGCGTGACCGACGCGTTCAACGCCGCCGGCATTGCTGCGGCCGTCGTTCATGGCGAGATGGGCGACGCTGAGCGCAAGACGGCGCTTTCCGCCTATGCCGCCGGTGACATTCAGGTCGTCGTCAATGTCGCCGTGCTGACCGAAGGCTGGGACCACCCGCCAACCTCCTGCGTCGTGCTGCTGCGCCCGTCCTCCTACAAGTCGACCATGATCCAGATGGTCGGGCGGGGCTTGCGCACCGTCGATCCGAACGAGCACCCCGGTATCGTCAAGACCGACTGCGTGGTGCTGGACTTCGGCACATCCAGCCTGATGCACGGCTCGCTCGAGCAGGAGGTCGACCTTGCCGGACACGAGGCGTACGGCGATGCACCGACCAGGACCTGCCCGCAATGCGAGGCTGATATTCCGCTCGGTTGCCATGAATGCCCGCTTTGCGGCTTCATCTTCGAGAGCATCGACGGCGGCGGCGACATTCCGCTCGGCGATTTCGTGATGTCGGAAATCGACCTGTTGAAACGCTCCAGCTTCCGCTGGTGCGACCTGTTCGGTGACGATGCCGCACTGATGGCCAACGGGTTCTCCGCATGGGCCGGCGTCTTCTTCCTCAACGGCCGCTGGTATGGCGTAGGCGCCGCAAAAGGGGTCGCGCCGCGTCTGCTGGCCATCGGCGAGCGCATGGTCGGCCTCGCCGCTGCTGACGATTGGCTGAACGAGCACGAGTCCGACGAAAGCGCCCACAAGACCCGACGCTGGTTGTCGCAACCGCCGACGGACCGGCAGCTTGCATACCTCCCGGCCGACTACCGACACGATTTCGGGCTGACCCGCTATCAGGCCTCGGCACTGCTCTCCTTCCAGTTCAACCGTGCCGCCATACGCAGCCTGGTCTTCGGCGCGGACGAGCATGATCTGGCGAGGGCGGCATGATGGTTGACCCGACCTTGGCCGAGCAGGCGGCGATCCGCAGCACCATGAAACCTGTCGCCGAGATCATGGAGGAGATCGGCTGGCCGACCCGGTTTGCCGACCTCTCCGAACAGCAGGTGCTCACCCTGATCGAGGTTACCGTCACCGGCTATCAGGATGCGCTACGTGAATACCGAGCCGCCAATCGCGACACCGATCCCGAGGTGCCGTTCTGATGCTGGACTTCAACCACAAGCAAAAACCTGGTGAACGGATCACCGCCCTGATCGATGCCGCCCTCGAGGATGAGCACGCCGCCACGCCGCAGCGCGATTACCTTGGCGGCTCGCGCCTCGGGCACGCCTGCGAGCGCGCCCTTCAGTTCGAGTTCACCGCGACACCGAAGGACGAAGGTGCAGGCTTTTCCGGTCAGGCGCTGCGCATCTTCGCCATCGGCCATGCACTCGAAGATCTGGCCATCCAGTGGCTGCGGGCTGCCGGCTTCGATCTCTACACCCGCAAGGGCCACCGGCCCGATGGTGGCCAGTTCGGTTTTTCGGCTGCGGGCGGACGCATCCGCGGCCATGTCGATGGCATCATTGCCACCGGGCCCGAGGGCTTCGGTCTGGCCGTTCCCGCGCTCTGGGAATGCAAGACCATGAACACAAAGAACTGGCGTGCCTGCGTCAAGGACGGTGTGACGAAATCGAAGCCCGTCTACGCCGCCCAGATCGCCCTCTACCAGGCTTACATGGAAGGCACGGTCCCCGGCATCTCGGCTGCGCCCGCGTTGTTCACCGCCATCAACAAGGACACGGCCGAGCTTCATCACGAACTGGTCCCCTTCGATGCCGCTCTGGCACAGCGCATGTCCGACCGTGGCGTGCGCATCCTGCAGGCGACCGACGCCGGCGAACTGCTGCCCCGAATTGCTGCCAATCGCGACTTCTTCGAATGCCGCTTCTGCCCGTGGGCCAGCCGCTGCTGGGAGTTGCCAGCATGAGCGACGACGACATGCCTGATTCCATCAAACAGCCCGCCACCGGTGAGATCGTCCACTTCAATCCCTGGCGCGACTTCAACGATGCGCCGGCGCAAGTCGACGTGTTCGGCGACGAGCCGGACCCCGAACAGATCGCGCAGTTCATGGACGTGGTCTTCGGTTATTGCGAAGGCCTGATCCCGGTGCGCAGCTTCATCGACAAGGGTCAGGGGTTCGATGGCCGCCCACACAACATCTGGATCGACGCCGATCACACGGTTGCCGACAAGATGGCGACCTTTGCCAACTGGGCCAGCCACGAGGGGGCCGCCGTCTATGTCATCCCCGGCACCGTTGCCGCCAAGGGACAGGCCAAGGCCGCCGATATCCTGCAGATGCAGACGGTGGTGGTCGACATCGACACTGGCGACATTGCCGCCAGGCGCGCCCATCTCGAACGTCATCTTGGAACCCCCACCATGGTGGTGGAAAGCGGCGGCGTAACGCCGGAAGGCCAGCACAAGGCTCATGTCTGGTGGAAGCTGACCGAACCGGCTGAGGGCGAAGACATCGCGCGCATTTGCCGTCTGCGCGGCGAAATTGCCGCGAAGATCGGCGGCGATACGCACTTCCGCTCGGCCCATCAGCCGATCCGCGTCGCAGGCTCGGTCTATTACAAGAACGGTCTCAAGACGCGGGTCCAGATTGTCGAGCTGAACGCGACCATCGAGCGCGATCTCGAAGAGTTCATCGAGGCGGTAACCGACATGCCTCCTGCGCCCGGCATCTCGCTCCAGCCGGACTTTTCCACGCCTGGCAAGCCCGCGGTCGCCGATGTGCTGGTGACACCGGTGCGCGAAGGCGCGCAGGATGACTGGTCACGCTTCGAGGGGGCATCGGCGGCCATCGGCCACTACATTCGCATGGTGCATGACGGCCGCCTCTCGAAGGATGAAGGCTGGCAGGCGATCTGCGAGTACAACGCCGCCATGCTGCGCCCAGCCTGGCCGGTGGAGCGGCTGAAGCGCGAATCCGAGCGGCTCTGGGCCATCCATGTCGAAAAGCATGGGCCTCCGCTGATCCGCCTCGACAGCGCGGCGCCCGCGCCGAACGAGCTCCCCACCTTCACCCTTGGCGCGCTGCTCGACGACACCAGCCCCATGCCGGCCGATATCATCGCGCCACGCGTGCTGACGCCAGGCGGCCTGCTCGTGCTCGGCGGGGCGCCGAAGGTCGGCAAGAGCGACCTCTTGATCACCTGGCTCGTGCACATGGCGGCGGGCGTGCCCTTCCTCGGCTTCACTCCGCCAGGACCGCTGCGGATCTTCTATTTGCAGGCCGAGATCCAGTACCATTATCTGCGGGAGCGCGTGCAGCAGATTGGCCTGCCGCCCGACATGCTTGCCGCCGCGCACGACAATCTTGTCACCACACCAAAGCTGCAGATGCTGCTCGATGCCGAGGGCAGCGTCCGTGTTGCCGCAGCGATCCGGCGCGCATTTCCGGTCGAACCCGTCGACATCATCTGTATCGACCCGATCCGCAACATCTTCGACGGCGGCCCGGATGGCGGCGGCGAGAATGACAACGCCGCCATGATGTTCTTCCTGAAGGAGCGGGTCGAGGTCCTGCGCGACCACATCAATCCCGACTGCGGCGTCATCCTCGTCCACCACACGAAGAAACTGTCGAAGCACCAGGTGAAGGACGATCCCTTCCTGGCACTCTCCGGCGCCAGCGCCCTGCGAGGCTTTTACACCACCGGCCTCATTCTGCACCGGCCTGACGAGGAGATTTCCCAGCGCCGCCTCGAGATCGAGCTCCGGAACGGCCCGGCTCTGCCTGCCAAGCTCGTCGACAAAGTGGGCGGCCGATGGGTCGAGATCAACCCGATGAACGAGCGCCTGGTCCGTGCGGAAGTCGGCGCCAGGCATGATGCCGAGCGCGTGCGCAAGGGCGATGTGATCCTGCAACTCCTCTTCGATGAGGCGGAAAACGGGCACCTCTACACAGCGCTGCAATTCGCCGAGGCCTTCGAGAACAAGGCTGGGCTCGGCGGGAAGGACACGATCCGTGAGCGGATCAGCGTGCTTGCGACCAAGGGCTTCGTAAAATTCGTCCGTGATGGCGCACCGTTCGGCCTGCCCATTTCCAGATCGAAGTTCGGCTACCTCTGCGTCGAAGGCATGAGGTTCCCGACCGGCGAAGACAAGGCCGATGGCGAGACGGGCGAGATCGTGCCCGTTCTGATCCCAGTGCTGCCGAGCACCTACAAATGTCCGCAAAGCGGCGCGGCGCTCCCAGTCGAGAACCCGACCGTATGGGTCTATCCGGAGGATGCCGAATGATCATCTGGCACGATGTCATGCCTTGCGCAGCACTGCGCAGCTTCAAGTTGGGGAAGTTGGGAAATCTGGTTCCAACTACCTGCGCTGTGGCACGTTCGGCCTTGCAGGATCGCGCGCCAGCAAGTTGGGAAGGCCTTTCCCAACTACCTTTGATCCTGCGCGCACCCTACGCTGTAGCTCGCAGTTTCAAGTTGGGAAGGACGAGTATCTCTCTGACGCCCACAACTTGAATTTCACAAGTTATCACAAGTGGTTAGCCATCAGATCAAGTTGTGGGGGTGAAACCCACCCCCTTTGGGGGTGGGGGAGAACCGCGCCGAGCGGGTTCTCCCACTCCCACCCCCAGGGGGTTCGCGCGCGTGACCAGTCTCGCCCCGAATATCCCGATCCGACGACGGCGGCCCTGTACCGCCAAGCACCAGACCGCCGTCGTCTTCCACCAAGGCAGCCAATCCCGAAGGAGACCACACATGGCTGAATCGACTCTGCGCATTGCACGGCACAGCGCAATCCCCGTGCCGCCCGTCGCGATGACACACCACCGCCCCATCCTCGCGCTCGACCTCGGCACCACCACCGGCTGGGCGCTACGTGATGCAGATGGCCTGATCACCAGTGGCACCGTCTCGCTTCGTCCCGGCCGCTTCGATGGAGGTGGCATGCGCTACCTGCGTTTCACCAGCTGGCTGACCGAAATCGACCGGCTGTCGGGGCCAATTGCCGCGATCTGGTTCGAGGAGGTCCGCCGCCATGCCGGAACTGACGCCGCGCATGTCTATGGTGGGCTCATGGCCACACTGACCGCGTGGGCTGAACTGCGCGGCATCCCCTACGAGGGGGTGCCGGTCGGCACGATCAAACGCCATGCCGCCGGCAAGGGCAATGCCGACAAGGCCGCCATGATCGCCGCCGTTCGCGCTCGTGGCTTCTCACCCGCCGACGACAACGAGGCCGACGCTATCGCCATCCTGCTCTGGGCAATCGAGGCGAATGGAGGCTTGGCATGACCCGGTCCGCAATCCTCGACCGTGCGGCACAGGTGCTGGACGCCCGCGCCGAAACCTACGGCCCGGCTGCGGCGTCCTTCACCGCCGTCGCCGCGCGCTGGTCGCTCACCCTTGGCCGCACCATCACGCCGGCCGAGGTCGTGCTGTGCATGATCGACCTGAAGATGGTCCGGCTCGCGCACGATCCCCACCATCGTGACAGCCTTGTCGACGTCATCGGCTATGCCGCGCTGTTGCCGGAGGTGCAGTCATGAAGACCATGAAGTTCACACCCCGCGGCTACGGTGGGCACCGCCGTGACGTCGATGAGGTCAAGCGCGACGGTTGGCGCGATCAGGGTTTGCTCGCGGTATCAGTCGACGATCATCGGCTCACCTGGCCCGAGCGCGAGCTGGTCCGCCAACTCGGCGAGCGGCTCTACGGCGCACGCCCCTTGCAGCACGAGGTGCGCAAATGACCGAGTGGACACCCAGTCTCGTCGAGGCGCGTCTCTCTGAAGCCGCATCTGTATTGAAGCGCCTGCCGGAGCCGCGCCGGCAGGGCTATTTCAACACCTGGCCGGACTATTTCTACGAGTTCGCCGATCTGGTGGGACAGGAGCCGCAGCCGATGCGTCTCGTCCCGTCACCTGCTGCCATCAGCCGGATGGAGGAAACGCTCTCCTGGACGGTCGGCCTCGAGCCGACCGACGGCAAGATCATCTGGCTGCGTGCCCATGGCGAGCGCTGGAAGACCATCTGCTGGACCGTCGGGTTGCAGCGCACCGCCGCCCACGAACACTGGCTTTACGCGCTCTGCGTCATTGCCTTCAGGCTTAACGGGCGGCGGTTGGGACGCAACCTGTCGAAGCGCAAGGTGATCGAACTGGCTGGATCGGCGCAGCCCTGAGCAGTGCCGAGGAAAGTGTTCGGCGAACACTTTTCGAACGGACAAAAACGGCGGATCGGGGTAGGTTTCGGGCTATCCTCAGGCGAGGCGCGCGCGGCCGCTTCCAGTTCGATTTCCGGGTCCTTCCTGGCGAAAATCCTATGCTGGCGGGCGAGGCGCGGCGCATCGCCAGCGTCAGGCCGAAAATTTTGGGAAGCCACCCCGGCCGGAATCCACCGCGCAGCCCGAAATAACCACGCAATTACAAACACCTGACTGGACTCTCCGGGTGGATACCCGGTGGACTCCGGAGTCCAGCAGGAAGCCGGTGGATTGTGCCAGACGGAATCCACGGCACCGATGCCACCGATCACCACCTTAATCATCGACAGGATCGTTCATGACCCTCGCCTTCGCTCCCGAGCGGATCGAGACCTGGCCGCTTGCGCGCCTCGTACCCTACGCGAAGAATGCGAAGGTGCATGGTGCGGACCAGGTCGCGAAGATCGCCGCCAGCATGGCCGAGTTCGGCTGGACCGTGCCCTGTCTCGTGGCGGAGGACGGCGAGTTGATCGCGGGACACGGGCGTGTGCTTGCGGCGACGCAACTCGGGTTGACGGAGGCGCCGGTGATCGTGCTGGGGCACCTGACCGAGGCGCAGCGCCGGGCCTACCGCATTGCGGACAACAAGCTCACCGAACTCGGCACTTGGGACGATGCGCTGCTGTCGGCCGAACTGCAGGAGCTTCTGGCCGAGGATTTCGACCTGTCGCTGGTCGGCTTTTCCGACGGCGAACTCGACAAGCTCCTGGCCTTCGTGCCGGAGGGTAACGGAGAAGAAGGTGGCGCCGGAAGCTCCGTGCCACCGGTGACCATCCCCGAACCACCGCGCAATCCGGCCTCGCGGACGGGCGATCTTTGGATCCTCGGGGACCACCGTCTGCTCTGCGGTGACGCGACCTCCCACAACGATGTGCGCCGCCTGATGAACGGCGAACGGGCGGTGCTGTTCGCCACCGACCCTCCGTATCTGGTCGACTATGATGGCTCGAACCATCCGACCCGCAACAAGGACTGGTCCGCGTCCTACGGCACGACCTGGGACGACAGCTCGCAGGGCGCCGAGCTCTACGACGGCTTCATCGCGGCGGCCGTGGCCGAGGCCATCACGGAGGACGCGGCCTGGTATTGCTGGCACGCCTCGCGCCGCCAGGCGATGCTGGAGGCTTGCTGGGAAAAGGCTGGAGCCTTCGTCCACCAGCAGATCATCTGGGTGAAGGACCGCGGGGTTCTGACCCGGTCCCACTACCTCTGGAAGCACGAGCCCTGCTTCATGGGCTGGATCAAGGGCAAGCGCCCGCCGAAGGTGGCGGAGCAGACGTTGCCTTCGACCTGGGAGATGCCGTCCTTCGCCAAGGACGAGCGGCCCGACCATCCGACGCCGAAACCGCTCGATGCCTTCGGCATCCCGATGCGTCAGCATGTGGCGCGGGGCGGCCTCTGCTACGAGCCGTTCTCTGGCTCCGGCTCGCAGATCATGGCGGGCGAGGCCAATGGCCGTCGCGTCTTCGCGATGGAAATCAGTCCCGCCTATGTCGATGTCGCCGTGGAGCGCTGGCAGGGCGAGACCGGCCGTGAGGCGATCCTCGACGGCGACGGCCGGACGTTTGGAGAGGTGAAGGCCGAGCGGCTGGGCGAAACCTCACCTGAGGCAGATGCAGCATGAAGCAGTCGCGCCTCATGTCGCTGATCGAAGCCATCGCCAACGTGGTCGTCGGCTATGGCGTCGCGGTCGCGACCCAGTTGATGGTCTTCCCGTGGTTCGGTCTGCCCGCGCGTCTCGACGACGCGCTGGCAATCGGGGCGATCTTCACCGTCGTCTCGATCCTGCGGAGCTTCCTACTGCGGAGGCTGTTCGAGGAAATCCGGGTCGGCGGTCAGTTCCGAGACTGATCCTCGAAGATGCCGAGCATCTCCTCCACCCAGTCCTCGTCCTCGCTCCGCATCAGCACGGCCGCGAGAAGCTGGACCAGCCGCGGAACCGGTGCATCCGGCGGATTGTCGGGCAGATAGAAGGACAACTCGCCCTCGGCGGAGACCACGAGGGCGGACGAGCCCGGAGGCAGGACCGAGCCGTGATCGGTGGAAACATCGGTCATGGCGTCACCAGTAATATTTGTGCGGCTTGTGGTTGCCGAGATCCCAGATCAGCGTATCGGGATCGGCGCCATGCAGCAGCCGGGTGATCGTCCGGGCGCTGCGGCGACGGCGCGGACGGCTGTGGAACAGGATGTTCCAGTGCGACGGCGTTCCGTTCGGGAACGCGCCAGTGCTGCGGCTTCTGGTTCGGGATTTCTTGCGCTTGTAGTTCATCATTCGTCCTCCGGAATTTGCAGACATACGAATGCCTGCGGACCGGAGGGCCACGAATGAGGAACCAGCGATGAGGGTCAGAGTCAGGATAATTGTCGCGGGAGCGCGCATATCATGGTGGCGTCGCATCGTAAACCACCGCCTCGAAAGGCGGCGGTATCTTGTTCGACGCTTCGGCCTTCAGACAGGCGGAAGCCTGTAGACCCGTCCGCGCCCCTCGATCTTGTCCGAGGTGACTTCGAGGTCGAGCTTCTTCTTCAGCGCCCCGGCCATCGCGCCGCGCACCGTGTGCGGTTGCCAGCCAGTGACGGCAACGATCTCGGCAATGGTCGCGCCTTCCGGCGCACGCAGCATGGCGATGAGCGTCGCCTGCTTGGTGCCCTCGCGACGTGTCCGCGCCTTTGCGCCAGCGGGCACCGTGGACGCGCTGTTGGTCGGGGTGGCGTCATGGTCTGCGCCGCCAGCCGAAGCGCCCGTATCGCCAAGTGTGGCGGAACGGGGCGCGTCTGGTTCGGGCACCTCGTCAGGCTCGATGCCGATGGCGGCAAGACCCACGTCGGTGATGACCAGGGTGACGCCGTGACCGTCACCGGTCTCGCGCCAGACCGGATCACTCAGATGCGGCTGGAAGGCGATACGGCGTGCCTCGACCTCTTCGAGCAGGCCCTTGGCGATCATGGTGCTGACCACCTTGGTGGCGGCACCGCCCTTCAGATTGGGTGGCAGCGGCAGGGCAATGCGGTCGTCGCGCTGGGCGGCGGCGCTGAGAATGATGAGTTGGGTATCGGAAAGCTGAGCCATCCTGGCCTCCGTGTTCAGGCCCGCGGGATGCGGGCCCTTCTACGAGGCCAAGCCCGCCAGTGAGGCGGGCGAGGCCGGCGAATGTTGGTGCTACTCGGCGTATTCGCCTTCATGAAAGGCGCTGTCGCAGATCTCGCGCAGCCTGGCGCGATAGTGCTCCAGCGTGCCGACATGGCCCCAGTTGATCTCGTCGGGGCTGGTATTGAAGTGGTCGTCGCTCAGCGCCTGCAAGCGGGTGAGCATGTCGTCGATCTCGAGCTTGGTGGAAATGAAAGCGTCGATGGCTGTTCTGGCATTCGTCATGGTGTGGTCCTTTCTGTTCGTGCTCACACTCATGCTCTGATCGTCGGGATCATCAACTGAATAAGTCGATCATCTTGTTGCTGTTTTCGCGTCGATTGTGAGCCGGAGAAGGAATGCGCATGCAGGGCATGAGCGAGCGCCAGTATGCCGCCCATGCCGGCCTGTCGCGGGGCGCGATCCAGAAGGCGAAGACGGCCGGACGATTGGTTCTTTATCCGGATGGCAGCATCGATGCGACGGCTTCCGACCGGCGTCGGGCCGAGACGACCGATCTGTCGAAGACCCGCAAACCACCGGTGCCGAAATTGAAGCCCGTGCCCGAGGCGGCCGTGACCGCCGTCGGCGACACGCTGCGCGAACAGGGGCTGATGGCTCCGGCAGTCGGCGGCGGCACGACCTTCCTGCAGGCCAAGACAGCGAACGAGGTGCTGAAGGCGCAGGAGCGGCGCATCCGGCTCCAGAAGCTGAAGGGAGAACTGATCGACCGCAGCCGGGCCACCTTGCTGATCTTCCGGCTGGCGCGAGAGGAACGGGACGCATGGGTGAACTGGCCGGCACGAGCAGCGGCGCTGATGGCGGCCGAACTGGGGCTGGAGCCATCGACGATGCAGAAGGCTCTGGAGAAACATGTACGCGCCCACCTCGACGAACTCGCCGAGGTCCGCCCCGACTTCCGATGACGGTGATCATGGTGACAGCGGCCTGACCGAATTCGAAGGCGCGGCGGACATCCTTCGCGCCTGGAGCGCCGGTCTCACCCCCGATCCAGACCTGACCGTTTCGCAATGGGCCGACCGCCATCGCCGGTTGTCGTCGCGCGCCTCGGCAGAGCCGGGACGGTATCGAACGCAGCGCACGCCCTATATGCGCGAGATCATGGACCGGCTGTCGCCGGGCGATGCTACGCAGCGGGTTGTGTTCATGAAGGCGGCGCAGGTCGGCGCAACCGAGGCGGGAAACAACTGGATCGGCTTCGTCATCCATCAGGCGCCCGGCCCGATGCTGGCGGTCCAGCCGACGGTGGAACTGGCCAAGCGCAATTCTCGTCAGCGGATCGACCCGCTGATCGAGGAAAGCCCGGAGCTGCGGGAGAAGGTCAAACCGGCCCGATCCCGCGACGCCGGCAACACGATGCTGTCGAAGGAATTCGCGGGCGGCATCCTGATCATGACCGGCGCGAACTCGGCGGTCGGGCTGCGCTCGACCCCGGCGCGCTACATCTTCCTCGACGAGGTCGATGCCTATCCGGCCTCGGCCGACGAAGAAGGCGATCCGGTCACGCTGGCGGAAGCGCGGTCGCTGACCTTCGCCCATCGGCGCAAGGTTCTGCTGGTTTCGACGCCGACGATCCGAGGCCTGAGCCGGATCGAGCGGGAATACGAGGCATCGGACCAGCGCCGGTTCTTCGTGCCGTGTCCGCATTGCGGGGCGATGCAGTGGCTGAAGTTCGAGCGGCTGCGCTGGCAGAAAGGCAAGCCGGAGACGGCGGAATACATCTGCGAGGGCTGCGATGCGGCAATCGCGGAACACCACAAGACGGCGATGCTGGAAGGTGGCGAATGGCGGGCGACCGCCACGGCCGCCGATCCGACCACGGTCGGCTATCACCTCTCGGCGCTCTATTCGCCGGTGGGCTGGATGAGCTGGATGCAGATTGCGAGAAGCTGGGAGGCGGCCCAGGGATCCGACGAGGCGATCAAGGCGTTCCGCAACACCATCCTCGGCGAGACCTGGGTCGAGACCGGGGAAGCGCCGGACTGGCAGCGGCTCTACGACCGCCGCGAGGCGTGGAAGCCGGGCACCATTCCGACGGGCGGGCTGTTCCTGACGGCCGGTGCGGATGTGCAGAAGGACCGGATCGAGGTCGATGTCTGGGCCTGGGGGCGCGGGCTGGAAAGTTGGCTCGTCGATCATGTCGTGATCGAGGGCGGGCCCGACCGGCACGATGCGTGGTCGGAACTGACTGCGCTGCTGGATCGAAGCTGGCCACATGAACGCGGCGCGCATCTTCGGATCGCGCGGCTCGCCATCGACACGGGCTACGAGGCCCCGGCGGTTTACTCGTGGGCGCGGGCGCAGGGGTTCGCGCAGGTGTCACCGGTGAAGGGCGTCGAGGGGTTCAACCGCTCGAGCCCGGTGTCCGGCCCGACCTTCGTCGATGCGACCGAAGGCGGCAAACGCCTGCGCCGCGGTGCGCGGCTCTGGACTGTGGCGGTGTCGACCTTCAAGGCCGAGACCTACCGCTTCCTGCGGCTGGAACGGCCGACGGAAGAGGATCGGGCGTCGGGTGCACAATTCCCGCCGGGAAGTGTGCATCTGCCGCACTGGGTCGACAACGAATGGCTGAAGCAATTCGTCGCCGAACAGCTGGTGACGGTGCGCACAAAGCGCGGCTTCGCGAAGCTCGAATGGCAGAAGCTGCGCGAGCGCAATGAGGCGCTGGACTGCCGGGTCTATGCCCGCGCCGCCGCCTGGATTGCGGGCGCGGACCGCTGGCCAGACGAGAAATGGCGCGACCTCGAGGATCAGCTCGGGGCGGCCCCTACCGACAGCGATCCCGCCGGGCAGATCAACCGGCCGGGACAGGCCCCGCAGGGCAAGCGCCGCTCCGACTGGCTCGGACGGCGGGAGGGATGGTTTTGAACAAGAGGCGTGGCGGGCCAGCGGCCCGACGGGGAAATCTACAATGACCGACTGGACGGAAACCGAGCTCTCGGCGCTGCGCCGCGCCTACGCCAGCGGCACGACCCGGGTCAGCTATGACGGCAAGTCGGTGGACTACGGCTCGGCCGAGGATCTGCTCGCCCGCATCCGGACCATCGAGCGCGCCATCGCGGGGACCACGCGGCCGCTGCCGGTGGCCGGGCTTGCGGGCTTCTCGCGCGGGGATCGGTGATGTCGGCGACCTGGTTCGATCACGCCATCGCCACGGTGGCGCCGCGCATGGCGGCCCGCCGCGTGATGGCGCGTCAGGCCTTCGAGACGCTGACGCGGGGCTATGACGGCGCCGCGCGCGGGCGGCGGACGGAAGGGTGGCGCGCGCCGGGATCCTCGGCCGACACCGAGATCGGTGTTGCCGGAGCGCTGCTGCGCGACCGGATGCGGGATCTGGTGCGCAACAACCCGCATGCGGCCAAGGCCGTGGCGGTGTTGGTCAACAACATCATCGGCGCAGGGATCATGCCGCGCGCCGCCAGTGGCGACGACAAGCTGGATCGGAAGGTCGATGCCCTCTTCGAGCGCTGGACGGCGGACTGCGATGCCGACGGCCAACTCGACTTCTACGGTCTGCAGACGCTGATCTGCCGCGAGATGGTCGAAGCGGGCGAGGTTCTGGTCCGCCGCCGCCTGCGGCGCGCGAGCGACGGTTTGCCGGTGCCGCTGCAATTGCAGGTTCTGGAGGCCGATTTCCTCGACGCCACCAAATCCGGCGCCCTCGGCGCAGGGCGGCTGGTCCAGGGGATCGAGTTTGACCCGGTCGGCAAGCGCCGCGCCTACTGGCTGCATGCCGAACACCCCGGCGACGCCTATGGCGCCTTGCAGAACGGGTTGCAGAGCCGCCCCGTCCCGGCGACCGAGATCGCCCATGTCTACGAGAAGCAGCGCACGCAGGCGCGCGGCGTTCCCTGGGGCGCGCCGGTGATCCGCAGCTTGCGCGATCTGGACGATTACGAGGTGGCCGAACTGGTCCGCAAGAAGACCGAGGCTTGCGTCACCGCCATCGTCTTCGGCGACGACGAGGCGCAGCAGGGCATCGCGCCGTCGGTAGTCGATGCCGATGGTAACCGGGTCGAGCAGTTCGAGCCGGGGCTCATCGCCTATGCCCGGGGCGGCAAGGACATCCATTTCAACCAGCCCGCCGCCACCGGCGGCTATGGCGAATACAAGCGCGCCAGCCTGCACACGATCTCGGCCGGGTTCCGCGTGCCCTACGAACTGCTGACCGGGGACCTCAGCCAGGTCAACTACTCCTCGATCCGCGCCGGGCTCGTCGAGTTCCGCCGCATGATCGATGCGGTCCAGTGGCAGCTCTTCATCCCGATGTTCTGCGCGCCGATCTGGCGCTGGTTCACGGAAGGAGCATGGGCGGCAGGTCTGATCCCCATTCCGCAAGTGCCAGTCGAATGGTCGCCGCCCAAGTTCGACGCCGTCGATCCCTACAAGGACGCGATGGCCGATCTGCTGGCGATCCGTTCAGGCACCATGACGCTGGCGCAGGCCATCTCGCGGCAGGGCTACAGCCCCGATGCGGTCCTCGCGGAAATCGCTGCCACCAACGCCAGGCTCGACGAATTGGGCCTCGTCCTCGACAGCGACCCGCGCCGGGTCACCAAGACCGGCAGCGCACAAACCGTCGATCCGGCTGCTTCGCCATCTGAAACAGAGAAGGAATAGGGCCATGCCCGACACGATCGTTTCCGCGCCGGCATCGCTGCCGATGCAGACGCGGCGAGAACCCATTGCGCCATCGTCCGTCAATCCCGAGACACGCTCCGTCGATGTCGTCTTCACCACCGGCGCTCCGGTACGTCGCCGGCGCTGGACCGGCTGGGACACGTCTGTGCCCTTCGACGAGATCCTCGAGGTCAGCGAGCGCGCCGTTGACTTGTCACGCCTCAATGCCGGGGCGCCGGCGCTCGACAGCCATTCGGTCTGGTCGTCCTTCTCGCAGGTCGGCGTCGTTGAACGCGCCTGGATCGAGGGCAAGGAAGGCAAGGCCACGATCCGTTTCCCGCGCGAAGGGCTGGATCAGGCCGCCGACCGCATGTTCGGCCTGATCAGCGACGGCATCATCCGCAATGTCTCGGTCGGCTATTCGATCGACCGCGCCAAGGTCGTCGAGGCCGAGAAGAAGGGCGATGTCGAAAAGCGCATCGTCGAACGCTGGACGCCGCTCGAGGTCAGCTTCGTCACCGTTCCCGCCGATCCGCGTGCGCAGGTGCGTGCCGCCGACCAGACCAGCTACCCGATCGAAATCATCGCAACCCGCTCGAACAAGGAGGCCTTTATGCCTGAGAGCACGACTGTCGCAGCGGGAGATGACCCCGCCATCATCCAAACCCGCAACCAGCCCGTTCCGGCTGCGACACCGGCCAAACCCGATGCGGCCGAGGTCCGTGACCAGTCGAAGACGCCGGCAAAGGCCGATATGCCGGACACCGAGGCCGTCGCCACGCGCGCTCGCGAGGCCGAGCGTGACCGGGTCTCGACCATCTATGATCTGGCCAACCGCCTGAACCTCGAGCGCAGCTTCGCCGAGGATCTGGTCAAGCGCGGCGTCAGCGTCGACGAGTCCCGCCGCCTGATTCTCGACCAGGTCGCCGCCAAATCCGACGAGACCCGAACCTTCCCACATGTCTCCGTACCCCTCGGCGGCCACGACGAACGCGTGACCCGCCGCGACGCCGTGGCGAATGCGCTGCTGCACCGCTACAGCCCGACGCTGTTCCCGCTGGAGGACGCCGCCCGGCAGTATCGCGGCATGACCCTGCTGGAACTCGCCCGCGAAAGCCTCGGCAATGCCGGGGTCAATACGCGGGGCCTGTCGCGCGACGAGGTGGCGACGCGCGCCCTGCATTCGACCTCAGACTTCCCCGAGATCCTGTCGGCCGTCACCAACAAGACGCTCCGGCAGGCCTACGAGGCCTATCCGCGGACCTTCGCGCTCTTCTGCCGCCAGGTGCTCGCCACCGACTTCAAGTCCATGCACCGGGTGCAACTCGGCGAGGCGCCGCAGCTGCTGGAGGTTGGCGAGAGCGGCGAGTTCAAGCGCGGCACGCTCGGCGAGAGCAAGGAGAGCTACAAGGTCAAGACCTATGGCCGGGTCGTCGCCATCACCCGCCAGGTGCTGATCAATGACGATCTCGACGCCTTCACCCGCATCCCGGCGATGTACGGGAACTCCATCGCACAACTGGAGTCGGACGTGGTCTGGGGCATCATCACGTCGAACCCGGCCATGGCCGACGGCACGGCACTGTTCCACGCCAATCACAAGAACCTTTCTGGCACGGGTGCGGCGCTGGACGTCACCAGCGTCGGAGCGGCCCGCGCGGCGATGGCGAAACAGACCGGGCTCGACAAGAAGACGGTGCTCAACATCCGCCCCGCCTTCCTGATCGTTCCTGCCTCGCTAGAGCTGAAGGCCGAGCAACTGGTCGCCCAGAACCTGATCCCCGCTGCAAGCGCGAACGTGGTGCCGCAGTCGATCCGCACGCTCAGTCCCATCAGCGAGCCCCGGCTCGACACCGCCAGCGAAACCGCCTGGTATCTGGCGGCCAGCCCGAACCAGATCGACACCATCGAATACGCCTATCTCGAGGGCCAGCAAGGCGCCTATATCGAGACCCGCAACGGCTTCGACGTCGACGGCGTCGAGATCAAGTGCCGCCTCGACTTCGGCGCCAAGGCCATCGACTGGCGCGGTCTCTACAAGAACCCCGGTGCGTGAGCCACCGGGTATTCTCTCAATGAACCCGAACACGCGGGCGGTCCTGACGGGCCGCCCTTCGTCTTTCCACGAGGATCCTCCCCATGAAAAACTACGTCCAGCCCGGCAATACCATCACCCTGACCGCCCCCTCTGCCGTCGCTTCCGGCGACGGTCTGCTGGTCGGCTCCATTTTCGGCATCGCCTCCACCGATGCAGCCAGCGGCGAAAGCGTCGAGACCGCGCTCGTCGGCGTGTTCGACCTGAAGAAGACCGCCAGCCAGGCATGGTCCGCCGGTGACAAGGTCTATTGGGACAATACCGCCAAGGAAGCGACCAAGACCGCGACCTCCAACACGCTGATCGGTGTCGCCGTTACGGCGGTTGCCGGTGGCGCTGGCGACACCATTGGCCGGGTACGGTTGAACGGCGCGTTCTGATGAGCGCTTTTGCCGCCGCCATCGATCTGCTCTTTGCCGATCCCAATATCGGCAGGGATGCGGTCCATACGCCGGATGGCGGCACGCCCGTGCCGGTGCGTATCGTCGCCCGACGAGCGGACGAGGTCACCGGTTTCGGCGAAGCGCGGCTCTGGTCGGAAACGACGCGGATCGACCTGCGCGTGGCCGAGGTGGCAAACCCGCGTCCCGGCGACAGGATCGACATCGGTGGTGATGCCTTCGTCATCCAGGGCGAGCCGGTTCGTGACCGCGAGCGGCTCGTCTGGACCGTGGATCTGAGACCCGCATGAAGTTCGGCATCAGCATCGTCAGTGATATCGCCAAGATCATGGACGCTGAAACCCGCGCTGGCGAAAAGGCAGTCTCGGCGGCAATGCGCGAAGCCGGGACCAGTCTCAAGACCGCCTGGCGAGCGCAGATCACCGGCGCCGGGCTTGGGAGTCGGCTTGCCCGAACCATTCGTTCAGCCCAATATCCAAAGGGCCGGCCGAGCCTCAACGCCGCGGCGCTGGTCTGGTCGAAGGCGCCGGTGATCGTCGGCGCGCACGATACCGGCCCGCTGATCCGTTCGAAGGCCGGTTTTTGGCTGGCGATCCCGATGCCGGCGGCGGGCAAATCACTTCGCGGCGGCCGCATCACGCCCGGTGAATGGGAGCGTCGCACCGGCATGCGCCTGCGCTTCGTCTATCGCAGGGCGGGGCCGAGCCTGCTGGTTGCGGACAATGTTCGTGTCAGCAAGAAAGGTCGTGTTCGCGAAAACATCACCCGGCACAAGGACGGTCGCGTCTCAAGCCGGCTGCAAGGCCGGGCGACGGCCGTGATCTTCCTGCTGGTGCCGCAGGTGAAACTGCCCAAACGCCTCGATCTGGCGCGCGATGCTCGGGCGGTCGGGAATGCTCTGCCGGGGTTGATCGTGGCGAACTGGGACGAGAACTCATCCTGAGTGGCGGTCGACATTCTTGCGGCATTGGCATATATTGCCATAGCAACTTGATGGAGACTCGCATGGCCACCCGCAACGTCGTTTTGACCGATACCCAGTCCGCACTGGTCGACCGGCTGGTGGCGTCGGGGCGTTACCAGAACGCCTCGGAAGCCCTGCGTGCGGGACTGCGCCTGCTTGAGCGCGAGGAGACCGAGCTTGACAATCTTCGCGCTCGCTTGACGACCGGACTGGAACAGGCCCGGCGTGGCGATCTGGCCGAGGGGAGCGGTGAGGATGCGATCCGTCGCGCCTTTGCTGCGGCCCGTTCGTAATCCTGATGCCCAAATCATGGCGCCTGACACGACAGGCCGAAGCATCCCTCGTCGAGATTGCCCGCTGGACCCTTGAGACCTTCGGCCCTCGGCAGGCGACGGCCTATGAGGAGGACCTGATCGCCCGCTGTGAGGAGATCGCAGCCCGTGTGGCCATGTCGCAAGACTGCCGCCGGATCATCGACACGGAGCTTCCCGAGGATCTACGCTTCGCACGCTGCGGCCAGCATTTCGTCATCTTTGTCGAGGACGCCCAGCAGGTGATCATCATCGATTTTCTGCACGCCCGCTCGGACCTGCCGCGGCGGCTCGAAGCCATCACGAAATCGAAACCCGACAGGGACCACTGAAGCCGGGCGGGTCCCGGACAACCGGGATCACCAATGCCATCCATTCGCGAAACCATCCTCGCCGCGCTGCACACGCGGCTCTCGGCGCTGCCCGCCACCGCCCTGCGCGGTGAGGTCCTACCGGTACGCGTGCCTGCAGCCGGCCTGCTGATCCTTCGCGACGGCGATCCGGGCGAACCAGAGGTGACGCTCTCGCCCTTGCGCTATCACTACCAACACCGTGCCGAGATCGAGGCGGTCGTGCAAGGTGCGAGCCGTGACACGACATTCGACGCACTCTGCGCCAGCATCGGCACGGCGCTCGCGGCAGACCGCACGCTGGGCGGCCACTGCGACTGGATCGAGGCGGAAGCCCCGCAGCCCGTCGATCTGCCGGTGGACGGCGCGGCCAGCCTGAAGGCGGCCGTCATTCCGGTGATGCTGCATTATTCGACGGCCGATCCACTGGCCTGATCCAACCGACAACAGGAGATCGACATGGCACGAGCCCAGGGGGCGCGGGCGCGGATGGCGCTCGCCTTCGAGACGACCTATGGCACACCGCCCGGCAGCGGCTACACGAGGATGCCGTTTGCCAGCACGACTCTCGGGTCCGAGCAGCCGCTGCTCAATTCCGAGCTCTTGGGCTACGGCCGTGATCCGCTGGCGCCGGTCAAGGACGCGGTGACGGCCGATGGCGACGTGGTCGTGCCGATCGACGCTGCCGCCTTCGGCTTCTGGCTGAAGGCCGCTTTTGGCGAACCAACCACGACGGGAACAGCGCCGGGACCGTTCACGCATACCTTCCAGTCCGGCAGCTGGACGCTACCCAGCATGGCGATCGAGACCGGCATGCCCGAGGTGCCGCGCTACGCCATGTATTCCGGCGTAGTGCTGGATCAACTGACCTGGCAGATGCAGCGCTCGGGCTTGCTGACCGCGACAGCGCGGCTGGTGGCGCAAGGCGAGACGGTAGCCACGAGTAGCGGCTCGGGAACACCGGCGGAATTGGACCTCATCCGCTTCGGTCACTTCAACGGTGCGATCAAACGCAACGGCACGGCGCTCGGCAACGTGATCTCGACTGAGATCACCTATGCCAACAACCTCGACCGGATCGAGACCATCCGCGCCGACGGCATGATCGACGGCGCCGATCCCTCCATCGCCGCGCTCACCGGCCGCACCGAGGTGCGCTTTGCTGACAGCACATTGGTGACGCAGGCCATCAACGGCACGCCGTGCGAACTGGAATTCTCCTACACGCTCATCTCCGGCGAGAGCCTGACCTTCACGGCGCATGCCGTTTATCTGCCGCGGCCGCGGATCGAGATTTCCGGACCGCAGGGCGTGCAGGCCTCGTTCGACTGGCAGGCCGCGCGCGACGCCACGCTCGGGCGCATGTGCACCGCCGTTCTCGTCAATGATGTGGAGGACTACTGACCATGATCCGTCTCGATCTTTCCACCACCCCCCGCTGGCTCGACCTCGGCCATGGTCTGCGCCTGCAGGTTCTGCCGGTGACCACGGCCATCATGGTCGCTGCCCGCAACGATCCCGACGTCGAAGCGCTGCCCAAGGACGCCAGCCAGGAACAGATGGCCATAGTCATGGCCAAGGCCGTCGCCCGGCGCGTGGTGACGGATTGGGAAGGCGTCGGCGATGCCAACGGCAAGCCTGTTCCCGTCACGCCGGAAGGCATCGACGCGCTTCTCGACATCTGGCCGATATTCGAGGCGTTCCAGACCCGCTGCCTTGCACCACATCTGATGCTGGACGCGGAAAAAAACGTCTCATCGCCCTTGCCGAATGGCACTTCGGCGGGGGCGAAAGCTATTGCGCGGCCTGCGAAGGCGCGTGCGAAGACTGCCCGGCACGGCTGAACCATCCGGAAACTCCGGAAGGTTGGCAGGTCTGGGACCTCGTCCTGCGCCTGACCGGACAGTTGCGCGTTGCCGGCGGCATGGGCGCCACGGTTGTCATCGGCTGGGACATCACAGCGGCGCTCGCCATGGCGCGGGCGCTTGGGATCGATCCGCTGGTCGCCGCCGAATGCCTGCCCGGGATCGAGGCGGTGATGGTGCGCAAGCTCAACGAACAGATGGCGGCCGAACGCGGCTGACCCGACGAGGTTCAAATCAAACATGGCCGAAAAGCGCGTCTCCGTCCGGCTCGTCGCCGAGGGCGGCCGACTGGTCAGATCCGAGTTTCAGGGTGTCGGCGAAGCTGGCGAGAAGAGTTTCAAGCGTATCGAGACACAGGCCGACATCACCGGCAAGGTGGTGCGCCGCGTCATGGGCGTGCTTGGCGCGGCAATCAGCGTCCAGCAGCTCGTCACCTATACCAACAGCTGGACCGACCTGCGCTCACGGGTCGATCTCGCCACCGGCAGCCAAGAGAAAGGCGCTGCCGTCATGGAGCGGCTCGCCGCCATGGCGCGGCGGACCTATTCCGGCATCGAGCAGACGACGGAGTCCTGGCTCGCCAATGCCACGGCGCTCAGGGAACTCGGGCTTTCGACCAGGGAGAGCCTGGATTTCACCGAGGCGCTCAACAACGCCATGGTGGTCTCGGGCGCCAAGGGCGAACGGGCGGCGTCGGTGCAGAATGCGTTGTCCAAGGCCATGGCGCTCGGCAAACTCTCCGGCGACAACCTCAACACGGTGATCGCCAGCGGCGGCCGGGTCGCCGAGTTGCTGGCGGCGGAGCTGGGCGTCAATGTCAATCAGCTGCGTGAGTTGGGAGCGGAAGGCACAATCACCGGTGACGTCATCCGGCGCGCTCTGGTCGGCAATCTCGAACGCCTGCGCGAGGAAGCCGACTCGATGCCGGCCACCATCGGCGATGCCTTCAGGCTGTTGTCCAATGCCGCCCTGCAGCTGGTCGGCTCCTGGGACACCATGGCGGGTGCCTCGTCCCTGGTGGCAGGCGCGATCATCCTGCTCGCCGACAATCTCGAACACCTGGCCGCCATCGGTGTCGCCTTCGCCGGCTTCATGGCAGGGCGCTGGGTTGCAGCCTTTGTTGCGGCGCGGGTTGCCACCTTCAGCCTGTCGGGCGCGCTGGCGCTGCTGCGCGGCGCCATCATCCGCACCGGCATCGGCGCGCTGATCGTCGGTGCGGGCGAGCTGATCTACTGGTTCGGCCAGCTGGTGAAGGGGGCCGGCGGTTTCGGGCGCGCGCTCGAGCTGATGGGCAATCTGGCCGGCGCCGTCTGGGACGGTATCAAGGCGGTCGCCTCGTCCTTCGTCGACGATTTCCGCTCGATCAAGGCCAGTGTCGAACAGCTCTGGCTCAAGCTGATGGCGTTCCTGTCCAACAAATGGGCCGACTTTCTCGCCACGATCGGCCCGACCTTCAACAGTGTAGCCGAAACACTCGGCACGGATGCCCGGATCGACTGGTTCGGGGCACAGTCCTACGCTTCGATGCTCGACCATGCCGTCAGCAATGCCGGTGTCATGGCGGATCGCTATCGTCAGCGTGCACAGGATACACGCGCCCATGCCTTCGATGCCGTCGGTCCCGCCGCGCAGGCGCTTGGCGATGCCATCAAGGGCGATGACAGCGCCGCATCGCTCGACGATGCCGCCAATGCGGCCGGCCGTGTGACCGATGCGCTCGACCGTTCGGCGGCGGCTGCAAAGAAGGCCGGCAAGGCCAACAAGAAGGCGTCGGATGAGGCTGTCACCGGCTGGGATGCGGTGGTCAAAAGCCTCACCGACTATGCAACCAAAGCCCGCGACATTGGTGCCGATGTCGGCAATGCACTGGTCAATGCGTTTCAGGGGGCGGAAAATGCGATTGGCGAATTCGTCAAGACCGGCAAGCTGAAGTTCGGTGATCTGGTCACATCGCTCATTGCCGACCTCGCCAAGCTCGCCGCCCGGCGCTTCATCCTCGGTCCCATCGCCAATGCGCTCTCCGGCGTTCTCGGCAGCGCGGGCGGGCTGTTCGCCAACATCCTCCATGCTGGTGGGATTGTCGGGGCGCCCGGTCCCGGTCGCATGGTGCCGGCCATGGCCTTCGCCACAGCGCCCCGCATGCATTCGGGCGGCTGGGCGGGTCTCAGGCCCGACGAAGTGCCGGCCATCCTGCAACGCGGTGAGCGGGTGCTGTCCCGTCGTGAGGCAGCAGCGGCGGCGCGGGCCGTATCCGCTCCGACCGTCAACGTCACCATCGTCGCCCGCGATGTCGAGAGCTTCCGGCAATCGCGCACGCAGGTCGCCGCCGACATAGCGCGTGCGGTGTCGCTCGGTCGGCGCGGTCTCTGAGGTTCTTGTCATGGCTTTCCACGAGGTCCGGTTTCCGGACGATATCTCGCGTGGCGCACGCGGCGGGCCGGAACGGCGCACGCAGATCGTCGAACTGACCTCGGGCGACGAGGAGCGCAATGCCAGCTGGGCGAACAGTCGCCGCCGCTATGATGTCGCCTACGGCATCCGCCGCGCCGACGATCTCGCCGCCGTCGTCGCCTTCTTCGAGGCGCGCAATGGTCGGCTCTACGGGTTTCGCTTCAAGGACTGGGCCGACTACAAATCGTGCCTGCCGTCGCAGGCGCCGGGCGCAACCGACCAGCAGCTCGGAACCGGCAACGGCAGCACCAGGACCTTCCAACTGGTGAAGAGCTATGCCTCGGGCAGCCAGAGCTGGGTGCGGATCATCACCAAACCCGTTGCCGGCAGCGTGACGATCGCGCTTGCCGGCACGCCAGCACCTGCGGGCTGGTCGGTCGACAGCGCAACGGGGCTCGTCACCTTCGGCACGGCGCCCGCTGCGGGCGTCGCCGTCACCGCCGGCTTCGAGTTCGACGTGCCCGTCCGTTTCGACACCGACACGCTCGACATCACCCTCGATCTCGAGCGGCTCGGCTCGATCACCTCCATTCCCCTTGTGGAGATCCGCAAATGAACGATGAACCCGGCTTCATCGCCGGCGTGCTGCGCGATCTTGCAGCCTCGACGGCGGTGATCCTTGCCGCCTGGGGCGCGCTCGGCGGCGCCACCAATGCGCTGAGCACCCGCATGCGGCTGCGCGATGCGCTGCGCCACATCCTGCTCGGCGGCATCATCGCCGCCGGCATGGGCAGTTTTTCCATGGCGCTGGTCACGAAGTGGCTCGGTCTGCCTGCCGAAGCGATCCCGGCCGGCGGCGCTGCCGGTTCCGCCGCCTATCTCGTCGGCGTCTTTGGTCCCGCCTTCATCGAGGTCGCACTTGCCCGGCTGCGTGGCGCGAAGGGAGGCGATCACGATGCGTGAGCTCCTTCGCCTCGCCCGTCAGCTGCGCTGCGACAGTCCCGATCCGCGCGAGGCCTTCGTCCACCGCCTGCGCGTGGGGACCGTGGTCGCGCTCCTCATCCTGCTCGTCTTTCTCCTGAGGTGATTTTCCATGAACGGCAATTTCAGAAACTGCCTGGCGGTGACGCTGGGTTATGAGGGCGGCTGGTCGGATCATCCTTCCGATCCAGGCGGCGCCACCATGAAGGGCATCACGCTCGCCACCTATCGCCGCTACAAACCGGGCGCGACCAGGACCCAGCTGCGCAACATCCCGATGAAGGATGTCGAGGCGATCTACCGCGCCGGCTATTGGGACACGATCAATGGCGACCGGCTTGCCGCCGGCGTCGATCTCGCCACTTTCGATGCCGGGGTGAACTCCGGCCCCGCACGGGCAAGAAGCTGGCTGATGGCGTCGATCGGTGGGCCCGATCACGAAACGGTCCGGAAACTCTGCGCCAGGCGTCTCGGCTTCATGCGCTCGCTCGCCATCTGGAACACCTTCGGCCGGGGCTGGTCGCGGCGTGTCGCAGAAATCGAGGCCAGGGGTGTGGCGTGGGCGCTGGCCAGGTCCAAAAGCCCCGTGCAGGCGCGTGAGCAGCTGGAGACGGAAGCAGCTGCGGCCAGCTCCAGATCGAGAACGCAGACCGTTGGCGCCGGCACGGCCGGCACCGCGACGACGGCAGGCAGCGGCGATGCACTCTTCAATCCACAGCATGCCGACCAGATCGCCGGCTGGATGCTGGGCGGCCTGCTGACGGTGGGCGCGGTTGTCGCCGCCATTCTCATCATACGCGCCATCATCCACCGGCAGCGGGCCTCGGCCTATGCCGCCGAAGCGAAAAGGATCACCTCATGAGCACGGTTCTTGCCTCCATCCTGATCGAGGCGGCGACCAGGGTCGGCGCGCCGATCGTCAAGCAGCTGCTCGAACAGCATGTCGGCGGCACGGCCGGCGAGATCGGCGGCATGATCATCGACGCCATTGCCGGCAAGGCAGGTGTGGCGCCGGACGATCTTCCTTCAATGCCGGCCAAGGACCTCGAAGCAGCCGTTGCTGCTGTCGAGGCGGAAACGCCCGAGCTCGTTGCCGCATGGGTCGTCCAGCAGCGCGAGGCCAACCGGCTGATGCTGGCTGAACTCGACAAAAGCGAGAGCTGGTGGACCTGGGCATGGCGCCCGGCATGGATGTGGTTCCTCGGCTTCCTCTTCCTGTTCCGGCTGGTGCTGGTGCCGATCGCCGATGCAATCCTTGGCTCCGAGATCGCAGCAGCCGTCGACCTCCCTACCATGATGACGCTCACCGCCTGGTTCATGGGCCTCTACATGGGCGGCCACACGCTCAAGGACCTGGCCGTCAAATGGACGGCGCGGTCGTAATGGTCGGTGAGCGAAAATGAAGGACCTTTCCCCTGAACTGCAGGCCCATCTCGACGAGGGCACGACGACGCTTGCCTGGTGCTGGCGGATCACCCGTGCCGATGGTGTCACCTTCGGCTTCACCGATCATGACCGGGCGCTCCAGTTCGACGGGACCCCGTTCGAGCCGGAAAGTGGATTGACGGCATCGGAAGTGCGTTCGGGCTCGGACCTTTCGGTCGATGCGCAGGATGCGCAGGGCGTGCTGACCTCGGACCGGATCACCGAGACCGACATTCTCGACGGTCGTTGGGACAATGCCGAAGTCGAGGTCTGGCGGGTAAACTGGACCGATCCGGGGCAGCGCGTCCTGCTACGCCGTGGCGCCATCGGCCAGATCCGGCGCGGCCGGCTCGCCTTCGTCGCCGAGATGCGCAGCCAGGCCCATGTGCTTGGCCAGACTGTCGGCCGCCTGTTCCAGGCGACCTGCGATGCCGAGCTCGGTGATACCCGCTGCCGGGTCAATCTCGACACGCCGGCCTTCACGGGCACAGGTGCTGTGATCGATCTGCTGCGTGACCGTGCCTTCACCGCGTCTGGTCTCGGCAGCTTTGCCGCGGGCTGGTTCGGCTTTGGCACGGTGACATGGACCAGCGGCGCCAATGCCGGGCGACGAGCGGAGGTGCTGAGCCATGATCTCGTGGACGGTATCGCCATCGTGACGCTGCTCGAGGCGCCGGTACGCGCCATGGCCGAGAGTGACGCCTTCATCATCCGCGCCGGCTGCGACAAGCGGCTGGCGACCTGCTCAGCAAAATTCGCCAATGTCGCCAACTTCCGCGGCTTCCCCCACATCCCCGGCCAGGACGCGGTGCTGCGCTATGCGACGAAGGATGGCGGCCATGATGGAGCGGTGCTGTGAAGCCCGCCAACCCGACAAAGGTCATTAACACAGCCCGGTCCTGGCTCGGCACGCCGTACCACGACCAAGCCAGCCTTCGGGGCGTCGGCTGCGATTGCCTTGGCCTCGCGCGCGGGGTCTGGCGCGAGGTGGTGGGCGACGAGCCGTTTGTCATCCCGCCCTATAGCCGCGACTGGGGCGAGACCGGGCCGCACGAAGTGCTGGCCGAAGGCGCGCGCGGCGCCATGATCGAGACCGCCGCGACTGATGTTGGTCCCGGCGCGCTGTTGATCTTCCGCATGGAGCGCCGGGCCATCGCCAAGCATGTCGGCATCCTGACCGAGGCCGGCACCTTCATCCATGCCTATGAGCGCCTTGGGGTGATCGAGGAAAAGCTCACCCTGCCCTGGCGGCGGCGTATCGCCTTCGCCTTCCTGTTTCCTCGCCCGACCCGCACCCGGCAAAAGAAGAAGACCTGATCCATGGCCACCCTTGTTCTCGGCGTTGCCGGCGCTGCCATTGGCGGCTCGATCGGCGGCACGATCCTTGGCGTCAGCGCCGCAACCATCGGCGGTTTCATCGGCTCGACCGTGGGTTCGGTGGTCGACAGCTGGATCATCTCGTCGCTGGCGCCGACGCAGCGGATCGAAGGGGCACGGCTCGACAGTCTGCGCATCACCTCGTCGACCGAAGGGGCCGTCATTCCTCGGCTCTATGGCCGCATGCGCATCGGCGGCAACATCATCTGGGCGACGGATTTCCGCGAGGAAACCCGAACCACCACCCAAGGCGGCGGCAAGGGTGGCGGGGGCGGCAAGGTTAGGACCACCGAATATCTCTACTACGCGAGCTTCGCCGTGGCACTCTGCGAAGGCCCGATCACCGGCATTGGCCGCGTCTGGGCCGATGGCAAGCTCATGGAAACCGCCGGCATCACCTGGCGCTGGTATCCCGGCGACGAAAGCCAGACCGCCGATCCCTTCATCTCCGCGAAGATGGGGGCCACCAATACGCCATCTTATCGCGGCACGGCCTATGTGGTGTTCGAGGAACTGCCGCTGACCGACTACGGCAATCGTCTGCCGCAGCTCTCCTTCGAAGTGTTTCGCCCGCTCGCCGATCCCGACACCGCCGAGGGGTTGACGCAGGCCATCACCCTGATCCCGGCTTCGGGCGAGTTCACCTATGCGACTGAAGCGATCCGCAAGGGGGGCAGCGGCGCGCAGCTGGCGGAAAACCTCAACGCGCTTTCCGACAGTGCCGACATGGTCGTCGCCCTCGACCGGCTGCAGGCCATGGCCCCGAACGTCGAGAGCGTCAGCCTCGTCGTTGCCTGGTTCGGCAACGATCTGCGCGCCGGTAATTGCACGATCCGCCCCGGCGTCGAAGTTCCGGCCAAGACCACCAGCCCCAAAACCTGGACCGTCAATGGCGTTGCCCGGGCCAATGCCCATCTCGTCAGCCGTGATGCCGAGAACCGCCCCGTCTATGGCGGCACGCCCGCCGACTTTGCCGTGGTACAGGCAATCCGTGAACTGAAGGCGCGCGGACTGCGCGTGACCTTCTATCCGTTCATCCTGATGGATGTGCCGCCCGGCAACACATTGCCGAACCCATATTCGGACAATGCCGCGATCGCTGGTCAGCCGTCCTTCCCCTGGCGCGGTCGGATCACCTGTTCGCCTGCATCTGGCTATGTGGGAAGCGTCGACAAGACGGCCGCAGCGGCTTCGCAGGTCGCGAGTGTCTTCGGCGCGGCGACACCGGCGAACTTCTCCGTCTCGGGCGAAACCGTCAGCTGGACCCGTCCTTCCAGTGACTGGGGTTTGCGGCGGATGGTGCTGCATTATGCGCATCTGTGCCAGGTCGCCGGCGGCGTCGACGCCTTCCTCATCGGCTCGGAACTGCGCGGGCTGACCACGATCCGCTCCGGCGCATCCACCTATCCGGCCGTGCAGGCCTTCCGCGACCTGGCGGCCGACGTTCGATCCATCCTCGGGGCCAGCACGAAGATTGGCTATGCCGCCGACTGGTCGGAGTATTTCGGGCACCAGCCGCCGGACGGGAGCGGCGACGTGTTCTTCCACCTCGACCCGCTCTGGGCCGACGCCAATATCGACTTCATCGGCATCGACAACTACATGCCGCTGTCGGACTGGCGCAACGGCTTCGACCATCTCGATGCGCAAGACGGCTGGCCCGCCATCCACGACCGCGCCTATCTGCAGTCCAACATTACCGGCGGTGAAGGCTTCGACTGGTTCTACGCTTCCGAAGCCGACCGGATGAACCAGGTCCGAACACCGATCACCGATGGTGCCGCCGGCAAGCCGTGGGTCTTCCGCTACAAGGACCTGCGCGCCTGGTGGTCCAACGCGCACCACAACCGGCCCGGCGGCGTGGAAAGCGCCACACCGACGGCATGGGCGCCAAAGTCAAAGCCGATCTGGTTCACCGAGCTCGGCTGCCCGGCCATCGACCGCGGCGCCAACCAGCCGAACGTCTTCTTCGACCCGAAGTCGTCCGAAAGCTTCACGCCATACTTCTCGCGCGGCTGGCGCGACGATGCCATCCAGCGCGCCTGGCTGGAAGCGACCTGGCTCTGGTGGGGCGATCCGGCGAACAACCCGATATCGTCGGTCTATGGCGGACGAATGGTGCATATTCCCGAATGCGCCGCCTGGACCTGGGATGCGCGGCCCTATCCGTTTTTCCCGGAGTTGACCGATGTCTGGACCGACGGCCCCAACTGGCGACTCGGTCACTGGCTGAGCGGACGGCTAGGCGCTGTGTCGCTGGCGGCGCTCGTGCGGCATCTGTGCCTGCGCGCCGGCATGCCGGAAGCCCGCATCGACGTTTCCGGTCTCTGGGGCGCGCTGGAGGGCTATGTGATTGGTGCGCTGGAAAGCCCGCGCGCATCGATCTCGAACCTGGCCCGTCACTTCGGCTTCGACGCCGTCGAGAGCGAGGGAAACATCCGCTTCGTCATGCGCGGCCGGGCATCGGTCGCGACCCTCTCGGTCGACGACATGGTCGCTGCCGGCAGGGACGAGGTACTGGAGCTGACCCGCGGTCAGGAAACCGAACTGCCCCAGGCACTCAAATGGCAGGTGGCGCGTGCCGACGAGGATTACGATGCCGCCGTGGTGGAAGCCCGGCGTATCACCGTCGAAGCATCCCGCATCTCCTCGGAAACCTTCCCCTTTGCCGTGCCGCCCGAAGAAGCCGAACGCCGCTGTCGTCGCGCCCTGATGGAAGCCTGGACGGGACGCGAAAGCGCCGTCTTCCGCCTGCCGCCGTCTCGGCTGGCGCTTGATCCGACAGATGTGATCCAGCTCGACCATGATGGCCGCCAGCTCGGTTTCCGCCTTGTTTCGGCCGCCGATGCCGAATCCCGCGCCGTCGAGGCGATCCGCCAGGATCGGCAGGATTATGACCTGCCGCCCGGCGCGGCACGACCGGCAACGCCGGCGAAGATCGTCGCCTTCGGCGCGCCGGAAGTGGTGATCCTCGACCTGCCACAGCTGACCGAAGGCCGCACCCCGCACCATCCGCTGATTGCCGCCCATGCCGTGCCATGGCCGGGCCAGATGGCGGTGTTTCGCAGTCCCGGCGCCGATGGCTTCGAGCTGGTCACCGCCTTCGCCACCCGCGCACGCATCGGCACGCTGGTCAACGATCTCTGGTCCGGGCCGGTATCGCGTTTCGACCATGGCAATGTCATGATCGTCGATCTGGTCTCCGGCACGCTGCAAAGCGTCACCGACATGGCGCTGTTCGGCGGCGCCAATGCGCTCGCCGTGGAAAGCACGCCCGGCGCCTGGGAGATCGTGCAGGCGGGCGCGGCCGAGCTGCTGGCGCCCGGCCGGTACCGGCTCACCCGGCTCCTGCGCGGCCAGCGCGGCACCGAACAGGCGATGGGCAATCCGACACCTGCCGGCGCACGCGTCGTCCTGCTCGACAGTCTGCTCGCCGATCTGCCGGTTGCCGAGGCCGATCTCGGCATTCCGTGGAACTGGCGCATCGGTCCGGCCTCGAAACCGGTCAGCGACGAGACCTATGTCGCAAGAAGCTTCACGCCGCAGGGCATGGGATTGAGGCCGTTCGCGCCGGCCCATGTCGAGCAGCCGTGGCGCCGGGCGCGTGTGCCCGGCGATCTCACCATTCGCTGGACGCGCCGTGACCGCTCGCTTGCCGCTGACAGCTGGAACGCCGCCGAAGTGCCGATGAGCGAGGCGACCGAAACCTATGTGGTCGACATTCTCGACGGTTCAGTCGTCAAGCGATCCTTGACCACTGCCACCACCAGCGCCGTCTATACCGGTGCCGACCAGACGGCCGACTGGGGCGCGCCGCTCGGGCCTGGCAATTCCCTCACTGTCCGTATTGCCCAGATCGGGCAGCTCTTCGGCCCCGGTGCCGCCTCTGTCACCACACTCTCGTTCTGATCAGGAGAGCTTTGTTCATGTCCGACACCACGGCGCATCTGGCGCTGCCCTTCATCATGGCCGCGCAGGCCCAGAAGCATGTCACCCACAATGAGGCGCTGCGCTTGCTCGACGGGCTCGTGCAGCTCTCCGTCCTCGACCGGGATCTGACTGCGCCGCCCGGCAGCCCCGCCGATGGCGACCGCTACATCGTCGGCTCGGGCGCGACGGGCGACTGGGCAGGATGGGACCTGAACGTCGCGCTCTGGACCGATGGCGCCTGGCTGCGCCTGCCGTCCCGGACCGGCTGGCGGGCGTGGGTCGAGGACGAGGGCCTGCTGCTGGTCTATGAGGGGTCGGGCTGGGTCGGCACCACGCCCGCGGCGCTGCAGAACATGACGCTGCTCGGGGTTGGCACGACGGCCGATGCATCGAACCCGTTCTCGGCCAAGCTGAACGCCGCGCTCTGGACGGCGAAGACCGTGGCCGAGGGGGGCACCGGCGATCTGTTCTACACCATGAACAAGGAGGCGGCCGGCGACGATCTCGGGCTGACGCTGCAGACCGGCTTCGTCACCAAGGCGCTGGTCGGGCTCTTCGGCTCGGACAGGTTCCGCCTCGCGGTCTCGGCCGACGGCAGCACCTTCTTCGACGGGCTCAGCGTCGACAACGCCAGCGGCATCGTCGACCAGCCCCGGCTGCCGAGGTTCAAGGCCTACACGAACTACGACAATTATGTCGGCGTCGGCACCTGGACGAAGATCGCCATCAACAACACAGACTACAACGATCAGGGCGCCTTCGACGCCGCGAACAACCACTTCGTGGCGCCCGTGGACGGCACCTACCTCTTCGGCGCGACGCTCATGTACAAGGTCAACGCCAGTACAACTGCGCGCATGCGCGGGCGGCTCGTGCTGAACGGGACGACCGAAATCCGCGGCTCCCTCGGCGAAATCTCCGCCACCCACGTCTCGCTCGCCACCGCGATCTGGTTGCAGACCATGGTGCCACTGACGGCCGGCGATACCGTCGAGCTGCAGGGGTATTTCCGGGTCGCGGACGGCTACTTCGCCGCCGATCAGACGTCCTTCTGGGGCTGCAAGATCGGCTGAGTGCGCGTCCAAGGTAAGAGCATCTCCTTACGACTGCGCCTCTTTGGCGCCGATTTCGATCCGATCGTCCTCGGATTGCAGCCATTCTGACAGGCTGTTTACAGACGCGACTATCTGATCCGGTTTCCGAAGCGCGCACTCCCACACTGTTGCAACGCGCCAGCCCTCTTCCAGAAGCCTCCCGCGTACTGCTGCGTCTCGAGCAACGTTCGCGGCGAACTTTCCCTGCCAGAACTCCTGGCGGGTCGATGGTGTGGTCGTGTAGCGGCACCCCTCGTGACGATGCCAGAAACAGCCATGCACGAAGACGACGGCGCGATACTTCGGCAGAACGAGGTCCGGTCGACCGTGGACCGCCTTCGAATGGAGCCGGAATCGGAAACCGCGCGCGTGCAACGCCCGCCTCAGCGCCAGCTCGGGCTTCGTGTCCTTTCCCCTGATCCCTGCCATCATGCGGGACCGGGTCTGCTGATCCACGATATCTGTCACATGCGTCCTGGTTTTCGTCCCTGAACCTGGTATACACCGGCTGAATGAAGTTCGTCAGGAGCCTGATTTGCCTTCGACTTTCGGCATCGTTGATCTGTTCGCCGGCCCCGGCGGACTTGGCGAGGGGTTTGCATCTCTTGCCGAGGACGGCCACGCGCCGTTCCGGATCGGCATCTCTGTCGAGAAGGAGGCATCGGCGCACCGGACGCTGATACTGCGCGCGTTCCTGCGCGGATACCGCGCACGTCACGGGACCTTGCCCCGACAGTTCATCGATTTCCACGCTGGGGAAGTGTCCGAACCGGACTGGTCGGAAGTCGATGCGGCTGCCTGGCGAGCAGCGATCGAAGAGGCGCGTGGCCTCGAACTCGGCACCGAGGCCGCAGCAACAGCGATCGATGCCGCCATCGAGAAGCTGAGGGCAGGCTACGATGACACGATCCTGATCGGCGGCCCGCCGTGTCAGGCCTACTCCCTCGTGGGTCGGGCGCGGTCGAGGGGCAAGGTCGGCTATGTGCCTGAGTTGGATGAACGGCACTACCTGTTCCGCGAGTACATCAGAGTGCTCGACAGGCTTCGGCCGGCAGCCTTCGTGATGGAGAACGTCAAGGGCATGTTGTCCTCGACTGTCGAGAGCCGACTCGTGTTCGAGATGCTGATGGAGGACCTTGCCTCCCTCGGCAGCGGCCATGGCCATCAATACGAGCTGCGGGCCATTCGGGTCGAAGACGGTAAGGCCAGCCTGCAGGAGGCGATGCGTCCTTCGGACTTCGTCGTGCGCGCCGAAGAGTTCGGCGTTCCGCAGCGACGCCATCGGGTAATCATCGTCGGGATCAGGGCTGATCTGGCAGGAAAGGCGGCCGGCACCGCCATTGCGGTCTCCGGACCAGCACGATTTGTCAGTGACGTCATTGAATCCATGCCCCCCTTGCGAAGCGGGATCAGTCGCGGGGCGGACAGCGCGGAAGACTGGCGACAGGAGGTGAGAGATGCTGCGAAACTGCTGGCGCGTATGCATGCCGGGAAGGACAATCAGCCGCTCCGTGAGGCATTCTCGTCAGTTGCAAGGCGCACGGCGACGGAAGCCCCTTGTAGTCGGAAGGGTACACGCCTTCCCGAGAACTACGGGAATTCGAATGATGAACTGCTGCGCTGGCTGGAGCGTCCGGACCTTCGCGCTTTCGCCCAGCATGAAACGCGGGGACACATGGCGTCTGATCTCGGCCGCTACCTGTTCGCAGCCGTGTTCGGGGCCGTCTGTGGTTACAGCCCGAAGGCCGCCGATTTTCCGCTCGCGCTGAGCCCGGATCATCGCAACTGGCACAGCGGGGTGTTCAATGACCGGTTCCGCGTCCAGCTGGCCGATGAGGCCTCAACCACTGTCACAAGCCACATCTCGAAGGATGGTCATTACTTCATCCATCCCGATCCTCTGCAGTGCCGCAGCCTGACGGTGCGCGAAGCTGCGCGACTTCAGACATTCCCCGACGACTACCTGTTCATGGGCAATCGGACCCAGCAGTACGTCCAAGTCGGGAACGCCGTGCCGCCGTTTCTGGCACGCCAGATTGCAGGGCTGATCCTGAGCGCGCTGGCTTGAGGGCAGGATGCTCAAGCATCCGACGATCCCTCCGACAACCACTTCGCCTCCGTTGGCGATGATACGACGCACAGATATGCCCGCGCCCTCGAAAAAGCGACATAGGCAAGTTCTCGTCGGTCCATCTCGTCGCCGCTGACGATCAGCACTATTGCGGGTCGTTCGAGCCCCTTGAATCGGCGCACGGTGTCCACGACCACGTCCTCGAGTGCCATGATCTCGGCATCGGTGAGTGGAATACTGGTTCCGCTGCTTCTCTCGAGGAAGCTCGCCCGGGCGGCAGGGCCGTTGACGAGCACAGCTATGTCACCGGGGGCTACTTCCTCGTTGAGAACGAGCCTGCGAAGCTCCCGGTACGCCGCCTCGATCTTCGCGTCCGGACTCTCTGCGCTGACCCACGACACTTCCAGGCCATCGGGCCCGTCCGCGACGATCTCTGGTCCCGAATAGTGGACCGATGCAGCCTTGTGGATATTCTTGGTATTCCTAAGGTTTCGGGAAAGGCGAACCGGAACCACGCTCAGATCGCGAGCGCCATCTCCAGCGCTCTCGTAGACCCGTTGATTGCTGTCCATGAATACGCGGATACGTCCATCGGGCAAAAGGCACGCATCCAGCGCGATCCACCAGTCGTCTCGGAAATCCTGACCTTCGTCGACGATGACGGTGTCCCATCGGAGTGCAGGCTGAGCCTCCATTGCGCGATAGAGAGCATTCGGCAGCGCGCTCTCGTAAAGTTCCCTTTCGCTGATCCCGGAAGGCGGCGAGATGCCTGCCTGCCGTGAGATCCGCCCGCACATGGCGTGAAATCCGGCAACGGTGAGGTTCTCGACATTCTTCAGCTTTCGTTCGAGGTTGCTTGCCAGCGGACGACTGTGACAGGTCAGGAGGGTCTTTCGCCCGGCCGCCGCGGATCTGAGCGCTTCCTCGATCGCTACAACCGTCTTGCCGGTACCTGCACCACCCCGAACAAGTGCCCGCGGGATATCGGCGATCATGTCGAGGATCTGGTACTGGGACGGCTCAAGGACGCGGAACTCCGCATCGGCTTCAGCCAGCGCGGCGCCAATCCGGAAGCTCAGCGTAAACGGATGCGCGAGAAGGCGTTCCAGCGCAGCAATGCCGTCGCGACCCAGCGGCTCGCAGTTGTCGGGGCGCTGGCCAGCCTTCAGCCGCTCGGCAATCCATGCGCCAAACTCATCGTGAAACTGCCGTGAACAGCAGAATATCCGGGTCGGCCGATCCGCGCCGAGATTGCCGGGAGGCGAGCCGGCGCTCGGGAAAATCACCCCGTGAGCAGCATGAACGAAGCGGTTTGGCCACCTCGGTGAGTCATTCAGCCGTTTCAGGATCTCATGTTTCGCGCTGCGTGCTTGTGCAACAGGATCCTTGATCTTGTGGACGAACCCGCCGTGATCCGTGCTGCGCCACTGGCCGTCCCTCGGGTCGAACGAGATTTCTCTGCCGCCCTTGACCTCGATTGCGAGGATGCCGTGCTCGGGATGAGCGATCAGGAAATCGCATTCGCCATCCTTCTCGTTTCCGAGCCTGTCGGTGCCCAGCCAGGGACTCGAGTAGAAGACATGGAAGCTGTCGTCGAGCACTTCGGCGAGGCGATCGTAAACGCGAACCTCTGCCTTTCGCCTCGGATCGTCGAGGACCGAACGAGGAAGTTTTTTGGGCCAGAGCACTGCCATCAGCTTCTCCGAAGCATCTCTTCGAAGTAGCCGAGACCCGAGCCCGTCCCGTCGCCGGTGAGTAGTGCACGATCGAGGAAGCTGTTGAACGCTTCACACGATGTCTCCGGGACAAGACAGCAGGCGTGGCACACCGAATGGGAGTAGCTTTTCTCGGCTCCCATCATGTCGGTGATGCATAGCGGGTCCGAAGAGCACCATTCGATCGCATCGATTGCACGTTGGAGGATGCCTGCAATGCGCCCCGCCTTCCCCTGCCGTTCGAGCCCTCCAAGCGTCCCATCCGAATCGGGGGTCGCGGTATAGATGAGAAGTCCCGCCATCTGCTCCTCGCCAGTACCGGCATAGATCCTCTCCTGGAGAGATGCCGAGGAGTAGCCGCATTCGAGGGTAAGCTGACGCATGAGAGCGTGCGCTAGGGTGTGGCAGAGCATGTATCGCGGGGTGATCGCCTGAGGTGGCTTCGCGTCTTCTCCGTACCGTTCCTTCCAATCGGCCTGATGCCGCGCCTCGCACTCGGAAACGCGCGCCACGACGTCTGGCCGGTTTTCCCAGCTCGATAGGCGCTCCTCGTTCAGGGCGAGAAAGATGCCCTCGCCGCGGACCTCGATGGCTGGCAACCATTCAAGCGGCTCCTTGGAGAGACGAGCCACCTCTGGCGAGTCTGGATCGCCGGGTGGGTTGATGCGGGTAAAGCCCTTGATGGCTCGCACCTCCCTCAATCGTACGGCCCTTACCACCCGGGAAATCCACGGGGCGATTTCCGCGGCGACCGCCTCCCGGCGTGTCTCGAAGTCGATGTCGGGGGTTCGACTGCGCCCGGGTTCCGTGACAAACTGTCGATACTCTGCTGGTCTCAGATCATCGGTCCGCAGCTGTCCGTAAGACGTGAGGCGGGCACGGATCGCTTCCGCCAGTTCGGCAGGCGACATTTCGAGTTCCTTGAGAACGCTCTCAAGGTCGCCCTTCGCAAGGAAGCCGATGTATTCCTCGAGCTTCGACAGGTCGTCCAAGTTCGTCAGGGAACTCCACCAGTCACCAAGCACCTCCTGAAGGCGGTCCGACCAAGGTGGAATGCTCAGCGCGGACTCCGTCACGGCGAAATACAGGTTCGACGCCCCTCGTTGAACGGCGTACTGCTCCTTGCCGCAGCTCTCATCGCCATCGGCCAGCCATGGTCGATGGCCGCGGCATTTGGGGCCGCGTTCCCACGTCTTCTTGGAAAAGACGCCATCCATTGATCGGCGCGCACCACACTTCGGGCAGCTGAGGATCAGACCGGCGAGGCCCGGCCTCTCGGACCGCAGGACAAGCCCCGGATGGCGATCCGTGTTTTCCCGTTTCGCCACTGAGCATTCGGGCTTGTGTCCGACCCACCAGTCCCACGGAAACTCGTCAACATGCCCATGCTTGCATGCCATGACGAAGCGGACGGGAATGACAAAGACCTTGCTGTCGCCATGTGCCTTTTCGGTGCACGTCGGGCAGTAACGGTAGGCCTTTCCCGGGTCGTTCTTCCATCGGCGCTCCGGCTTGATGACATCGCAGCTGGGGCATTGCAGCCATTTCGGGAAGCGCACGGCAACAAGACGCCGGGTATCCGGATCGTCATCCTTTCCCCGCTCGAGCGTCACAGGGGGCGTTCTGAAACCCTTGACGCCGAGCTTTTTCTGGAGGCGCGTCTCGCGGATGACCTGCGGGTGCGCCAGTCCCGCCGGAGGGAAGGACCGATCCCATTCCTCGAGCCCTGCAGCGATGCCAGAGACGGCTCCTCCACCTGCTCTGAAGTCCACGACGGAACCGGGACCAAAGGTAGAAACGACTGCGCTTCGCCGCAGCTCCTGCAACTCATTCTTCATGCGTATCGTCCTTTGCCCTCAGTACTGGGGCCATCCTGAATGGCGTTCCGGCTTCGACGGTCCGCATGGAGTTTAGGGTAGGCCAGGCGGCGCCAGCATCGCGGCCGGCAGCGCGACGAGCGGCAGCGCGCTCGGCGCTCTGCAGAAGGGATTTCCCTCCCTTGTAGTCGCTCCAGTAGACCGTCGGCGATCTTGCTCGCCATGTATCGAGGCGCCGTTCGAGTTCATCCCGCACGGCCGTCTCTTCCGGATCGATGCGTTTTGCCCGTTCGACAATGAGGTCGATGAGATCCATTGCCTCGTCTTCCGCCTCGTCTTCCATTCGAGGGGAGTCGAGCATGTCCGGAACCAGATGGCGTACTGCCGCCACAAGGGCGGCATGCAGCGCCCTGTCGCGAGCACGCGATGCGAAGGGTGTGACGCTTGTCGCCTCAACGTCCCTGTACAATGTACGGTGCCAGCTGCAGAACGTCTCGAAATGCGAGCGGTCCCTTGCCTTGGCGTTGTTGAGGACCGAAACGACCAGGCCGCTCACGTCACCGCGCCCGACGCGGCTCGTTGACTGGATGTACTCTGCGAACGTCTTTGGTTGCCCGTTGACGAGCATTAGTCCCAGTCGGGAGATGTCAACGCCGACACTCACCATGTTAGTCGCAAGCACCGCATCGACTGCGCCAGGAGCCCCAACCTTGATATCGAGAAGGTCGAGCATCTCCCGGATCTCCTCCTGTGTCCGGCGAGAGGTGAGTTCTTCGACGTTGCTGAGAGGGCGCTTCTCTTCCGACCGAGCGTTCGCGTAGAGCGCGATACTGTCGGTGACGTCATCCTGCATCAGTACAAGGGCGCCGCCGAGCTCCCGAAGGGAGTTGAAGTAGCCGACAAGCGTCCAGTAGGCGTCCCGACGGACATCGTCGCTGAACGCTCCGAAGGCAGTCTGCAGCAGGGAGCCAGCCACTGCCTGAAGGGTGAACTTTGCGGATCGGCCCGCTGTAGTGACCCCGAGATATCGCCGTCCTTTGGCGCTGGGGCGGCGGTCCTGCACCGCAAACCCTGAATCGTCATGGTCGATGGCCGGCGGCGGAAACTGGAAGGCCTCGCGATCGAAAAGCGCCAGAACCTGTTCCGGCGCCCTGCGGATCGTAGCTGTCGAGCCGATGACCTTGGCGCGATGTCCGCGCGCGGCGAACATCAGGTCGAAAGCAGATTCATAGACGCCAGCAATTGTCCCGAGCGGACCCGAAATGAGATGCAACTCGTCCTGGATGATCAGGTCAGGAGGGGACCCTTCCGAGACGGCAAACAGACTGTTGGTTCGCTTTTCACGGACGACCTGAGCGAACTTGTCTGCCGTTCCAATGATCAGCGTCGGACGATTGTCGTAGACATCCTCGTCCACGGTATGGACCGGGAGCAGCCCATACATCGCGCATTCGGGGTTCTCGCACGAAACCTCCACAGGTGATGTCGGGCTTGCTATCGACCAGTTCAGCTTCGACTCACAGGCAGGGCAACGCGCGAGTTGCTTTGGCGAAGCCACCTCCTGCGAACGCTGGACGATGGAAGCGTAAGCGGCGGTCCGCTTGTTTGGGGTGGCATCACCACCAACCCACAGGCCTATCGAGAAAGGCTCTCCGCCCTGAAACGGCAGTCCCTCGGGAGCGGCTACCCGACCAGTGCGGATGGCCTCAAGGGCCACGATCATTGCAGCGGAACGCGCAAACTGCTGGGTTGTAAGAAGACGAAGCGTGTAGCGCATTAGGGCGCAAACGCCGCTGTGGTCGTCCGGATTGTCTGAGAGGCGGCGGTAGACGGCGATGCACGCGATCAGCGCCAGATAAGCCTCGGTCTTGCCGCCACCCGTCGGGAACCAGAGCAGGTCCATGACTCCTCGGTGCTCGTGATCCCGGACCACCGACGACGGAGCGCTCAGAAGCAGAAAGCCTAGCTGGAACGGGCGCCAGCGGAGGGAGCCGTGACGGCTCTTCGACTTGTCCCACGAGTGCTGCAGGTGCATGGCGAAGTTTGCCAGCTGGAACGCTCTCCGCAGCCTCGGGTTGGCGCCGAGTTCATCAACCGATGCTCGCATGCGATCCAGAGCCTTATCGCACTGGATGAGATGCGCCTCGGCAACATGCTTCAACGCAGGGGCGACGTCCCAGGCATCTTCAAGCCGCTTCCTCTGTGTCTCGATCCACCGAGCATAGGCGTCGCAGAAGGTGACAAGTCCGTTCCCAAGGGTTGTCGCGTCAGCGGAGGCCAGTGCCTCGGCCAGAAGAGGGTCGAATGTCCCGGGTTCATTCCCCAGCTCTGCGAAATATGGATGTCCATTGGGATCCACCCCCTCGACAATGGCCGATGGCAGCCATGTCGTCGCAACCCATCGAGCATGGGGTTGTGAGCCTGCCGAAATCTCTGCCTCTTCCCACTCGGCCGAACAGACGTGGCCGACAGCAAACTCCGCGACGTTCCTGTAGAGAAGCGCTCCGCTCTCCTCGTCGGTGACCGCGCCCGTTTCGCCGTCAGTGGTCGGCTTTACCGAAGCTGCGCGCCGAGGAGGCTTCGGGACCAGCAGAGTACCCTCGCAGGGCTCGATGCGAAGCGAGGTCTGAAAGAGAGAGGCCGCCTCGATCTCGTTTCGGTCCTGCTCCGGAACCACCGAATTGACCAGAGCGAGAGTAACGAGGACGGTATCCGCAGCCTTGATGCATCTGACGCTAAGAGAAACGTCAGGAAGCCCATCTCCGTGCTCGGCAAGTTGGATCTCGCGCGTCGGACCGGGCGTCAGTTCGAGGGCCGCAATTTCGACACTGTGAGATTGCCGAACCCATACGTCGCCATCGTCGCCTTTCTCGGTCCGATAGGTCCCAAAGCTGCAGACGATGCGCACCTTCGCGACACCTTCCGCCTTTGTGCTGAAGGATATGCCAGCAACGGACGGCTTCTGGACCGACCCGGTTCGTACAGCGTCGCTCTCGCCGTCGCTCTCCTCCGCGCTGCCCGCTCCCGCTGTGCCAAGGCGATCGTCATCCTCGCCCGACATGGCGGTGCGCTGAGGCCAGAGAATGCCGGTCAGGTAGACATCGGACGGCCGCGCTGAAAGCACCTCGTTTTCGGCCCGGGGGCCGACAAGATCCTCTGCAAGCCTGAGGGCAACGATGTCTCTATCCTCTGATCTGTCCTGCATGAGAGCTATTTCCGACGAAAGAAGAAGAATGGCGGGAAGGCCGCAATTCGCGGCGCGAGCACGAAGCCAGAGGTGGCCCAGGGCTCGTTGAGTGTCTCGAGGTCGCTGTCATCGGGTCCCAGCACGATCGTCGCGCTGCCCTGACCCCGGACATGGTTCACGTAGCCTGGTGGCTTGTGACTGTGCCTCTGGTTCCTAGTCTCAAGAATCTGCCACAGGTCGGACGTCAGCTTGCTTGACAGGATTCCTACGCAGGGGTCTTGATCCCCGTTCCAGATCCTATAGCGCCAATCCAGATCGGGATCCGCCTCGAGCTTGAATGTGGTGACAACATCCGCACGCTTTGCAAGAAAAGTCTGGCCAGCTAGCGCCAAGTCTCTTGTGAACTCGCGGCGGCCTACAAGTCCGCGAGCTGTGATGTCGCCTTCGCGACCGACTTCGACCATTGTGGCTTTGCCGTAATTCACTGACCGATAAACCCGCCCCGATGAAAGAGTTGACGAACGGAAAGCATTGCTCTCGCCGACGATGAGGGAAGTACGAGCACGTGTGGCGCCGACGAAAATGACCCTCGCTTCCTCTGCCTCGTCCTCGGCACTTTCGAATTCCGCGCCGTTCGGAAGCAGCAACACGACGTTGCTGGCCTCGCGGCCCTTGCTGGCGTGAATCGTTCCGACGATCGGTCCCTCAAGACCATATTCGGGGAGGGTCAGTTCCACCGGAGGTCGGGTCTGGCCCAACCGCCTCCTCAGCTTCAACATGTCGACCGAGCCATCCCTGCGCCCTGCAACGCGCATCAGGTGCTGCCATGCTTCGGCAGGCCCATAATGCGGGGCAGCCTTGTTTTCGATGCGGGTAGCCCAGAGATCGAGGAATTGCCGCTCGGCCAGGTAGGGATCGAGAAAATCCGAGAAGCAGATTGCGAGCCACGCCGGGAGCGTCGCTCCATATCCTGACAGGCGCAGCCGATGAGGAAGGTCACAGAACTGTGCCGCCATCAGCACCTCGCCGCGGGTTCTGAAAAGCAGAAGATCATCTCTGGTGAAGTCGGCGACCTTCATCTGGGTCCACTTCAAGCCCTTCTTGTCTGCAAACTCCCGGATTCTTTCCGCCGTCTCGGCGTGAAAGCCGTCGCGATGCCTGTTCTTGTCGAGGACATCCTTCCGCAAATCGGAGAAGATCTTTCGCAGTCCTAGCGAGGTCGTGCGATAGATCTCCTTCAGGATCAGCGTCTCGAAGCCAAGGGACCTTTCTGCGCGTAGCCTGTCGAGAAGCGCCTTCCCGGGTTTGCCAGCGGCACCCTTGCGATGTCCGTCACTGTCGTCTGAGAACCCATAGATGGCTTGGGCCTCGTCAGCGAAGACTGTGACACCGCAATCAGACGGCAATCTCTTCACCAGTTCCTCGATCAGGTCTGCCCGCTGGCCGACGAGGTCCTGTGCCTCGTCGATTACGACATGCTCGACCTGTGACAGTTCATCGGCCACATCCTCGTCAGTCTTCAGGAGATCGATGACCCGGGCGACGTTTTCTTCATAGGTCCCGGTCAGCCTCGCATTCGGGTCGTGCCCCGAGTGGATGGACCATGCGTGAGAGTCGATTGTCGCTATCCTTATCGCAAAGGAAGCGTCGCCGACGTAGGAATGCAGCCGCGCGCGAATTTCTGCAACTGCGGTCCGGGTAAAGCTGATCATCCAGGCATTGCTCGGCTCCACATCCTCCTCACTAATGAGGTGAGCAAGGCGCGCGCAGGCGACGGCCGTCTTGCCAGTTCCGGGACCCGCTTCGACAACAAGCCGAGCGTCCGCTTCCGCCTCAATCACTTGAAGCTGGTCAGCGTCCCAGCCGGCATCGACCCGATGTTGCCCAGAGTTGTTCATGTTTGCTTAAGTCCCAACGTCCAAAGCGTGTGCGCCGGCTCGGTGCGAGTAATCTTCATGCTTTCGAACCAGTACTGTCATGATTGTTCGGATCAACTATTTGGACGCAGACACGTCGATTCCATCGTCGAGTTCAATTCAGGTGAGCTGAAATGGACCCTCATCCCATTTGGCTTGCGTGAACGCATTCAGCTGTATGGCAATCCGCCCAGGATCTTCGACGAACAAGTATTTCCATACACCGTGCTCACCAAGCCGATTGACGGCTTCCACCCATCGCTCAGCCGCCTTCGCCTTGGCGTCTGCATTGTCAGTTACCTGGCCCTTGATCTCCACGATGACCTTCTCGTCTCGATCCGTGACAACGATGAAGTCGGGGATGTAGCGCGACAGCAGGCCACGATGCCGATAGGGGATCGTGAACCCCAGCCGGTCATTCTTGACCCACCTCTTCACGCCTGGATGGCTGTCGAGAAGGAAGGCGGCACTTTGCTCCCACTTCTTCGTGTCAGCCACCATCGCGTTCAGATGACACCTCGTGACCGGGTAAATCGGCTTTGTCGTGTGGAAATCGACGTAGAGCGTGCTTCCCCTACCGGCTGCGCCTTGGGGAATGATGGCAACCTCGCCGCCGCCTGTCGCCGATCCCTTCTTGATGGCTTCGAGCAGTGAGCCGATGGCAGCCTGCATGTATTCGCCGACCAGCAGCACGTCACACGGCCGACTATCGCCTTTTCGATCAAGCTTTTCTGCAAGGAAGCGCTTCGCTGCGAAAGCGACCTTCGGGAAAAGCTGCTGGACTGGAACTGCTTCGGCGCCGTTGTCTGAGAGCCAGCGGTCGCAGATCTCACGTGCCAGCCTGAATGCAACTTGCTGATCGCGAAACCGGGCGCGCCAGTCCTTCAACGAGAGGATCGGGCGTTCACCCGGCCCGAATGCCGCCAATGTCCCGTCAGGTGTTGTCAGAGGGGTCAGCTCGACCACCTGTGGGATCTTCATCGGATCGATCGTCACCTTGGCGACCTTGCTCCAGTCGATATGCACATCGAACTGGCCCGACTGGTGGTAGCCGGTCACGATGGGAAAGGTGATCTCGAACTCGGCCTTCTCCGGGACGGAGTATATGTGGTTCGGATCTGGCTGCGGCGGTTGCGGACCAACCGGCTTCACCTTGAACGGAATGAGCTCGAAGGGGACACCGAAGACCTTGGCCGTCTCCTCGGCGAACATCTGTGTCTCCTCGTCGAGCGCATAGCTCTTGCGCCGCAATGCCCGCCCGACGACCTGCTCGCACAGGAGCTGTGAGCCAAACGGACGGAGCCCGACGATGTGCGTGACCGTGTTGGCGTCCCAGCCCTCCGCCAGCATCGCGACCGAAACGATGCAACGGACGTCTCGCCCCGGCGGGATACGCTCATCGATCCATTTTAGCGAACCGTCGTTGTCATCGCTGGCCACCTTGTCATTGTGCTTGCGCACCAGCTCGGACCAGTCCTCGGGGATCTTGCCGCCCGGCCATTCCGGTTTGCCGACCGTGTCGAGAATGAATCGAAGCCGCTTGGTCTCGTCCTTTGACCCGCCTTCCTCGATGTCCTCCATGACCTTCGAGTCGATCCTGACAGTGACCTCCTGCCCGGGCGCATTCCGGAACCAAGCAGGAGAAACCCCGTAGCTGTCGTTCCCATTCGCCAGCCAGTCGTGGACTTCCTTGGCAACGGCGGTGTCTCGGCACACGACGATGAACACCGGCGGCACCGGATGCTTCTGCTGCTGCTTGGAATGCTGTTCCCATTCGAGGAAGCGCTCGTGCCACTCCTGTGCCAGCAGGTTGATGGGCGCGGACGCATAGTTCATCACGATCTCCGGCGTGATGTTCGTGCCGAGGCCATCCTCCTTGGCCTTCGCCTGAACCCAGCGCCAGATGTTGAAGTAGGCGGCCTCCTCGGCGCCCGACACGTCACGCGCCGGAAGCTGTGGAATCTTCACCAGCCCGGATTCGATCGCATCCAGCAGGCCGAAATCCGACACGACCCACGGGAACGGCTTGCCGACCTCGTTTCCCGAGCCCTGGATGTAGAAGGGTGTCGCCGACAGGTCGACGCAGAGGTTGATCCCACGCCGCCGGCTGCCGCCCGCGAGCTTGTTGATCCTGTCCAAGCCCTCGATCCAGATCGTGGCCTCACGAGCGTTCTTCTTCGCGAGGTCCTTGTCCTCGTCGAGGCTTTCCTCGCTCGCGGCGTCGCCCCTGCGGTAGGCGTGGTGCGCCTCGTCGTTGAAGATCAGCCAGTGCGGGCTCCGACCCTTGCCGCTGCCAAGCTCCCGGCGGATGCGCTTGAACCAGGCCTGGTCGGACTCGAAGTACTTTGTCTCGACGCTCTCGTTCGCCTTCCCCGCGTTCTTCACCACCTCGACTGGCTCACCGGTCTTCACCACCTTGGCGCTGTCGCCGTTGACCGAATTGGTCTCCTTCTTCGCGAGCCGGTGCCAGTTCGCGATCATGACCTCGCCACGCCGCAGCTCTTCCATCCGGTGTGGCGGGACCAGCTGCCGTGTTCGGTAGAGGCTCAGGTCGCCGAGCGCCGGATCCAGCTCTTGCAGCCGCTCGCGGATCGTCACGTTGGGGCAGACGATCAGGATGGTGTCCGAGAACCGGTCATCCCGCGGAGACGCCACGCGGTTCAGAATCGACCACGCGGCAAGCATGCCCATCACGGTCGTCTTGCCGCTGCCAGTCGCCATCTTGCAGGCGTAGCGCAGGAAGGCGCGCACGCCGGTCGCCTTGGCCTCCAGTCCCGGCTCGTCCTTGGGAATCTCGGGAAGCCCTTTGCGATAGACGTCCTTCGCCTCCACGAGGAAGATGATCGTCTCGGCGGCTTCGATCTGGGCGAAGAACAGGCGCTGCATGCGCTGATCGCTGCGCCAGAGGTCCAGAAGCTCGCGCGTCACCGGGGAGGCGCCGTCATATGCCACGCCACCGCTGTGCACGCCCGCCCGCCAGTCCTTTACCCGGCCGCGAATGGCGTTGACGATCTCGAGCTCGACTTCCTCGCCCGCCTGGCTCTCGAACAGCTCGGCCTGGTCGCGATTCGCGCGCCCACGCCCGGCATGTTCCGGCACGCGGTAGAAGTAGCTAGCGCGGCGCCGGCCATCAGCCTTGTAGGGCGGCTTGGCCTTCTCGATCTTCCAGTGACACTTCGGTTCCGCGAAGGGCGAGTTGATGATCGGGGACTCGACCTCGGCAACGGTGAGTGGGGCGTCCTGCTGTGCGGCCTCAGGCATCAGACGGCATCCTCTTCGCTGCGGGTCGCCATCAGCTCGTTGCCGCGTTCGTCGATCACCTTCACCGCGATGCGCTTCTTGTCACCCAGCGCGAAGGGCTCGCTGACCGTCCCCGCCAGATGCGACCAGACGCTGTCCTCGAACTGGCCCTTCAGCGATTTCTGCAGGTTGTCCCAGGCGCTGGTCTTGGGGAAGAACACCTGGCTCGCGTAGAACGCCATGCCGTTGTGATTGGTGTCGAGCATCCAGCAGGGCAGGTTCTCGGCGTCGATGTGGTCGGTGTCCATCAGGTGCGGCAGGAAGATGTCGAGCCCGCGCAGCACCACGCGATAGAGCGGCGTGCCGTCGTCGCGCTTGCCCGCCTTGTCCAGTCGCACATCCGGCAGGCCGGTGATCGAGAAGATCTCGCTGCCCTTCGTCGTCTTGAGCAGGTCCGACATCACCACATCCGGCGTCATCGAGATGTAGGCGGTCGGGATCTTCATCTTCTCGAGGATCTCGCGTGCCTTGGCCTGGATGGCGAAGCCGAACAGGAACAGCTGGCCAAAGCCCTGCTGCATTGCCTCCATGGCGGCGTTGAATACGTAGTCGGAGCCGATGGCGCCGTCCTCGGGACCAAAAGCAATGGCGATGGTCTTCTGGCTGCCATTCTTCGCCACGGCCTCCGCATGCAGGTATTCGCGGTCGGCCAGCGGGCGGACGTTGTCGAGTTGCAGCGTCTCGTTCCCTGGCAGGCTGAGCGACTTGCTCTGCCGTAGCACCTCGATCATGCGGTCCAGATAGGCGCGCGGGCTTGAGGATTGCGGCTGCGCCGAGGTGCCTTCGGCATCCTCCTCCATGCTCATCGCCGCCTGGATCGTGGCTTCGACGGTGAAGGGACCGCAGACGCGCGTGATCTTGTCGTTCACCTCGGGGCGGTCGACCAGGACCTCCATCTTGGGGTCTTCATCGTTCGCGATCGACTTGAGTGTGATGCGGGGCACGAGGCCGCCGACTTCCTCGCCCTTCTTGTTTCGCTTGCGCTCGTAGACGAAGCCGCCAGCAGGACCTTTCGACGGCTCCTTCAGTTTGTACCATGGAAACGCAGTCGTCAGCAGTCGCTGCCGGGCCAAAGCCACCGGCACCCGAGATGTGTCCACGGTGATCCAGCGGCGGCCCCATTGTTCTGCCACGACCGCGCTGGTCCCTGAGCCGCAGGTAATGTCGAGCACCAATTCTCCCGGATCCGTGGTCATCTGCATGCAGCGCTCAATCACCTTGAAGCCGGTTTGCACGACGTAGATCTTGTCGTCGGTGAAGTTTCCGGTGATTGTGTCCGTCCAGATGTTGCCGATTTGCTGGAACGGGAAGTCATCCGAGAAACGACGGTAACGGATGCTGTTCTTCGCCACGTGAATACGACCAGCTGCCGCGAGGCGCTTCATTCCGTCCGGATAGTTTGCCTTCCAATGAGAGTTCCCGCCGGGAAGATAAGTCCTTCCGAGGTGTTCGAAGGGCTGCGGTTCAGTTGCGGCACCTTGCGATTGAAGATCGCCGGGATTGTAGAGTCGCACGTCCTTCGGTAGTTCATCCTCCCCCCGAGCTTCGGCGGCAGTGACGCCTCGATATGTCCCGTCGGGGAACAACACCCAGCGCGCATTTCCTTTGCCAAGCTCCACCGGCTGCGGCTGGAAGACCTTGTTATATTTGACCTTACTCTTGTCCTTTGAGTACCAGAGCAGGAAGTCGCCGACCGTCGGGAGGGTCGACGACTCGAACCCAGAGGTCGTCTGAAAACTGATCTGCGAAACGAAGCCGCCGGGGAACACTTCGTCCAGAACCTCGCGGACGTGATGAATGTTGTCGTCGGAAATCTGCACGAACAGCGAACCGGACTCGGACAACAATTCCCTCGCCAGCATCACTCGGTCACGCAGGTAGGCGAGATAGGAATGCAGGCCGAGCTCCCAAGTGTCCCGGTAGGCTTTCACCATCTCGGGCTCACGGATCATCTCGTCATCTTTGCCGTGATCTACCCGGTTCTTTCGAACGAATGGTTGGAAGTTCGAGCCGAACTTCACGCCATAAGGCGGGTCGAAATAGATCATCTGCACCTGGCCGCCCATCCCCTCGTACTCGAGGAGCGAGTTCATCACCTGCAGCGAGTCGCCAAGGATCAGGCGGTTGGTCCAGGGGCCCTTGTGCTCGTAGGCGTCCAGCCGGTCGGCGATGTCGAGGTCCAGATCGCCGAACAGGTCCAGCGTCTGCCCGCGCGCCTTGTGCGATTTCAGCGTCTCGAGGATCGCCTGCGTCGAATGCCGCTCATGCACGAACAGGGGCAGAGTCGGCACGCTGATCTGCTGCCGCTCGGCCTTGCCCGCCCAGTTCAGGAAGGGCTTCGTCAGGCTGCGCAGCCGCGCCGCGCATTGCGAGAGCGAGGTGAACCGCTCCTCCGTGCCCTGCCAGACCTGCGGCTCGGCAAAGACCGTGGCCTCTCCCTTCTCCGCGGCCTCGGCCACCAGGTTGAGCAGCCATTCTGCAAAGGGCCGTTCGCCGCTCTCGTCCCACGCCAGCTCCGGCGCGAGGCTGGAATCGTAGCGGTAGGTCTTCGGCGGCTTGCGATGCGAGAACTGCGCCTCAACCCCGACATCCGGCCGCAGAACGGCCTCGTCCGCATGCGCATAGGCGCCTGACCCGTTCCCGGCCGGCATGGCAGCAGCCTTGGGTTTTGCCGGCGCGGAGGCCGCGACCGCCGGCACCTGCCCATCCGCACGGGAGACAGAACCACCCCGGCCGCGCCCCTTCGCCAGCAGGCCTTCGGCGACAAGCGCATCCTTCGCGGCATGATACTCGGCGTCGTCCAGATCCGGCAGGTGGTTGCGAAGCTCGGTAATCAGCGCCTGGCTGCCAATGGTCGAACCGTCGGCCGGGACCAGGTCGAGGATGAGATCGCGGAGGGTCTGGACAGTATCACTCATTGTAAAATTCCTTGTGCCGACTGGCTAATCTGATCCCTGTTGAGCAGCACGATCTGCTGGTCCTGCGGCTTCCGCGCCGCCGGATCTGTGTCGAGCCCGAGCCGCCTGAGCGCGTAGTAGAGGAGCGCGCGCCTCACCTTGATCTTCGCCTTGCCGCCTCGCATGCCGTAGTCGAGCGCGATGACCTTGGCCTGCGTCTCCGAGAGGTCAGGGTGGGGGCCGACCTCCAGCGTGACCTCGGAATGCCAATCGCTATCTTCGCCGGCCGATGTGGCGCTCTCCCGCGATCCGCGGATGTCGAGGATCCGTGAGAGCAGGAAGTCCTTGAAGCAGTCGTCGGTCAGGCAGAACGCCCGCGTGTGCCAGCGGAACCCGTCGAACGCGATGGCGTGAGGAGCGATCCAACGCCAGCGCGGCTCGGGGCTGGACAGTGACTGGTACTTGACCTCGACTGCCTCGGACCGGCGGATGGCACTGACGACCGAGCGGAGCGTCACCGGATTGACGCCGCGCACCGGGGTCGGGGCCGAGGCGTAGGGCGGGAGATCGGCGATCCAGGAGTCCTCGCGGTCGAGGATCCCGTCCGCCACCGATCGCAGCTGGGCGAGATAGCGGCTTGCGTCAGGCTCGAGGAACTGTGGCTTGAAGCCGGGACCGCGGACATAGGTCCGCGCGCTCTTATCGTAGATCATGTTGTCCGGCGCGAAACCAATGTAGCGGTTCAGATCGGTGGACGCCTGGTTCACCGAGACCCCGAACTGGTCCATCAGGTCGCTGCGGTTCACATGTCCCTCCCAGAACAGGCGGAACTCAATGAACTCGAGGCGCTGCTCGACTCCCCAGCGAAGTTCCGACCTGTCGCTCTCCATCACGCTCTCCCGGCTCGGGCGATGCGCACGTTAACTATGCGCGCCCATTTACTGGGCCTGAGCTGAGGCTAGCCGAGCCGGGAAGGTGACGCAATCGAAATGGGTCGCAAATCAGAGTGTTGGAGCGTGACTTGCGGCGGGAGGGTCGGGAATGGCGTCAGGACGCCGAGATCTGCTGTTCAGCCGTGGATTGAATGACCTCTTGCTCGAACGCCTCGATGTCGCAGACGCGGTACACGACGCGTCCGCCCAACTTCATGTATGCAGGGCCTTCTCCCGCCCACCGCCACCGTTCCAGGGTGCCGTGCGAGATGGTCCAGCGGTCGGCGAGTTCCTTCTGGGTCATGCAGTTGCGTTTCATGTCTTCCTCCATTCGAGCAACTCGGTGTGGTTGCGTCCAAACGAAGGCGTGAAAGAAAATGCGAGGCAAGGCAGATAGTTGCGCAAGTCCGCGCGTTCAGGAAAGTTTGCCGACGGACCAGCCAAGGAGTGATCAGCGCGCTTCTCCGAGTCAGATCCGGACGGACGTACGCGAGAGAAAACGATTAACAATCGCGCCGTGACGACAGTGCTCGTGCCGCTCTACCAGTTCATACCTGCGGAACGTTGAGCCGAGATTTTCGATGACTCAATCCCTCCGGGGCGTAACTCGTCGTTCCTGCAACGCCTCCGGTTCAACTCTCCTTGCTGATTTAATTCCAAGGAGGGTGGAATGTCGTTTCCGAAAAAGGGCAAGTTCTTTCCAGTGGGCAACGGCCATGATCATGGCTATTGTGACCAGGGTCGCACATGTTTCGCAGACGAAATCGCTGCTGCGCTGCGGCGTTCACTTGGGCCGACTGGTGCCGGAGTGAAGATTGTGGCAGGCTGGACCGGCGCCAACGAGAAGACCGTGAAGAACTGGTTTGCGGGGCGCTATGGCCCGAGCGGTGAACATCTCGCTGTGCTCGTTCGGCACTCCGATGAAGTGCTCAACGCTTTTTTGGTGATGGCGGGGCGGCAGGATCTGATGGTGGCGACCAAGCTCGCTGCGGCCGAGCAGGCAATCATGGAACTGTTGGTGGCAGTCCAGAGCCTGACACAAGATCGAGATGACGGCCGCGCAGATGGACGACCGCCATCAGGTTTCTGATCAGATGGCCGGTTGCTGCGGGCGGCCATTGGCGGGAGTGCTGGATCGGATCATTGCCTGCTCGTATTCCTCGATATCGGACAATCGGTAGACGACCCTCCCGCCGAGCTTGACGAAGCGCGGACCTTCGCCGGTCCAACGCCAACGCTCCAGAGTGCGATGGCTGACCCGCCAACGTACCGCCAGTTCGATCTGGTTCAGATGTGTTGCTTCCATTTCCGTTTCCTTTCGCGTTGACCACATTGACTGCGACACGACGAAGGCGTGGGTGAAAAACACTATCAAGTCATATGTTTAGGACGTAGCCATTCTTCGGGGCGCAACGGCAGCCGACATGGCCCGCATCGCTCGACCAACAGCGCCACGCATTGAACTGCGTTCGTTTTTGGTTATATTGAATACGTCAACTGCGAGAAAGGAGCGCCCCGATGTCTCGAACAACCACGATGACCGTTCGCCTTAGCGGCGCGCTCAGCGACTTCGTCGCTGCCAATGTCAGCGAGAGCGGCTCCTACGAGAACGTCAGTGAGTACATCCGCGATCTGATCCGCCGCGACAAGGATCGCGCGGAGCAGGAAGCCTTCGATCGGCTGAAAGCTGAATTGGCCCACTCTTTCGCCGCCCCGGAGGCATCCTACCATCCATTGACTGCCGCTGACGTCATAGCCCGCAATCGGACCTGACCCAGCATGGCGACCGTGCGTATCCAGGAAGCGGCGTCGCACCGCCTCGATGACATCTATCGCTATTCTCGCGACCATTGGGGGACTGAACAGGCGGATCGCTATATTACCGGGCTCTTCGAGGCTTTCGAGAAGATCGAAAGTCATGGCGTCACTTCGAGGCCCGTTCCGGCGGAGTTCGGCGTTGAGGGGTATTTCTTCCGCTACGAGCAGCATTTTGTCTATTGGCGCCGCCTCTCGAACGGCGACATCGGTATCGTCACGATCCTGCATCAGCGGATGCATCAGATTGAACGGTTCCGAGATGATTTCGGCTTGTCGTGAAATCATCGCGTTGGCAGCATGTTGCTGCGTAGCCTCTGATTTCCCGAGCTTTTCTCAGGAATATGGGGCATCCAGAAGGCGCACTATGAGAGAGTTTGTCGGCAGGTCGTCGCCCTCCGCCACTTGCCCTCGCGAAAGCGTTCTCCCGATCCGGCTGCGGCCGGATTTTCTCGTTGTTTTCGAGGGTTATGCGGGAGAGGCTGTTAACCGGTCCGTGTGCCGCGAGGGACGAAAGCGGTCTCTAAGGGCCGATATTCTCCGGAGCTGATGACTGCGCCGCTTTGGTGAATTTATCAGAAGCCATTGAAATAGCGTCAGTTAATCTCCTGCCTTCTGAACACCACGATTTCAGGGTCGCGCTTCGAAAAGGAACTGAAATCGAACATTATCTAGGTCGGCGCAGCGCGAGTTGACCGTTCAGCCGCCGCGATCCCCACCGGTGGCGATGATCCCGCCATGCAGTATGTCGCTCTCACCGATCTCAATGGTGACAGGCGCCATGGGCAGCCAGGCTGCGAGAAGATCGGTTGTGGCGCTTATCTGTGTAAGCTTCCGCAGGGCGCACTCCCAAATCGTCGCTACGCGCCATCCGTCTTCCAGAAGTGTCGTACGCACGGCGCTGTCCCGAGCGATGTTTGCCTCGAACTTTGTCTGCCAGAACTCCGGCCGGGTCGATGGGCTGGTCGTGTAGCGACAGCCCTCGTGGCGATGCCAGAAGCAGCCGTGTACGAAGACCACGGCGCGATGCTTCGGAAGAACGAGGTCCGGCCGCCCGTGAACCTTTCCGGAATGAAGCCGGAAGCGAAAGCCGCGCGCGTGCAATGCCCGCCTGAGAGCCAGCTCGGGCTTCGTGTTCTTTCCCCGTATTCCCGACATCATCCGGGAACGGGTTTGCTGGTCCACGATATCGGTCATATCCGTCCTGGTCTTCGTCCCTGAACCTGGTATACACCGGCTGAATGAAACTCGTCAGGAGCCTGATTTGCCTTCAACTTTCGGAATTGTCGATCTGTTTGCCGGTCCCGGCGGACTTGGCGAGGGCTTCGCTTCCCTCGTGGAGGACGGCCATGCGCCGTTCCGGATCGGCATTTCGGTCGAAAAGGAAGCATCCGCTCATCGGACCCTTACGCTACGGGCGTTCCTGCGCGACTATCGTGCGCGTCATGATGCATTGCCCAAGCAGTTCATCGATTTCCACGCAGGACTTACCTCCGAACCGGACTGGTCAGCCGTCGACACTGAGGCGTGGCGGCATGCCATCGACGAAGCCCGCGCGCTCGAGCTTGGCACTGAGCATGCGGCAAGCGCCATCGATGGTGCGATTGTAGAGCTGAAGGACAAATACGACGACACAATCCTGATCGGCGGCCCGCCCTGTCAGGCCTATTCCCTGGTGGGGCGCGCCCGCTCCAAGGGCAAGGTCGGCTATGTCCCCGAGGAGGATGCGCGGCATTACCTGTTTCGCGAGTACATCCGGGTGCTCGACAGGCTTCGCCCAGCCGCCTTCGTGATGGAGAACGTCAAGGGTATGCTGTCCTCGACGGTCGAGAGCCGCCTTGTCTTTGAGATGCTCATGGAGGACCTGTCCTCACTCGGCACTGGCCACGGCCATCAATACGAACTGCGCGCCGTCCGGATCGAGAATGGCAAGGCCAGCCTGCAAGAGGCGACACAGCCTGCGGACTTCATCGTGCGCGCCGAGGCATTCGGAGTTCCGCAGCGGCGCCATCGGGTGATCATTGTCGGGATCCGGTCCGACCTCGCGCGCAAGGCCGCTGATGCCGAGGTCGCCGTGTTGGGTATGGCGCGGACAGTCGGCGATGCAATTGGAACGTTGCCCGCCCTGCGCAGCGGCATCAGCCGCGGCCTCGATGACGTGGCTGCATGGCGAAGGGAGGTCACCGACGCCGCGAAGTTGCTCGCTGGCATCTGCAAGGGGAAGGACGACAGCGCGCTCCGTGAAGCGTTCCTTGGCGTTTCAAGGGGACTGAGTGACGAATCACCGAGCCTTCGGGTCGCGTCATGGTTGCAGGACGGCTATGGCACTTCGAACGATGAACTGCTGCGTTGGCTCGAGCGGCCGAACATGCGCGCGATTGCCCAGCACGAGACGCGTGGGCACATGGCTTCAGATCTCGGCCGCTACCTGTTCGCAGCCGTTTTCGGCACCGTCCGTGGCTACAGCCCGAAGGCTGCCGATTTTCCCTTGGCACTCAGTCCAGAACACCGCAACTGGCACAGCGGCGTCTTCAATGACCGTTTTCGGGTCCAGCTGGCCGACCAAGCTTCGACCACGGTCACGAGCCATATCTCCAAGGATGGCCACTACTTCATCCATCCCGATCCGATGCAGTGCCGCAGCCTGACTGTCCGCGAGGCAGCGAGGCTGCAGACCTTCCCAGATGATTATCTGTTTCTGGGAAATCGTACACAACAATATGTCCAGGTCGGAAACGCCGTGCCGCCGTTTCTAGCAATGCAGATTGCACAGCTGCTGCATCGCGTGCTGGCGGTCGGGCAGTCGATCGGAAGAGAACGTAAAGCCGAGCGCCGCCATGCCCCGTCGCAGGTACCTTGAGCTCTCGCTGATGTAGTTTGGTGGCCAATAGCGAGGCCGGTCCATCGCAGAAGACCTTGGGCCGGTAATGTAATAAAAACGCGGCACCGGTTTCACTACATCTCTTCTACAGGCATTCCTTCCTCCGCCATTCGCTTAACAAGAAGCTTGATCGAATTCTTGTCCGGCCGGGCCAGATTGAAATTACCTGACCCAAGCTTCTGAAGGGCTCGGTCGGCCTTCGGCGACAGGAATTTACGTTGTTCAGCAACTCGGCGAATGATCTCGGCCTTGGGAATGAGAGTGTGAAGGAGCACATCGAAGTCGATCTCGTGATCGATCATCGCGGTCGACTTCGCCTCCTTTTTCTCTCGGTGCACCTCATCTGCATCGAGCATCAGATGATCAGGCAGAACTGGCACGTTGAATTCTGCTGCCTTTATATTCTGCCAACACAGTTCAAACTTGCAGTATTCTCCTACGTTCCGGACGTTCGCGGGCGTCCGTCGTATGGCGGCCGCTATTTGTGGGGCAAGAGAGACGATCAGGTCTTGGAGCTCGTCCGGCACTGACTGTGTGTTCCAGACTTGCCCCCAGTTCAGATTTACCTTCCCCTGCTGGTCAATCTGTTCGGCGATCCAGGAAAGTGTATAGGCTACCGTCTGAGATTTGTATCCCCGGTCATCCTTGTACCAGTCAGAGCTGGCCACGTGTTTGTCTGTCCAGCGGAAAATCAGCGCCATTGCGCAGGCATTTCGATACCAGGTTTCGTTGAACTGGGTGGGAGCGGACTTCCAAGCTTTCGCAGTCTCGTCGGCAAACGCCACGAAGGCCTTCTGGGCACCCCGTGAGACGATGTAAGGCTTACGTTCAAAACTTAGTATGTATTTCGCAAGGTCCGTCTTCTCGATGAGCTTCTCCTTGGGGTACTCCAGCTGATATTTTTTCTTTCCTGCTGCTGATGCATATGCAGTGCCATCACGGTACTGGCCGCGGGCTCGTTCGTAAAACCACTTGTCGCCCGTCATCGCTCCGTTTTGCGGCGGTGCGGTGAGAGTGCGCGAGTAACGCTCCATTTGCAGATGGAAGGGATGGCTGGAGAAGAAGTCGGCCTCCGAGATCCGGTTCTGAGTGTTCGCGAACCGTGAAATCTTCGGCACGACCTGCTCAATTACAGCAGGGGAAACCACCGATAGCTTCATCTGCACGTGGACCCGCTCAAGCGACGACTTGCCAACATCCTTGGCGTACAGGATCGACGCTGTCGTCTGGCCGCCATTCACAATCTGGAGGTTGTGAATGGCCGCAATTCCCAACTGGCCGTCTTCGAGTGTCTCTAGGTCAACCGCCGATGCAGTCGCGGTGAGGCCGTTGTTGTAGGCGAAAAACATCTCCGGCGTCTTCTTGATGGTTTCCAGAATGCCCTTGTTCACCTTGGTCCTCGCCTGAAGATAAGTCCGGACATTCTGTTCGAGTAGTCGCGCTCCGTAGAGGCCGTAAACTTCCGCAAGCACTGATCCCGGAATTGCAAGAAGATAGGATTGATGCTCCTCGGCTTCCGTCGATGCCTTCAGGCAGGCGATAGGCCCACCAGCGATAGTTGAAACATCGACCTCGATAGGCTCAGGCGTGCTGAAACTTTTTTGGATGTCGAAGTAGCGAGTGGCGTCGAGCACGCTATAGACGACCGGCAGTCCGCCGACCTCTTCGCCCAGCTGCGGCGGCCTTTTGGTTGCTAGGCGCGCGTTGGAAAAAAGGATAATGCGAAGTCTCTTGATGAGGTCACGTGCCGAATAGATGGAATACGCTGCTGAAAACGCTGGACTCGTTTCCTCAAGGGAGTTGATGAATGCCGATGAACAGGCGTTTTCAAAGAAATTGGTAACCCTCTTAAGTGCTGAGGTTAGACGATCATTCTGGAGAGGTTCCAAGTCCGTCCCGTCCCGGTAATCGCAGACGGCAAGATAAAGCGTTCCACGATCGTCATCAAACCCATGGCCGTCTATCTGGTATGGTCGGCGTCCACCGTCCTGACGACTGTGGGCGTACTCCAGATCAATGGTGTCGCCATTGTCGGACGCAGCGGCGGCATAGAGTTCAAAAAATGCCTCCTGCTGGAAGACGCCCCGCGCCTCTGCCTCTAAAAGGATATCTTCTCTTAGCTCTTCGAATGCTTCTTGCAACTCGCTCATTGAATGATTCCCCCGAACACTTCATCATCGCTGACGGTAAAGGGAACACAGTCACTAACGCGGATACTGTACTTGACCATGTCGACACCGGGCCGTAGATCGCTGCGCTCAATACGCGGAAAAGTTCCGCACACCTCATAATAGGTGCGGTCCACTAATACCCAACTCTCCTCGTCATAGTCCTGCCGCTCCTCGTAGCCCGCCTCCAGAAGAGCAATATCGAGTAGTTCCGGGGCGCCCGAGCCAGCCTGAGCCATTGCGTCACGGATCTCTGACACCAGAAGGTTGAGGGTCCGAGCCGCCGGGTCGACGGAAGGCAGCGGCGCAATGCCCTGATTGCAGAGCAGGATCCGTCCCTGAACCGGATCAAGCTGGTCTTCGGAAGAAATTCGGATCCGGCGATCGGCAGTCACCACCTGCGTCTTCACCTCAAAAATACTGCCGGCAACCACAAAATCCTGCTCATGACCGCCGGGGCCGTTCCAGCATCGGATGGCGGCATTCCAGCCAAGCCGGTCGCTGAGAACGTCTCGCAGAAACAGCAATTCGCCGACCAGGCCAATCCTCTCGGTTTTTGACAGCAGGCGGTCGGCCCTTCGGCGCAGCATCTCCTGCCAACGGTGAACTTCCTCGACGGCTTGCAGCAGCCCTTCTCTAGCCTGTGACGGAGTGAACTTGTCAGTCGCCAGCATGAGGCTTTTGCACATAAGGGCGAAATTCCGGAAGTCCGCAGCGTTGCTGAGGGTCAGGACAAATCTCGAACGCCCATCACCTGCAGGCTCGACTTCGCAGGTCATCGCTGACATCTTCGGCAGGTCGAGCGCGCCGGGCTCCGCACACTCTGCATCAAGTTGGAAGACAAAACGTCCGCGATAGTCACGGCCAATCCTGAAATCGAGCGGATGGCTGCTGTCGGCAAGTCGGACGTTGTAGGACCCCGGGTCATATGGCGGGATAATCGCTTCCCATTCATTCAGCATCCTGAGCCTCCATCATCGCTTGGGAATCATCGTCTTCTTCGGCGACATAAAGTTCGAGTTGCTGGCGATAGACAGCGTTCACCTGGTAGGTTCTCTCCTTCGCAGGTTTCCCGGTCTCAGGCATGCAGAAGGAAAGCGTGACGATGGGCGTGTCTAGCTTGAGCTCGTCGTCGCAATCGACCCGGTCGTCGCGCAGTTTTGCACCGAAAACATGCACGAGCATCATCGGCCGCTCGCGTACCGAGCACGCGGCACGTTCCTTCTTGTAAATCTCGGCTTGGTAGGCTGCTTCCGCCGCTACCTTCTGTGCGTCTGACAGGCCGATCTGCGCGTCCCCCGGGTCGGCGACGCGGTTCTTGCTGCCGTACACACGATAGGTACCCCGCTGGACCGTTCCTTGGTCGCGGGACCTCAGATTGATGTCCTGACCGGCGAACTGAACGGAGTCGCCCGACTGACGCATGGGAAGCACCACATCCCATTCAGCCAGTTCGTCAGTGACGCGGTCCTGAACATAGTCCTCAAAGAGGGATGTGTCGGAAATTACCGATAGATCGGGATGATCCACAAACCGGAATTCGCGAAGGAGTTTGAGCACGTCGCGGCCACTAGCAGACCAGCGAATGAAACCCTTGCCCTTCTCAGTAGGGTCTCCGAGCGCGGAGAGGAATTTGTCGGCTGCATTGCGCTGATTATTACCGATGACCGGATCATTGGGGAGTGCGAAGCCCTCGATGTGACGCGCGGAATAATCCTGTGCGATTTTGAGCTTCTCAGCCGTGCGCATCTTGTTTGCCGCGGTTACCCGGATGGCGAGCGGGCTTTGCCGGACTTTGAGACCGAAGTCGCGCGGAGTGCGGCGCGCGGCCTGCATGCGCTTGATCTCGCTCCTAAGTTCTTCAGTTGCCTCGTCGACAAATTCGTAATGATCGAAGGACATCTGAGGCAGATAGAGGCGACAATATTCCTCATAACCCGTGCGGTAGCCGAACCAGCGCGCCATCTGCATCAGCGTGTCGCTCGCAGTCGCATTGCGCAGGAGATAAGAAACCGTGAGGCCTTCGAGTGTCAGCCCGCGTGACAGCGCCAATCCGCCGATGGCGATGACATGAAGGCCGTCAAACTTGTGTAGTGAATAGTCGAGCTTGCCGCCCCGCATATTGACGGTGCGGACCTCTATGGACTGTACGCCCTCGTTGAGAACCCCAAGCAGCCCATGCCAGTCGAGCCCGCTATCATCAAACTCCTTGGTGAAGCTCGCTTCGAGATCGTCCATGACATCATCGCTGATCTCGTCGGGCGGCAGCGATGCGTGGACCGCGATCGCGTCCTTGATCTCGGCAAGGTATTCGTAAACCTGACCCAGAATCTGGTCCTGGATGGCATTGAATCGGCTGACGTTGATCATCATCGAGCAATGAGCTTTGCCCTTGCCTTGGAGTACCCTGATGGCCCGCGTGATGCAGAACACGCGGATCGCGTGGCGCAGACTGTCGGGGATGTCGGCAACAGTGTCACCGCTCTTGTGCTTGAGTGGCAGTAGCAGACGATAATCGTCAATGATGCGGACCATGCCTTCACGCAGGTCACCGCCTTCCCGGAAGATCCGGCGTGAGCCGGCATAGTTGGTGGGCGGATCGAGCGCCTTGATGAAATTGCCTGGAAAAAGGTCGTCCGTCTCCATCTCTTCCGTCGTTTCCGGGTCGATGAAAATGTTGGCGAACGGTGTAGCGGTATAGCCGACATACGACGAGCGCGGAAAACGTGACAGGATCTGCCTGATGACACCGTTGATAGCAGTAGTGCGCTTAGGATCACTGGCTGTATTTATGGACGCATTGTCGGCTTCGTCGTCGATTAACAGAAGCGGCAGGTCATAGCCGCCAGTCTCCCCCTGCTTCTCGATCCAGAGAGCGAGACGTTCAAGGATGCCTTTGTTCTTCTTGGTGATGAAGATCATCGGCTCCTGATGACCGGACAGGCCGAAATAGATGCCGTCCTTGCCACTCGAAAAATCGGCCACCCGGGTCGTGCCGTAGGAGGGGATCCGCCGCGTCGCTGCGTAATTCTGGATCGGCAACGATTGCTGGGCGACCGCGCCGAACATCGAGACCTTGCCAATGAAGGTTTCATCGAGCCGTTCCTGCGTCTGGGAACGCAGCGAATTGGTAATCCCGGCAAGCAGGATGATGACTCGGTAGCCTGCGTCCGCAGCTTTGCAGATCAGTGCCGAATAATTAGTGGTCTTGCCCGACTGGACATTGCCCATGACCATGCCGCGAACAGCGCCGTAATTCTCGTCTCTCGGGTTACCGCACTGGTCGAGGATCTCGTCTGTATCGGAGTCAAGCGTGGCAAGCACGTGCGACGGAAGAGTTCCCGTCTCAAGATAATATTTACGGAGCCGATTCCAGTAATAGAAGTCAATCTGCGGCCGCTTTGCCGCTAGCCAAGGCCGATGGTCCTTTGTAATGACTGCTCCGCGCTTCTGGGTTACCGTGAAGCTCGATTCTAGCTCGCGGATGATTGCATTGATTGCCGGCTCACCGAGGTGCTGGAAGGGGCCGCACCGGACGATTTTACTGATCGCACCTTCAGGTAGGCCGTTTCCTTGAGCAATGTCCTCACCATAGTCTCGGGTGATCATTGAACGAAAGTACGCAAGTTCGCTGTGAAACATTCAGTTCCACCCTTTTTCCTTAAGGTGTGTCAGCACGATATCGGCGTGATTGGACCACGGCTCGGTAGACGCGAGGATCTCGTGAAGTGTTTTCATATTGCCCCCCACATGCAAAAGTAGCGAAGGAAGAGCTGCATCGAGCTTTTCGATAAACGTGCTTCGATCCACTACGCTCTGATTCATCATTTCCGGGCGTGAAGAATAGTCTTCGCCAATGCTGACAACAGGGAAGCAGTCCTCGATGATGCCGAGCGCTGCAGCAAACGCCTTGGCTCTGTCTTTGTCATCATCATCAAGCATTCCGGCGATCAGTGGATGCTCGCGATTGAGATAATATCGGACCTCGCCGTTCCTTACATATTTTGCCCAGACCGACGTCTTCCCAGCTTCATTCCGGACTCGACCGCCGCGGGATTGGAACACCTTTCCTGATTTTCTCTTGAGGCCGTCTACGATGTCCTTCAAACGGCTTTTCAGCCCGGACGGAAGCTGTGCGTCCGCCTTGTCTAAGGTGATCTTCCACATGGCATCGAGCGAGTTGGGGATGTTAATCGCGATCCGGACAAGTTGCGACAGTTCGCCGTGCTTCACCAGCCGAAACCATGTTCCATGTATGATTAGTCGGTGTTGTCTATATACATAGAACCCTTGATTGCGAACGAAGCCTTCCTCAGCGCCCAGCCGGTCGTGCTCGCCCGCAGTTATCTTCGAATAGTGCGGGAGGATGAAGGCCTGCACCTCGATGGGCTGACCATCGAGGGTAAGCGTTTCCTTTGGCTGGGCCTGCGTTGCGTCATGGTGGCGGAAGAAGGGGTCTGCCGGTTTTAGCGCGTCCCCATTAAAATTGACCTTGAGCTTCCGAAGACCTTCCTCGCCGCCCAGATAACGGTGGAAGATGAGAGACAGCTGCGCCTTTGCGTGTGCGACGATGTCGTTGAAGCCTTTGCCGCCGACCTGGCCGAACTCAGAAAGACGATCACACTTGCACCAAATAACCTCCGTCCCGTCGCGCTCAAGCAGCCGTTGATCGGCTAACGCCTTTATTTCCTCTGGCTCGAGGACTCCCATTTTCCAGTCGGCGAGATCATCAAGATCCCAAGATGCGCCAGACAGAACTCCATCGTGTCGGGTGACGACGGTCAGGAGCCGGCACTGCGAGAGCGATGCCGACTTCATGCCCCAGCCGAACCGGCCGAGGTCATCGCGAGCCCGTTCATCGTCGGGATTGGTGCTGGCGGGTCGCATAGCCCGATGTAGCTCGTTCGCCGACATTCCGGACCCATCATCCAGAATCCTGACCTCGGGCCCGTCATCCTTCCGGATGCATTTAATTTCGATACTACGTGCTTTTGCCTTTATGCTGTTGTCCAAGAGATCGGCAAGAGCACTCGACAAGTCGTAGTTCCCAAAGCTCCGCGCCGACGTCATCAGCGCAGAGGCGTCTGGTGGATTATTTTGATACTTCACACGGCCCCCAGTAACCCTGCCATCATGCTTACAGGGTGGCGGATAAGCCCATAATCATCAATCCCCTGCTGTTCATCCAGATGAGCACGTTGCTCAACTGGGTTGAGGCGGGCGAGAGCCTCGACCCTAGGCCACGGCCATGGGAGGCAGATGTGCCCGGCGGCTTCGCAAACCTTGACCGGCAGTCATTGCCGCTGCTGATGGGAGGCCATCAACCAACCCTTCAATTTGTAGTGGTGGACGGGTCTGCTTAGAGGTTCTCAGCGGAAATGACCGACCAGCAAGCTCCACTGCAAGGGAAACGGCTCCAGCACCCGCGCCAGCGTCATCTCTGGCCCCTGCGTGCCGTCGAGGATTGCCTCAACGGTATCCGGCGCAAGCAGCGTCAGCCGCAGGACGCGGGTTATGTAGGAGGGTGCGATCCCCTCGCGCTCGGCTAGTTCGGTGATGGTGGCGAACTCGCCCGACTCTAGCATCCGCTTCCAACGGAAGGCACGTGCAAGCGCCTTGACCAGCGTGTTGTCGGCCTGCCGCGGCTGCGCGGTGCCCTCAGGCAGCTGCATCTCTTTGCGCCCGCCGCGCTTCGCGACGCGGAACGGGACGTGGAGCGTGACGATCTCGGGGATTGACGTGGCGCGGGTCATGCTGCCGCCCACATGTCGCCGGTCAGCATCTCGCGCGCAAGTCCGCCGAGGCCGTCCACCCGGAGCCGGACGTTCAGGCTGTCGCTACCGATGTCGACGCGCTCGACAAGCAGCGCCACGATGCGCGCCTGCTCGGCGGGGAAGAGTTCGTCCCAAAGCGGGTCGAGCTGCTGCAAGGCCGCGCGGGCGTCGGCCTCGGAGATGTCGTCGGCGTGGGCACGCGCCGCCCTCCAGGTCCCCGCAACAATCTCCGGCTGGCGGAACACGGCGCGGAGCTGGTCTGTGACAGCGCCCTCGATCTCGCCCGCAGGCACGCGGCCGACCGGACACGAACCAGCACCATGCTTCAGCACGGTCTGGCTGACATAGTAGCGATAGAGACGATCCCCCTTCCGAGTATGCGTCGGTGAGAAAGCGGCGCCATCTGGCCCGAACAGCAACCCCTTCAACAGCGCGGGCGTATCGGCTCGGGTCCGGGCGGCGCGCTTGCGGGGGCTCTCCTGCAGGATGGCGTGAATCTTGTCCCACGTTTCGCGGTCGATGATCGCTTCGTGCTCGCCGGGATAGCTGTCGCCCTTGTGGACCGCCTCGCCGATGTAGGCGCGGTTGCTGAGCATCCGATAGATGTACTTCTTGTCGATCCGGTTGCCGCGCGGCGTCCGGATGCCGCGCGCGCCGACCTCCCGCGCCAGTTCCGTGCAGGATCCGATGTCGAGGAAGCGAGAGAAGATCCAGCGCACATGCGCGGCGCTCTCGTCGTCGATTACCAGCTTCCGGTTCTCTACGCGATAGCCGTAGGGCGGCACGCCGCCCATCCACATGCCCTTCTTCCGGCTGGCGGCGACCTTGTCTCGGATGCGCTCGGCCGTAACCTCGCGTTCGAACTGGGCGAAAGACAGCAGGATGTTCAGCGTCAGCCGACCCATGGACGTGGTCGTGTTGAACGACTGCGTGACCGAGACGAAAGTCACCCCGTTCCGGTCGAACACCTCGACCAGCTTGGCGAAGTCGGCCAGCGAGCGGCTGAGGCGGTCGATCTTGTAGACGACGACCACGTCGACCAGCCCGTCCTCGATATCCTCAAGCAGCCGTTGCAGACCGGGCCGTTCCAGCGTGCCGCCCGAAATGCCTCCGTCGTCATACTGATCGCGGACGAGCACCCAACCCTCGGACCGCTGGCTGGCGATGTACGCCTCGCAGGCCTCGCGCTGGGCGTGCAGGCTGTTGAACTCCTGCTCCAGCCCTTCCTCGGAGGATTTCCGGGTGTAAACCGCGCAGCGCAGCTTTCGGACGACCTTTGATTTTTCCGGCGGCTTCGTCATGTCCGCCCCCTGTGGTTCTTGAGTCCGAAGAACACCCAGCCGTTCCAACGTGTGCCGGTGATCGCCCGCGCGATGGCAGACAGCGACTTGTAGGGCCGCCCCTGCCATTCGAAGCCGTCGGCGGTGACGGTGACGATTTGCTCGACACCCTGCCATTCTCGCAGCAGCCGTGTGCCGTTGATCGGGCGATCGCGGTCGGCGCGGATCCTGCGTTTCGTCGTGTCGCCGCCGTCCAGTTCCTCGCCCAGCCGTTCAAGCCGCCGGATTGTCTCCGGCTTCAGCCCGCCATAGGCGAGTTCCTGGATGCGATAAGCGATGCGGCTTTCGAGATAGCGGCGGTTGAACGGCGGCGGCTCGCTGTCGAAAAGGTCGCGCCACTGTTGCTTCAGGTCAGGCGTCGGCGTGGTCTTGAGCGCGGCCAGGCGCGCGGGGATGGGATCGGCCTTGTTCATGCATTTCTCCGGTGAGTTGGAGTTGCATGACGGCATTGGTCGGGCGGATAGTGTAGGCAACGTTCTCCATTATCGTCAGTTACTTCGCCCCCATCCCGCATCCGCAACCGAACCAGCCCGAGCGCAAGCAGGCCGCACAGCTCGGCGCGGCGCTCGGCGGCGGTCATCTGGTCGGGAGGGAGTGGATTGGGGCGCTTCATGTCTTGGTACCGGTGATCGGTGGTGCTGTTACCGATCAAAAGCCACCTGACGGCTGCCGATGGGACAGCCCCATGTCGGAGCGGGAGAAAATCTATTGATGGGCGAGTGCCCCTGCGGGATGCTGCGCTTATAGTTGCCTTGGCGTCTTTAGCGAGAGGAAGTGATGGCCCCTTCGTCGAAACGTAGCTTGCGGTCCCTTCAGACAGTAATTGAGAACGCATCACCCGAATCTCTTCGGGGCTTCTTTTTTCAGGACGATGAGAATTTCGTTGCGATTGCCTCGGAGATCGCTGAACCTTTTCAGCCCCTCGAAGAAGAAGACAACGAAGAGAACCGAAATGCGGTGATCGCAGCGATCAACGACATGAAACCGGAGGTCACGCTTCCTGTCGAAATCGAGGCGCAACGCGTTTTGCTTTTGACGAACGGAAAAGGCCCGTCCGCTCTCAAGGTGATTGCCGAAGAGGAACTCTCCAACGAGGAGTACGAAGCTGCGTTTGCTCAGCTTGGCGAGTTGGCCGTCGCACTACACGTTCACGCTCATCATCGTCGTGCATTCGATGACGCCGTGAGTTTCCGCAATGCCCGTCTGTGGCGAGATGGAAAGCTGTATAGCGCATTCGATGTCGATCTCGAGCACCCCAAGCCGGTGGACGCAAACGCTATACCGAAGGAGAAGCTCCTCGCTGCTGTGCGGTTGCGCCTCAAGCTTTCCGTAGATTGTGGAATGAGCGTCGTCGACCTCCCTGCGACGGAAGCGTACAAGCCATCGGTTCTGGTGATTATCCGGATTCCAAAGGACATCACCGGCATTCCCGAACATCTCGACAATGGAGGCAGACGCCTTCGCTTTCTTCGGCCGCAAAAGGAAGTTCTGCTGATCTACACTCCTGTGGAACAACGGATCGAGATTTGCGCTGATACAGCCCCAGAGCGCGCGTTGGTTTCCGAGTGTTTTGCGACTGAGGTCCTGGGGCACGATGTTTCGACGAAGCCGCTGACGTGGGTGAATTACGATCTTTCGCAGTTCTTCAGGACGCTCACGCTTGACCCACCTGCCGTGCCCGCCTTCCTCGTGGACAAGACTGCGCTCGTCGAAATCGAGGTGCGCCTCGCCAGATGGAAGCAAAGGCTTCGTCTTTCTGTCCCGTTTGGTGATGAGATCGAGAAGACAGCGCAAAGCTACCTGGCGCCCGCCCGCGTACTGCAGCGCGCGTCGGGGATCTCCCGAGCCGTCATCGCGGTGCGCTACCGGCGCCAGGAATCCGACCCTCCGTCCCTCCTGGAGATCACGATCTCGGACCGTAACCGCTGCAGCCTGCTCAGCGATCCCGATCCCGAGCTTCGCAGGCTGGGGCGGACGCTTCTCACCGAGTGGAAGATCCAGCACCCCTTCCGAGACCTCAGCTCCGGCGAGCTCGGCGACTTCCTCCCCCTGCTGCTGGAACTGCATGACCGAGGGGAAGACACAGTTCCCGCAACATTCTTCTCGGAGAGGAAAAGCGACCCGGATCGGCTCGTCGAAGCCAAGCTGATCGTGCGCAAGGACGTCGATGACAGCGTGATCGACGACTTCGACGACGAAGACGTACCACCGGCGAAGGACCGGATGCTCTATGCCATCAGCACGGAATGGCTCGAGCAGCGGATTATCGAAGCTCTGCAGAGCGTGCTGTCAATTCAGGGGAAGCAGGAGATCACAACGAGGCTCTTCTTCATCGGCAGCATGTCCATCGATGGAAAGGATGTTCCCTGCTACCTCGCGCGCGGATTGGGCGAACAGAAGTGGTTCGTGGATGCCGAGGTCCAATTGCGCATGCGATCCGGAGCAGGCCCCGGCATCGTGTTCTGCGGGAAGGATCCCGGCTCGAAATGCATCGCCGCGAACCTCATCATGACCCTTCCCCGGGCCACCGATGGCTCGGCAGGGTTTGCCAGCTTCGACAAGAGCTTCGTTGAGACTTTCTTCCGTTCAAACCTCGGACTTGCGCTCGGCGGCACCGCCCTGACCCTCGTGGAAAACGCGGACGGAGAGTCTGGAACACTTCACGTGCCCGGAAAGCCGGAGTTGCCTTTGTTCAGCGAACAGCAGGTCCACTGTTTCCGGCTACTGGTGGACGCGAAGAAGAAGGGGCTGCCCGGGGTGAAGACCCGCGACCTCATCGCTGGGTCGAAGTCCACCGGCATCCAGCAGATGCTGGGGAAAAAGCGGTGGCCGGTCTTCCAAGACTACGTCGAAGACCTCGGCCAGTCTTGGTGGGGGTTGAAGACCAGCTGATTGCTGACCGACGCGTCCAACCGTCCATCGATGAGCCGTCGATGATTGGGGGGTTAGACGGTCGATGATTCTGTCGGCCAATGGGGGTGCTCACTCAGTCAGAGGAGCACTCCGATGCCGACTCCCTTCCCCCCGCGCCAGGCAGCCCCGACGAGCTGGTCCGGCGCCGCGAAGACCAAGCCCACCACCCTCAACTCGGAATGGCGCTGCACGCGCTGTGACAAGCTGCTCGGCGTCTGTCGGGACGGCCGCATGCACCTGCGTTTCGCGCGGGGGCACGAGTATCTCGTGGGCTTCCCGGTGCAGGCCACCTGCCGCGGCTGCGGCACGCTGAACAACGCGACCGCACCCGCGCGCTGACGCGCGCATTCACCCACCCCCCTGAAATCGCAGAGACGCGCGACGTCCTGACCTGGCCACGAGAAGGCGCCGGACGCCTGGCCGCAAGGCAGGCGTCCGATGTCCTTCGCGTGGCACGAGATCCGTGATCACCTCATGCAATCTTCCTCCAACCTTCACTTCCAGCGCAGTTTCGACGCCGTCAGGCGTGCGCAGGCCGCCCTCGCACCGTTCCGGGATCCAGCGACCCTGCTGGACGGGCTGCACCGCACCCCCGGCGATCCGGCCCGGAAGAACGTGATCCTCTGTGCGCTGGTCGGGGCGGCGCAGGGCGACGGGCCCGCGTCCGACTGCGCCCTGACGCTGCTGTTGCTGGCACTCTGGCCCGGCCTCGACGCCATCCGCCGCCGGTCGATCTGGCGCAGGCTCGGCACCGCCGACGAGATCGCGTCCGACGTGCTGGCGCGCACCACCGAGGCGGTCCGCAGCCTCGACCTCGGGCGCGTCAACTGGATCGCGGCCACGGTCCTGCGCAATGTCGAGCGCGACATGATCCGCGTGCGCCAGCGTGACACGGCGCGCGAACATCTCGCCAGCGGCGCCGATCCCGACGAGGTGGCGGACAGCGGCGACAGCGGGATCGGCGCGGCCGGGTACGCAAAGCTGAACGGCGCCGTGCGGAAGCTGCTCGGCGACGACGCCCTGCTGGTGATCCGCGTGGCGATCGAGGGCTTCTCGCAGGCCGAGGTCGCGGTCGAGCTGGGCCTGACCGAAGCCGCCGCCCGCAAGCGGTACCAGCGCGCGATGCGCCGGCTGCACGCCGCCCTCGAGGAAATCCCCTGAGCCGATGTCCCGATCCGGTCCCGCCGGTGGCTTTTTCCATTCGAGCGCCCAGAGCGCCTTCCCTCCAACCGAAAGCAGACACGCATGAACCGCACTGCCGATCTGTCGCTCGAGGATTTCAGGCGTCTTCCGGGGCTCTATCGCCGCTGGGAGCTGACCGAGGTCTGCGAGCCCAACCGCAACTATCAGATCGAGGACGCCGGCATGCACGCCGACGGGACGCCGCTGCTGGCGATCTACGTCGCCGAGCCCGCGTCCGACGTCCGCGAGGCCGCCTGATGGGGCTTCTCGATCACATCATCCCACGGAGAAAAGCCATGCCGGACCAGCCGGACGACATCACCCGTCTTCGCAAGGCGAGCTACGCCCTCGAAGACCTCCCCGAAACCATCGCATTCCCGCAGCGCGCCGGAGACGAGCCGCGCGAGCCGTTGCCGGTCGTCGAGGCGACCGTCGACGAGATCGCCTTCGCGATCGTGGAGGCGGAGCGGGAGAGCACGGCCGCCTACCGCCGCGCCGACGCGCTGAAGCGCCTCTACAAGCTCGCCCGCGAAGCGGGGTGCATCGGCGCAGATCGCGCCGCCACGGCGGTGATGAAGAAGGAGGGCCAATGATGGCCCTTCCCATCATCGGCGCCGACGAACGGCTCGCGCAACGCAAGGGCATCAAGGGCGTGATCTTCGGCCGGTCCGGCATCGGCAAGACCAGCTTGCTCTGGACGCTGAACGCCTCGACCACGCTTTTCCTCGATCTCGAGGCCGGGGATCTGGCGGTCGAGGGGCTGGAGATCGACACGCTTCGGCCCCGCACCTGGAAGGAGTGCCGCGACTTCGCGGTGTTCATCGGCGGGTCGAATCCGGCGCTGCGCGAGGACCAGCCCTACAGCCAGGCGCATTTCGACGAGGTCTGCGGGCGCTACGGCGATCCGGCGGTGATCGGGAAGTACGAGACCGTCTTCATTGACTCGATCACCGTGGCCGGGCGGCTCTGCTTCCAGTGGTGCCGCGGGCAGCCCGAGGCGTTCTCCGAGAAGACCGGCAAGCCCGACATCCGCGGCGCCTACGGGCTGCATGGCCGCGAGATGATCGGCTGGCTGACCCACCTGCAGCACACGCGCGGCAAGCATGTCTGGTTCGTCGGGATCCTCGACGAGCGGCTCGACGACTTCAATCGCAAGGTGTTCCAGCCGCAGATCGACGGCTCGAAGACCGGGCTCGAGCTGCCCGGAATCGTCGATCAGGTCATCACCATGGCCGACATCCCGGACCCCGGCGGCCAGCCGCAGCGCGCCTTCGTCTGCCAGACGCTGAACCCCTGGGGCTATCCGGCCAAGGACCGTTCCGGCCGCCTCGACAGGGTCGAGGCTCCGCATCTCGGCCGGCTGATGGAGAAGATCCAGCGTCCCGCGGCGCCAGCCTCCGAACGCCTGACCTGGCCGCCAGTGACGCCCGCCGATCCCGCGCCCGCGCAGGAGCCTGGCCATGGCTGAGCGCCTCTCGCCACGCCCGGTGTCCCGATCCGCTCGCCGGGGTGGCTTTTCCCCTCTGACGCCACTGCGCGTCCCATCCTCCAACTGAAAGGAGCCGCGCAATGTCCGGACCCTGGAACGACTTCAACTCCGCCCAATCCAACACCAACGTCATCCCGAAAGGCACGCTCGCCAAAGTGCGTTTGACCCTCCGCCCGGGCGGCTTCGACGACCCCTCGCAGGGCTGGGCCGGCGGCTGGGCGCGCCGCGCCGCCACCGGCGCCGTCTATCTCGACGCCGAATACACGGTGCTCGAAGGCCCCTATGCCCGCCGCAAGGTCTGGTCGCTGATCGGCCTCTACAGCCCGAAGGGCCCGGACTGGGCGAACATGGGGCGCGGCCTGATCCGCGGCATCCTCAACTCGGCGCGCGGCGTGTCGGACAAGGACAACTCGCCCGAGGCGCAGGCGCGCCGCCGCATCAACGGGTTCGGTGATCTCGACGGCGTCGAGTTCATCGCCCGCATCGATATCGGCACCGACACCAACGGCGAGGACAAGAACGAAATCCGCGCCGCAGTCACCCCCGATCACCGCGACTACGCCGCGCTGATGGGCACGGGCGCGCCGCAGTTCACCGCCGCCCCGACCCAAGGGCATGCCCCGCAGCAGCCCGCCACGGCCACCCAGCCCAGCCAGCCCGCGTCCGCCCCCGGCACCGCCGGTCGGCCGAGCTGGGCGCAGTAAGGGGGAAGACCGGCCATGCGCCTGCGCCCCCGCCAGAAGACCTTCGTCGAGCGCAGCGTGGCTGCGCTCGCCTCCCGCGGCAACACGCTGGGCGTGGCGCCCACCGGCGCGGGCAAGACCATCATGCTCTCAGCGGTCACCGGCGAGATGATCGGCGACGGGGCCAAGGCCTGCGTGCTGGCGCATCGCGACGAGTTGACGGCGCAGAACCGCGCCAAGTTCCAGCGCGTGGTGCCGGGCGTCGCTACCTCGGTGATCGACGCCACGGAGAAGTCCTGGGGCGGTCAGGTCGCCTTTGCGATGGTGCCGACGCTGGCGCGGGCTTCGAACCTTGCCGACATGCCGCGTCTCGACCTGCTGGTTGTCGACGAGGCGCACCATGCCGTCGCCGACAGCTATCGCCGCATCATCGACCGGGTGCGCGAAGACAATCCCGATGCCCGCATCTTCGGGGTCACCGCCACGCCGAACCGTGGCGACAGGAAGGGCTTGCGCGAGGTCTTCGACAATGTCGCCGACCAGGTTCGGCTGGGCGAGTTGATCGCCTCTGGCCACCTCGTGCCGCCCCGCACCTTCGTCATCGATGTGGGCGTGCAGGACGAGCTGCGCTCGGTCCGCAAGACCATGTCGGATTTCGACATGGCGGAGGTGGCGGGCATCATGGACCGCGCCCCCGTCACCGACGAGGTGATCCGCCACTGGAAGGAAAAGGCGGGCGATCGGCAGACCGTGGTCTTCTGCTCCACCGTCGCGCACGCCGAGCATGTCACCGAGGCCTTCAGGGCGGCGGGCGTTTCCGCCGCGCTGATCCACGGCGATCTGGCGGCAGAAACCCGCAAGGCTATCCTCGCCGACTACGCGGCGGGCGACATCCGCGTCGTGGTCAACGTGGCGGTGCTGACGGAGGGCTGGGACCATCCGCCCACCTCCTGCGTCGTGCTGCTGCGCCCCAGTTCCTACAAATCCACGATGATCCAGATGGTCGGGCGCGGGCTGCGCACCGTCGATCCCGAGGAACACCCCGGCATCGTCAAGACCGACTGCGTCGTGCTGGATTTCGGGACGTCGAGCCTGATCCACGGCACGCTGGAACAGGATGTCGATCTCGACGGCAAGACCGAAACCGGCGAGGCGCCGACCAAGACCTGTCCGGCCTGCGAGGCGGAGATCCCGCTGGCCGCCACCGAATGCCCCCTCTGCGGTGAGGCGTTCCCGCGCGAGGATCTGGATGCGGGCGAAGGCGCGGCCGCCGCGCCGCTCTCGGGTTTCATGATGACCGAGATCGACCTGCTGAAGCGGTCCAGCTTCGCGTGGGTCGACCTCTACGGCACGGATGATGCGCTGATGGCCACGGGCTTCGCAGCCTGGGGCGGCATCTTCTGGCTGGACGGGGTCTGGTACGCAATCGGCGGCGCGAAAGGCGAACGCCCGCATCTGCTGGGCGTCGGCGAGCGCACGGTCTGCCTCGCGCAGGCCGACGACTGGCTGAACACGCACGAGACCGACGAGAGCGCCTTCAAGACCCGTTCCTGGCTCCGCCAGCCGCCGACCGAGAAGCAGCTGCAGTACCTGCCACCTGAATGCCGCCATGACTTCGGCCTGACGCGCTACCGCGCCTCGGCGCTGATGACCTTCGGCTTCAACAAGCGCGCCATCCGCCAGCTGGTCGACACGGCGGCCTCTCCCGAACGGAGGGCGGCATGACCCATGGCACCCTCAACCCCCATCACGGCCGAGGACCGGCGGCGGCTCTGGCATCCGCGTGGAACGCTCTGTGCTGTCTGCCGGCAACCCACCCGTGGTTTTGGCTGGTTCGATCCGCACCGGTCGAAGCGACCCCGGCCTTCGGTCTGGTTCTGCTCGATGCCCTGCCAGTCCTTCTGGACGCGCTTGGCGCGGGAGCGTCTCACCATGGTTGACCTGACCGAGGAGGAGCGCGCCGCGATCACCGCCACCATGAAGCGCGTCGCGCTGCTGATGGACGAGATCGGCTGGGCCACCCCGCTTGCGGATCTGACCGAAGCGCAGGTGCGCGCGCTGATCGAGGAAGCCGTCGAGGGCTTCCGCGAGGCCATGTCCGACATCGCCCGGGCGCAGACGTCGGAGGTGCCGTTTTGACCAAGCTCTGCACGAAATACGGCGTCGAGAAGGACGTCTGCGAGTTCGGACGCCGCCGGCTCAGTCCCGATGGTCGGCAGACCTGGTGCCGCGACTGCCGTCGGGAATACCAGCGTGCCTACGCGCAGAAATTCAGGAACCCCGAGAAGCATCGGGAGGCACAGCGTCGCTATCGCCTGCGCCACGCCGAGAAATATCGGGCCCACAGCATCGTCCGGCGTGCCGTCAATTGTCGGATCGTCGTGCCGGTCTGGTGTCAGCGATGTGGCTGCGTGACCGACCTCGAAGCGCATCACCACGACTATGACGCGCCGCTCTCGGTCGAATGGCTCTGCTCGACCTGCCACGGGCTCGCCCACCGCAGCTACGAGGGAGGCCAGCATGCTGGACTATAACCGCCGCCCCAGCTTTGCCGACAAGGTCAACGCCGCCGTCGATCGGGCGCTCACCGCCGATCAGGCGACGCGGCCGCCCCGCGACTATCTCGGCGGCTCGCGTCTCGGCCATGCCTGCGAGCGCGCCCTGCAGTTCGAGTTCACGGCGACGCCGAAGGACGAGGGCCAGGACTTCAGCGGCCAGTCGCTGCGCATCTTCGCCATCGGTCATGCGCTCGAGGATCTGGCCGTCGCCTGGCTGCGCGGCGCGGGCTTCGACCTCTACACGCGCAAGGGCAACCGGCCAGATGGCGGCCAGTTTGGCTTCTCCGTCGCGGGCGGACGCATCCGCGGTCATGTCGACGGCATCGTCGCGGCCGGGCCCGAAGGCTTCGGTCTGGCCGTTCCCGCACTCTGGGAATGCAAGACGATGAACGCCAAGAACTGGCGCGCCTGCGTCAAGGACGGTGTGACGAAATCGAAGCCGGTCTACGCCGCCCAGATCGCGCTCTACCAGGCCTACATGGAAGGAACGGTCCCCGGTATCTCGGCCGCGCCCGCGCTCTTCACCGCGATCAACAAGGACACGGCCGAGATGCACCATGAGCTGGTGCCCTTCGACGCCGATCTCGCGCAGCGCATGTCCGACCGGGGCGTGCGGATCCTGCAGGCGACAGATGCGGGCGAGCTTCTGCCGCGCGTCGCCACCACGCCCGACTTCTTCGAATGCCGCTTCTGCCCGTGGTCCGAGCGCTGCTGGGGGCTGCCGGCATGAGCGACGACGGCATCCTGCACTTCAACCCGTGGATGGACTTCAACGACGGGCCACCGCCCGAGAACCCCTTCGGCTGCGACCCTGATCCCGAGCAGATCGCCGTGTTCCTCGACACCGTGTTCAGCTGGTGCGAGGGGCTGATCCCGCTACGCGGCTTCGTCGACAAGGGTCAGGGCCGGGACGGCAAGCCGCACAACATCTGGATCCCGGCCGACGACAGCGCGCCCGAGAAACTCGCAACCTTCGCCGGATGGGCGAACCGCGAGGGCGCCGCCGTCTATGTCATTCCCGGCACGGTCGAGGAACAGGGCCAGGCCCGCGCCTCTGATGTGCTGCAGATGCAGGCCATCGTCGTCGATCTCGACGCGGGCGACATCCCGGCCAAGCTGGACCATGTCACCCGCCACCTCGGCCCGCCGACGCTCATCATCGAAAGCGGCGGGCGCACGCCCGAGGGCGCGGCGAAGCTCCATGTCTGGTGGCAACTGACCGAACCCGCCGAGGGCGAGGATCTGGCCACCCTCTGCCGCCTGCGCGGCGAGATCGCCGTGAAGGTCGGCGGCGACACGCATTTCCGCTCGGCGCACCAGCCGATCCGGGTGCCCGGCACCGTCTATCACAAGCACGGCCACCAGCGCCTCGTGCAGATCCGCGAACATCGCGCGGTCGAGGTAGATCTTGCGGATTTCGCCGAACGGGTCGCCGAGATGCCGCCGCTGCCCGGCGTGGGCTTCGCCAGCGACGTTGCAGCGCCGACCACGAAGCCCTGCGTCGATGCGGTGCTCACCACGCCGGTGCGCGAAGGCGCGGTCGACGACTGGTCGCGGTTCCAGGGAGCCAGTGCCGCCATCGGCCATTACGTGCGCCTGGTGCACGAGGGCCGCCTCGACCCGTTCTCGGGCTGGGTGGCGATCTGCGGCTACAACGCCGCCATGCTGCGCCCGTCCTGGCCGCTCGATCGGCTGATGGCCGAGTCCGAGCGCCTCTGGGCGCTGCATGTGAAGCGCAACGGTCCGCCGCTCCTGCGCGCAGCCCACGCCAATCCCCCGGCCAGCCCGCTGCCGACCTTCAGCCTCGGCGCGCTGCTCGACGATACCAGTCCCATGCCCGAAGACATCATCGGGCCGCGCGTGCTGACACCTGGCGGGCTCCTGGTGCTCGGCGGCGCGCCCAAGGTCGGCAAGAGCGACTTCCTGATCTCCTGGCTCGTCCACATGGCGGCAGGCGTGCCGTTCCTCGGCTTCACGCCGCCCCGGCCGCTGCGCGTGTTCTATCTGCAGGCCGAGATCCAGTATCACTACCTGCGCGAGCGCATGCAGCAGATCGCGCTGCCCGCCGCCGTGATCACCGCCGCGCGCGACACCTTCATCGCCACCCCGAAGCTGAAGCTGCTGCTCGACGCGGAGGGCGCCGCCCGCGTGACCGAGGCGATCCGGGCCGCATTTCCCAACGCGCCGCCCGACATCATCGTCATCGACCCGATCCGCAACCTCTTCGACGGCGGCCCCGAGGGGGGTGGTGAGAACGACAACACCGCCATGATGTTCTTCCTGAAGGACCGGGTGGAGCTTCTCCGCGATGCCGTCAATCCGGACGCGGGCGTCATCCTCGCTCACCACACCCGCAAGGCCAGCAAGCATCAGGTCAAGGACGATCCCTTCCTCGCGCTCTCCGGCGCCAGCGCGCTGCGCGGCTTCTACACTTCGGGGCTGCTCATGCACCGGCCCGACGAGGACAGCACCGTCCGCAGGCTGGAGATCGAATTGCGGAACGGCCCTGCGCTGCCGGGCAAGCTCATCGACAAGGTGAAGGGGGAATGGGTCGAACTGAACCCGTTGAACGAGCGCCTGGTGCGCAAGGAGGTCGGCGCCAAACTCGATGCCGAGCGGCTGCGCAAGCACGATGTCATCCTCGGCATGCTGCTGGATGAGGCGGCGAGCGAGCGCCTCTACACCGCGATGCAGTTCGCCGAGACCTTCGAGAACCGGGGCGGTCTGGGCAGCAAGCACACCATCCGCGAGCGGCTCAGCGTGCTGGCGACCAAGGGCTTCGTGAAGTTCCTGCGCGACCCCGCGGGGTTCGGCTTTCCCGTCACCCGGTCGCGGTTCGGCTACCTCTGCGTCGAGGGCATGCAGTTCGGCGCGCCTGTCGAGGAGGTCGATCCGGACACCGGCGAGGTCACCACGAAGGTCCGTCCGGTCCTGCCCAGCCACTTCAAATGCCCCCAATCCGGGCTCTGCCTGCAGGTCGAAAACCCCGCCGTCTGGGTCTACCCGGAGGGGCTCGAGGACGACCTAACTCATATGAGTGAGGCCTGACTCATATGATAGCGCCAACTGTGCACTCAACGAAATCAACGGGTTACGGGAAAATAAGAGTCAGGTCCCTGACTCATGCACGAAGACTTCATGAAGTCTTATTCCGCAATGATTTCAGCCACTTGAACGCCTCGGAACAGTTAGGTGTCAAACCCCCATACTACGTATGGGAGGGCCACCCCACAGGGTTGGCCACTCCTCCCATACGTCCGGGTCAGCCGCGCGCGCCGCCGTGACGGTCTGTTGTGCTTCCCGATCCGACGACGGCGGCCCCGTACCGCCAAGCACCAGACCGCCGTCGTCTTCCACCACCACAGGCCACCGGCAAAGGAGACCCATCATGGCTCAGCCGACTCTGATCCCGAATTGCGACGGCGCAAGGTTTGAATCGCTTCCCGTCGACACGCCCCGCCACCGCTGCATCCTCGCGCTCGACCTCGGCACCTCGACCGGCTGGGCGATCCGCGGCCATGACGGCCTGATCACCAGCGGCACCGTCTCGCTGCGCCCGGGCCGCTTCGATGGCGGCGGTATGCGCTACCTGCGCTTCACCAACTGGCTGACCGAGATCGACCGGCTGTCGGGGCCCGTCGCCGCCATCTGGTTCGAGGAAGTCCGCCGCCACGCAGGCACCGACGCGAGCCACATCTACGGCGGGCTCATGGCCACGCTGACCGCATGGGCCGAGCTGCGCGGCGTACCCTACGAGGGCGTCCCGGTCGGCACGATCAAGCGTCATGCCGCTGGCAAGGGTAACGCCGACAAGGCCGCCATGGTCGCCGCCGTCCGCGCCCGCGGCTTCAGCCCGGCCGACGACAACGAGGCCGACGCCATCGCTATCCTGCTCTGGGCGATCGAGACGAAGGGAGGTGTCGCATGAGATGGCATCCCCACGGCTACGGCGGCCGGCGCCGGGATCCCGAACAGGTCAAGCGCGAGGGCTGGCGGGAACAGGGCGTCCTCGCGGTCTCGGCCGATGACGACCGCCTCACCTGGCCCGAGCGTGAACTGGTCCGCCAGCTGGGCGAGAAGCTCTACGGCCCGCGCCCTTCCGAGAGGGAGGCGCGTCATGGCTGATCGTGAATGGACCGCCGACTGCGTCGCCGATCATTTCGAGGAGGCGTTCCGCACCCTGCGCAAGCTGCCTCCGGTGAAGGCGCAGGGCTACTTCAACACCTGGCCCGACATCGTGCGGACCAGCCGCGAGATCGCGGCGATGGAGCCGCAGCCGATGCGGGTCTGGCCCTCGGCCGCCGCGATCACCCGGCTCGAGCAGACCTTCGACTGGGTGCTCTGGATCGAGGAGGCGGAGCGCAAGCTGGTCTGGTCGCGCGCCGCCCGCGTGCCGTGGAAGCAGATCAGCGGCGAGCTCGGCTGCGACCGCACGACCGCATGGCGGCGCTGGCAGCTGGCGCTGACCAAGATCGCCGCGCGCCTGAATGCGCAGTGACTCCAATGTGTTGCAACACTTTTTCCTTCGACATCTGCAACATGATCGTGCTATTCCGAAGGCAAGATGGGGAGAGTGCGCTGGAAGGCTCGCTCTCCCCTTTGCGTTGACGGGGGCCACCTGGACCCCGGTATCCAGCAAGGGTCCGGCCGGGGTCCAGCCCACGGCAGTTTCCGGTTCCTTCCTGGGCGTTTTCGTATGCTGGCGGGCGAAGCGCGGGACATCGCCAGCGACAGGGCCGGATTTTTGGGAAGCCACCCGGAAGCCGGAGCCTCACGCGCCCCGCGCAAACACCAATGAACGCTGGCCTTCCGACCGGACACCGCTGGTAGCCGCTGGACCCCGTGTGGAGTCCAGCCCGGCATCCGGAGTCCGGAAGCCAACGGCATCCACCCGACCGAGGAACCTTGCCCACCATGACGCTGAGCTTCGCCCCGGACGCGATCGAGACGTGGCCGCTGTCGCGCCTCCAGCCCTACGCGAAGAACGCGAAGGCGCACGGGCCGGACCAGGTCGCGAAGATCGCCGCCAGCATGGCCGAGTTCGGCTGGACCGTGCCCTGCCTCGTGGGCGAGGATGGCGAGCTGATTGCCGGGCACGGGCGCGTGCTGGCGGCCACCCAGCTCGGGCTGACCGAAGCGCCGGTGATCGTGCTCGGGCACCTGACCGAGGCGCAGCGCCGGGCGTACCGGATCGCGGACAACAAACTGACGGAACTCGGCACCTGGGACGAGGCGCTGCTGTCGGCGGAACTGAACGACCTGCTGGCCGAGGATTTCGACCTGTCGCTGGTCGGCTTCTCCGACGGCGAGTTGGACAAGCTGCTGGCCTATGTACCTGAGGGGGACGGTGAAGAAGGTGGCGCCGGAGGCTCCGTGCCGCCGGTGACCATCCCCGAGCCACCGCGCAACCCGGCGTCACGGACGGGCGATCTCTGGATCCTCGGCGACCACCGACTGCTCTGCGGCGACAGCACCAGCGCTGCCGATGTGCGCCGCCTGATGAACGGCGAACGGGCGATCCTGTTCGCGACCGACCCGCCGTATCTCGTCGATTACGATGGCTCGAACCATCCGACCCGCAACAAGGATTGGTCCGCGTCCTACGGCACAACTTGGGACGACTCCTCGCAGGGCGCGGAGCTCTACGACGGCTTCATCGCTGCGGCGGTCGCCGAGGCCATCGCGGAAGACGCCGCCTGGTACTGCTGGCACGCCTCGCGCCGCCAAGCGATGCTCGAGGCTTGCTGGGAGAAGGCGGGCGCCTTCGTCCACCAGCAGATCATCTGGGTGAAGGACCGCGGCGTCCTGACCCGGTCGCACTACCTTTGGAAGCACGAGCCCTGCTTCATGGGCTGGCGCCGCCCGAACCGCCCGCCGAAGGTCGCCGAGCAGACGCTCCCCTCCACCTGGGAGATGCCATCCTTCGCCAAGGACGAGCGCCCCGACCACCCGACGCCGAAACCGCTCGACGCCTTCGGGATCCCGATGCGCCAGCATGTGGCGCGGGGCGGCCTCTGCTATGAGCCGTTCTCGGGGTCTGGGTCGCAGATCATGGCGGGCGAGGCCAACGGCCGCCGTGTCTTCGCGATGGAGATCAGCCCGGCCTACATCGACGTCGCCGTCGAACGCTGGCAGGCCGAAACCGGCAAGGAGGCGATCCTCGACGGCGATGGCCGGACCTTCGCGCAGGTGAGAACCGAGCGGCTGGGCCAAGACGCCGAAGCCCCCGCCGATGTTCCGGTCAGGGACGCCGCTCCGGTCACGGACACCGCTCCCGAACCCGCGCGAAAGCGCAAGACCGCCGCGTGACATGCATGACCTGGCTTTACCTTCCTCCGGAGACACTTCCGGAGCCGGAGACGCATGTTTGTTCGGCCTCTCCCTCTGCTCCGGCGCGGGCGGGCTCGATCTTGGGCTCGCCATCGCCATCCCCGGATATCGTGCTGTGGGCCATGTCGAACGGGAAACCTTCGCCGCAGCCACTCTCGTGGCGCGGATGGAAGATGCGTCCCTGGATCGCGCGCCTCTCTGGGACGACGTTGGAACCTTCGATGGCCGCGCGTGGCGCGGCGCGGTGGACATCGTCACTGCGGGCTATCCGTGCCAGCCGTTCTCGGTCGCGGGCAAGCTCCGGGGTGCCGACGATCCGCGCCACCTCTGGCCGCATGTCGCCCGCATCGTCGGCGAGGTCGAGCCGCCCTTCGTGTTCCTCGAGAACGTCGCCCATCATCTCCGCCTCGGCTTCCCTGAAATCGCCAGCGGACTGGTCGGCATGGGCTACAGGCTTGCGGCAGGTCTCTTCACGGCGGCGGAAGTCGGCGCGCCCCATCGGCGCGAAAGGCTCTTCATCCTCGCCCACCGGGAGCGCGACCACCTGGCCGACCCCGCGCGCCTGCTCGGGGACGCGGTCGAGTGGCGGCAAGCGGACGGAGATGATGCGGATGTGGATGACGCCGACGGCGCGGGATCACAAGGACGGTGCGACGAGCCTCGCGAACACGCCGGTGAACGGCCTGCTTGGCCGCCAGGTCCTGGTGACGCCGATGGCTGGCGCGCATTCCTCCGACACGCCCCGGACGTTGAACCCAGCCTTCGTCGAGGCGCTGATGGGCTGGCCCACCGGGTGGACCGGCTTCGGCTCTGTGGCAACGGAGTGGTCCCGCTGGTTGCGGCGCATGCGCTCCGAACTCTCGCAGCTCAATTGCTCGCCGATGGATGAGGGGATGGCATGAAGCAGAGCCGTGCCATGTCGCTGGTCGAGGCCATCGCCAACGTGGCGGTCGGCTACGGCGTCGCCGTCGTGACGCAGATCCTGATCTTCCCGGTTTTCGGGCTGCACACGACGCTGGCGCAGAACCTGAAGATGGGGGCGGTCTTCACCATCGTGAGCATTGTCCGGAGCTTTGGCCTCCGGCGGCTGTTCGAGGCGATCCGCGTCAGAGCGAAGAAGCCGCCGCTCAGGACGAGCGGCGGCTCTGTTCCGGTCCGGCTTCCCTACCGCCGGGACTTCGGCGGCGCGCCGGGTCGGGATCAGGCTTCGAGCCGGTAGACCCGCCCGCGCCCCTCGACCTTGTCGGAGGTCACTTCGAGGCCGAGCTTTTTCTTCAGCGCGCCGGCAAATGCCCCGCGAACTGTGTGCGGCTGCCAGCCCGTCGCGACGACAATCTCGCCGATGGTCGCGCCGCCGTCGGAGCGGAGCATCTCGATCAGCTTCGCCTGCTTCGTGCCGGTGCGCGGTGTGCGCGCCTTGGGCGCGGGGTTGGCCTCGGCGGGAGCGTCCTGCGGGGCCGCCTCGTCGGCGCCCGCGGGCGCGCTGTCGCCGCCCTCCGGCTCGACGCCGATGGCAGCGAGACCCGCGTCGGTGATGTGCAGGAGGATGGCGCGGCCGTCCTCGTCGTTGCGCCAGATGCGGTTGAGAGCGGCGTCCGCCTTGGTCTGGCTGTCGGTCGTCGTCTCGGCGATCAGCCCGCGGGAGAGCAGCGCGCCGACCACCTTGGCAGCCGCGCCGCCGCGGAGCGAGCCGGGGAGCGGCAGGACGTTTCGGTCCTCGCGCTGCGCGGTGGCGCTGAGGATCACGAGCTGGGTGTCGGAAAGCTTGGTCATCTGGAGTCTCCGTATCGGGGGCCGCGACCATCGCGACCCTCCTACGACCCCGAGCCGCGCAGGGCGCGCGGCAGGAGTTCCGGCAGTGCCGGAGATCAGCGGGCGTGTTCGCCTTCGCCGAAGGCACTGTCGGTGATGCGCTTCAGGAGGCTGGCGTAGTGTTCGAGGGTGCCGACCATGGCCCAGCCCACCTCGTCGGGATGGCAGTTGAAATGGTCGTCGCTGAGCGCCTGCAGACGGGCGAGCATCTCGTCGATCTCGGCCTTCTTGCCCATGAAGGCCGCGAGCGCGGCTTCCTTGTTCCGGCGCGCATTCTCGGCCCGGAGTTCGTGGCGCGGGGTGGTGATCGGGTTCAGGCGGCTGGTCATCGTGGTGGCTCCTTGGGTCGAGTTGCATCGCTTCGCTGGAGTGACGTTCGCTCTCGCCGCCGCGCTTATCAACTCGATAAGAACCTGATTTTAAATGATAATCGGAGCTGTCGATGCAGGGCATGAGCGAGCGCCAGTACGCCGCCCATGTCGGGCTGTCGCGGGGCGCGATCCAGAAGGCGAAGACGGCCGAGCGGCTGGTTCTCTATCCGGACGGCAGCATCAACGCAGCGGCCAGCGACGCCCGGCGTGCCGAAACGACGGACCCGTCAAAGACCCGCAAGCCGCCCACGCCGAAGCTGAAGCCCGTCCCCGAGGCCGCGGTGGCCGCCGTCGGCGACACGCTCCGTGAACAGGGGCTGGCGGTCCCGGCGGTCGGTGGCGGCACGACCTTCCTGCAGGCGAAGACCGCGAATGAGGTGCTTAAGGCGCAGGAACGGCGCATCCGGCTGCAGAAGCTGAAGGGAGAGTTGATCGAGCGGGCCCGTGCGCTGGCGCTGGTGTTCCGGCTGGCGCGGGACGAACGGGACGCATGGGTGAACTGGCCTGCGCGCGCGGCGGCGCTGATGGCGGCCGAGATCTCGGCGTCGTGCAGCGAAGCCACGGGCCAGCAGATCACCGTGGAGCCAGCCGCGATGCAGAAGGTCCTAGAAAAGCATGTACGCGCCCACCTCGACGAACTCGCCGAGGTCCGGCCCGACTTCCGGTGAAAGCGGCGATGGCCTGACGGACTTCGACGGCGCGGGCGAGATCCTGCGCGCCTGGGGCAACGGGCTGCGGCCCGACCCGGACCTGACTGTCTCGGAATGGGCGGATCGGCACCGGATGCTCTCGGGCCGCGCCTCGGCCGAACCCGGGCGGTATCGCACGGTGCGCACGCCCTACATGCGCGAGATCATGGACCGGCTGTCGCCGGGCGATCCAACCCAGCGGATCGTGTTCATGAAGGCCGCACAGGTCGGCGCGACCGAGGCCGGGAACAACTGGATCGGGTTCGCGATCCACCAGGCGCCGGGGCCGATGCTCGCCGTCCAGCCGACGGTGGAACTGGCCAAGCGCAACTCGCGCCAGCGGATCGATCCGCTGATCGACGAAAGTCCGGAACTGCGCGAGCGGGTGAAACCCGCCCGTTCGCGCGATGCGGGCAACACCATGCTGTCGAAGGAGTTCTCCGGCGGCATCCTGATCATGACTGGGGCGAACTCGGCAGTCGGGCTGCGGTCCACCCCGGCGCGCTACATCTTCCTCGACGAGGTCGACGCCTATCCGGCCTCGGCCGACGAGGAAGGCGACCCGGTCACGCTGGCCGAAGCGCGGTCATTGACCTTCGCGCATCGTCGCAAGGTGTTCCTGGTCTCGACGCCGACGATCCGGGGGCTGTCGCGCATAGAGCGCGAATACGAGGCCAGCGACCAGCGACGGTACTTCGTGCCGTGCCCGCATTGCGGCCATTCCCAATGGCTTAAGTTCGACCGGCTGCGCTGGCAGAAGGGCCGCCCCGAGACGGCGGAATATCACTGCGAAGGCTGCGACGCGGCAATCGCGGAGCACCACAAGACGGCGATGCTGGAAGCCGGTGAATGGCGGGCGACCGCCTCGGCCGCCGATCCGACCACCGTCGGGTATCACCTCTCGGCACTCTATTCGCCGATCGGCTGGCTGAGCTGGGAGCGGATCGTGCGGGCCTGGGACGCGGCGCAGGGGTCGGACGAAGCGATCAAGGCGTTCCGCAACACCATCCTCGGCGAGACATGGGTCGAGACCGGCGAAGCCCCGGACTGGCAGCGGCTCTACGACCGGCGCGAGCGCTGGACATCCGGCACCGTACCTGCGGGCGGGCTGTTCCTGACCGCCGGGGCCGACGTGCAGAAGGACCGGATCGAGGTCGACGTCTGGGCCTGGGGTCGCGGGTTGGAAAGCTGGCTCGTCGATCACGTCGTGATCGAGGGCGGCCCGGATCGGCACGACGCATGGTCGGAACTGACGGCGCTGCTGGACCGGTCCTGGCCGCACGAACGCGGCGCTCATCTGCGCATCGCGCGGCTCGCCATCGACACCGGCTACGAGGCCCCGGCCGTCTACTCCTGGTCGCGGGCGCAAGGGTTTGGGCAGGTGTCGCCGGTGAAGGGTGTCGAGGGGTTCAATCGCTCGAGCCCGGTCTCGGGCCCGACCTTCGTGGACGCGACCGAGGGCGGCAAACGTCTGCGGCGCGGGGCGCGGCTTTGGACCGTGGCGGTGTCGACCTTCAAGGCCGAAACCTATCGTTTCCTACGGCTGGAACGGCCGACCGAAGAGGACATGGCGGAGGGTGCGGCGTTCCCGCCCGGCTCGGTGCACCTGCCGCATTGGGTCGAGAACGAATGGCTGAAGCAGTTCGTGGCCGAACAGCTGGTGACGGTGCGCACGAAGCGCGGCTTCGCCCGGCTGGAATGGCAGAAGCTGCGCGAGCGCAACGAGGCGCTGGACTGCCGGGTCTATGCCCGCGCCGCCGCCTGGATCGCGGGCGCGGACCGCTGGCCCGACGAGAAATGGCGCGACCTCGAGGATCAACTCGGGGCCGCCCCCACCGACACCGATCCCGCCGGACAGATCAACCGGCCGGGACAGGCCCCGCAGGGCAAGCGCCGCTCCGACTGGCTCGGACGGCGCGGAGGATGGTTCTGAACATGACCGACTGGACGGAAACCGAGCTCTCGGCGCTGCGCCGGGCCTATGCCAGCGGCACGACGCGCGTCAGCTATGACGGCAAGTCGGTGGATTACGGCTCGGCCGAGGATCTGCTCGCCCGCATCCGGACCATCGAGCGCGCCATCGCGGGCGTGGGCCGTCCGCTGCCGGTCGCCGGGCTTGCGGGCTTCAGCCGCGGGGATCGCTGATGTCGGCGACCTGGTTCGATCACGCCATCGCCACGGTGGCGCCGCGCATGGCGGCCCGCCGCGTCATGGCCCGTCAGGTCTTCGAGACCCTGACGCGCGGTTATGACGGTGCCGCGCGCGGGCGGCGGACCGAGGGTTGGCGCGCGCCCGGATCCTCGGCCGATACCGAGATCGGCGTGGCCGGGGCGCTGTTGCGCGACCGGATGCGCGATCTAGTGCGCAACAACCCGCATGCGGCCAAGGCCGTGGCGGTGCTGGTGAACAACATCATCGGCGCGGGCATCATGCCGCGCGCCGCCAGCGGCGACGACACGCTCGACCGGAAGGTCGATGCCCTGTTCGAGCGCTGGACGGCGGACTGCGATGCCGACGGCCAACTGGATTTCTACGGGCTGCAGACGCTGATCTGCCGCGAGATGGTCGAAGCTGGCGAGGTGCTGGTGCGCCGCCGCCTGCGGCGCGCGAGCGACGGACTGCCGGTCCCGCTGCAATTGCAGGTGCTGGAGGCCGATTTCCTCGACGCCACCAAATCCGGCGCCATCGGCGCGGGACGGCTGGTCCAAGGGATCGAGTTCGACCCGGTCGGCAAGCGCCGGGCCTATTGGCTCCATGCCGAGCATCCGGGCGACGCCTATGGGGCCTTGCAGAACGGTCTGCAAAGCCGCCCGGTCCCGGCGACCGAGATCGCCCATGTCTATGAGAAGCAGCGCACTCAGGCGCGCGGCGTCCCCTGGGGGGCGCCGGTGATCCGCAGCTTGCGCGATCTCGACGATTACGAGGTGGCGGAACTGGTCCGCAAGAAGACCGAGGCCTGCGTCACCGCCATCGTCTTCGGCGACGACGAGGCGCAGCAGGGTATCGCGCCCTCCGTGGTCGATGCCGACGGCAACCGGGTCGAGCAGTTCGAGCCGGGGCTGATCGCCTATGCACGCGGCGGCAAGGATATTCGCTTCAACCAGCCCTCGGCGACCGGCGGCTACGGTGAGTACAAGCGGGCGAGCCTGCACACGATCTCGGCCGGGTTCCGCGTGCCCTACGAGCTGCTGACCGGCGATCTCAGCCAGGTCAACTACTCCTCGATCCGGGCGGGGCTGGTGGAGTTCCGCCGCCAGATCGACGCCGTGCAGTGGCAGCTGTTCATCCCGATGTTCTGCGCCCCGGTCTGGCGCTGGTTCACGGAAGCCGCATGGGCGGCGGGGCAGATCCCGTCGCCGATCGTGCCGGTCGAATGGTCGCCGCCGAAGTTCGAGGCCGTCGATCCGCAGAAGGACGCGATGGCGAACCTGCTGTCGATCCGCTCGGGCACCATGACTCTGGCCGAGGTGATCGCCCGTCAGGGCCGCAACCCCGACGCCGTACTGGCCGAGATCGCCGCGACCAACGCCAAGCTCGACGCGCTGGGGCTGGTGCTCGACAGCGACCCGCGCCGCGTCACGAAAACTGGCAGCGCCCAAACTAACGATCCGGCAACCGATCCGGCCGCCGACGACACCACCGCCGAAGCGGATGCAATCGACCCGGCGCAGGCCGACCAACAGGACTGACCCCATGGACACGATGATCGAACTGCCGGCCATGCGCCGGTCGGCGGAGCTTGCGCCGAACACGGCCGATGCCGACAGCCGCACCGTCGAGGTGGTCTGGTCGGCCGGGGCGCGCGTCCGCCGCGCGACCTTCTTCGGCGAGCCCTATGACGAGGAACTGAGCCTCGACCCCGCCCATGTCCGGCTCGACCGGCTGAACGCGGGCGCTCCGTTCCTGAAGGTGCACGAGCTCGACACGCTCGACGCGGTGATCGGTTCGGTCGTGCCGGGCTCGGCGCGGATCGAGAACGGCCGCGGCATCGCGCTGGTGCGCATCTCCGAACGCGCCGATGTCGAGCCGATCTGGCGCGACATTCAGGCCGGGCACATCCGTGCGGTCTCCATCGGCTACCAGGTCCACCGCTTCGAAGTCTCCAAGCCCGAGGCGGCGCGCGAACTCTGGCGTGCCGTGGACTGGACGCCGTTCGAGGTCTCCGCCGTCGCGGTCGGCGCCGACCCCGCTGCCGGTTTCCGCGCCCAGCATCCTCTTCACGACTGCGTCCTTCACCGCCGGGACGCCCCTTCCAGCCCGAAAGGACCGATCCCGATGACGGACAAGACCCAGACCCCGGCGAGCGACGCCGCAACCCCCGCCACCACCCAGCCGACCGAGCCGGTCGAAACCGAGGATACCACCATGACGGAACTGAGCTCGGCTGCGCCCGACCCGAAGGTCGCCGCCAGTGAGATGCGGAGCCAGCCGAAGACGCAGGCAACGCCCGCGCCCGACACCGAAGCCGTCGCGACCCGCGCCCGCGAGGCCGAGCGCGACCGCGTCTCGACCATCTACGATCTGGCAGGCCGCCTGAACCTCGAGCGCGGCTTCGCCGAGGATCTGGTGAAACGCGGCGTCAGCGTCGACGAGTCCCGCCGCCTGATCCTCGACCAGGTCGCCGCGAAGTCCGACGAGACCCGGACCTTCCCCCATGTCTCCGTCCCGCTCGGCGGCCGCGATGAACGCATCACCCGCCGCGATGCCGTGGCGAACGCGCTGCTGCACCGCTACAGCCCGACGCTGTTCCAGCTGGAGGATGCCGCGCGCCAGTATCGCGGCATGACGCTGCTGGAACTGGCCCGCGAAAGCCTCGGCAATGCCGGGGTGAACACGCGGGGCCTGTCGCGCGACGAGGTGGCGACGCGGGCGCTGCATTCCACATCGGACTTCCCCGAGATCCTGTCGGCGGTCACCAACAAGACGCTGCGGCAGGCCTACGAGGCCTATCCCCGCACCTTCATGCTGTTCTGCCGCCAGGTGCTGGCGACCGACTTCAAGGCGATGCACCGCGTCCAGCTCGGCGAAGCCCCGCAACTGCTGGAAGTCGGCGAGAGCGGCGAGTTCAAGCGCGGCACGCTCGGCGAGAGCAAGGAGAGCTACAAGGTCAAGACCTATGGCCGGGTGGTCGCCATCACCCGCCAGACGCTGATCAACGACGATCTCGACGCATTCACCCGGATCCCGGCGATGTACGGCAACTCCATCGCGCAGCTGGAGTCGGACGTGGTCTGGGGCATCATCACCGCCAACCCGGCGATGGCCGACGGCAACGCGCTGTTCCACACCACCCACAAGAACCTCGCGGGAACCGGCGCGGCGCTCGACGTGAGCAGCGTCGGCGCGGCCCGTGCCGCCATGGCCAAGCAGACCGGGCTCGACAAGAAGACGGTGCTGAACGTTCGGCCCGCGTTCCTGATCGTACCCGCCTCGCTGGAACTGAAGGCCGAGCAGCTGGTCGCCCAGAACCTGGTGCCCGCCGCAACCGCGAGCGTGGTGCCGCAGTCGATCCGCACGCTGGCGCCGATCAGCGAGCCCCGGCTCGACGCCGCCAGCGAGACCGCCTGGTATCTGGCCGCGAACCCGAACCAGATCGACACCATCGAGTACGCCTATCTCGAGGGTCAGCAGGGCGCCTACATCGAGACGCGCAACGGCTTCGACGTCGACGGGGTCGAGATCAAGTGCCGCCTCGACTTCGGCGCCAAGGCCATCGACTGGCGGGGCCTCTACAAGAACCCGGGCGCGTAAGCCGCGCTTCCTGAACCCTGAAACGCGGGCGGTCCTGACGGGCCGCCCGTCGTCTTTCCACGAGGATCACCCCCATGAAAAACTACGTCCAGCCAGGCAACACCATCACCCTGACCGCGCCCTATGCCGTCGCTTCCGGCGATGGCCTGCTCGTCGGCTCCATCTTCGGCATCGCCGCAGGCGCCGCCGCTCTCGGCGATCCCGTCGAGACCGCGCTCGTCGGCGTCTTCGACATCACCAAGGTCGGCTCCCAGGCATGGACCGTCGGCGCCAAGGTCTATTGGGACGACACCAACAAGCGCTGCACGACCGTGGCAACTGACAACACTCTCATCGGCGTGGCCGTCGAGGCGGTGGCGAGCGGCGCGGGCGACACCATCGGCCGGGTGCGCCTGAACGCGACGTTCTGATGAGCGCCTTCGCCGCCGCCGTGGGCGCGCTCTTCGCCGATCCCAATATCGGCCGGGACGCGGTCTACATCGCCGACGGCGGCGCGCCCGTGCTGGTGCGCGTCGTCGCCCGGCGCGCGGATGTCATCTCCGACTTCGGCGACGCGCGACTCTGGTCCGAGACCACGCGGATCGACCTGCGCGTCACCGAGGTGGCGACCCCGCATCCCGGCGACCGGATCGAGATCGACGGCGATGCCTTCCTCATCCAGGGCGAGCCCGTCCGTGACCGGGAGCGGCTGGTCTGGACCGTCGATCTGAGGCCCGCGTGATGGCCATGAAACTGAAGCTCGACATCGATCCCGACATCGTCGCGATGATGGCGGCGGAGGTAGCGGCGGGCGAACGCGCCGTCACGGCCGCCATGCGCGAGGCCGGGACCGGGCTGAAGACGGCGTGGCGGTTGCAGATCACCGGCGCGGGGCTCGGGCCCCGACTCGCCAACTCGATCCGCAGCCAGAACTTCCCGAGGTCAGGCGAGAGCCTGGATGCGGCGGCGCTGGTCTGGTCGAAGGCTCCGGTGATCGTCGGCGCCCACGACACCGGCCCGCTGATCCGCTCCAAAGACGGGTTCTGGCTGGCGATCCCGCTGCCCGCCGCGGGCAAGTCCCTGCGCGGCGGCCGGATCACGCCTGGGGAATGGGAACGGCGACGCGGTCTGCGCCTGCGCTTCGTCTATCGCCGGATGGGCCCCAGCCTGCTGGTAGCGGAGGGACGGCTGAACACGAAGGGTCAGGCGGTAATGTCCCGCTCGAAGACCGGGCACGGCAAGGTCACCGCGCCGATCTTCCTGCTGGTGCCGCAGGTGAAGCTGCCGAAGCGGCTGGACCTGGCGCGGGATGCGGAGCGCGCAGTGGACGGTGTGCCGGGGCTGATCGTGGCGAGCTGGGTGGAGCAGAGGTTCTGAAGATGACTGCTGTGGCGGGCCTTGCGCTTATTCGACGATGTCCGCGATGGCCGCTTCGAACTGATAGCATCAAGTTGTCTTCAGATCAGCCCGCGCGTCGCGGATAATCGACCAGGACGAATGCAGGAATAGTCCCGCAATCCCGAACGCGACGATCAGGTCGGGCCATGCGCTGCCCAGCCACGCGACGAGGGCCGCGGCCACAACCACGGCCGCATTGCCGATCGCGTCGTTGCGCGAAAAGAGCCAGACGGCCCGCATGTTCGCGTCACCCTTGCGAAACCGCAGCAGCGGCAGGACCGCGAGGACGTTGACCACGAGAGCGATGAGACCGAATAGCCCCATGAGACCGGCGTCCGGCGTCGTCTGGGTAAAGGCGCGCCAGATCGTCGTCCCAAGAACCCCAAGGCCCAGAACGCCAAGGAAGATGCCTTGGATCAGGGCGGATCGCGCCCGCCAGACAATGCTCCAACCGATTGCCAGAAGGCCCAGAAAGGTGATGAGGCCGTCGCCAATGAAATCGAGCGCGTCGGCCTTCACGGCCTGCGATCCGGAAATGAAGCCGCCGATCATCTCCGCAATGCCATACCCGACGTTGAGAATTACCACGATCCAGAGCGCGCGCCGATAGGCCGGGTCTTGGTAAGCTGCGCCCTCCTGCGCTTCGTCGTCGCCCGCTTCGATGCGATCGAACCCGTAGCCGGTCGCGGCCACGGCCCGTTCGATCTCGGACAGCCGCGCTTCGGGGACGTTCAACGTCAAGATGTGGGTGGCGGAGGAGACCTTTACTGCCTCCGGCGCCACGCCCGCCGACTGCGCGGCCCGCTCGATCTGGGCGGCATCCTTGGCGCAATCCATTCCGGAGACGCGGTAGCGGAAAGATGCGACATCTGCGGTCGGTTCGGCGCCTTGGGCATTGGCCATGCTTGCATTGGTCCTGCTATCTTGATGTGCGAAACACATCAGCGGAGAATGATATGGAACAAATCGCCGCGGACCGCAATGCCGTCGCGACGGCCACCGAGCGGCGGGCGAAGTTCTTTCGCGGCATCGCGGACCAGAGCCGGTTGGCGATCCTGGATGCTCTGTGCGCCGGGCCGCTGGTCGTTCACGAGATCGTCGGGCGCACGGCCCTGACACAACCCAACGTCTCGAACCACCTTCGATGTCTGTCGGAGTGTGGCCTCGTAACCAGCATGCGCGATGGTCGTTTCGTGCGCTATCGGATTAGCAGCCCCCGGATTGCGGATCTTCTGCACGATGTGGAGGCTCTGCTCGACGCGGTGGCTACAGGCGTCGAAGCTTGTCGCAATTATGAGCCTGACGAGGATGAGTTCCACCGCTGACCCGCGTCACGACCTTAGCACATTGGCGCCGTCCGTGAATGCTGCTGCATTGGTCCGACTGGGCTTGAGGCGTATTCTTTCCGCAGTCGCCAATCGTGGTCCATCTCCATGCTCAGCCCTCGTGAAACCATCCTCACCGCGCTGCACGCGCGGCTTTCGGCGTTGCCCGCCACCGCCCTGCGCGGCGAGGTTCTGCCCGAGCGCGTCCCGGCCGAGGGCCTGCTGATCCTGCGCGACGGCGAGCCGGGGGAGCCGGAGGTCACGCTCTCCCCGCTCGCCTACCACTACCAGCACCGGGCCGAGATCGAAGCGGTCGTGCAGGGCGCCGACCGTGACGCCGTCTTCGACACGCTCTGCGCCAGCGTGGGCGCGGCGCTCGCTGCCGACCGCACGCTGGGCGGGCTCTGCGACTGGGTCGAGGCAGAAGCGCCGCGCCCGGTCGATCTGCCGGTCGAGGGCGCGGCCAGTCTGAAGGCGGCCGTGATCCCTGTGGTGCTGCACTATTCCACGGCCGACCCGCTGGCCTGACCCCGACAACCCGAGGAGAACACCATGGCACGAGCCCAGGGGGCGCGGGCGCTGATGGCGCTTGCGTTCGAGACGACCTATGGAACGCCGCCCGCGAGCGGGTTCACCCGCATGCCCTTCGCCAGCACCTCGCTCGGCGCCGAGCAGCCGCTGCTGAACTCGGAGCTGCTCGGCTACGGCCGAGACCCGCTGGCGCCGATCAAGGACGCGGTGACGACCGATGGCGATGTCGTCGTGCCGCTCGACGCGGAGGCGTTCGGGTTCTGGCTGAAGGCGGCCTTCGGCACGCCCACGACCACGGGCGCGGAGGCCCCCTACAGCCACGAGTTCCAGTCGGGCTCCTGGACGCTCCCCAGCATGTCGATCGAGACCGGCATGCCCGAGGTGCCGCGCTACGCGATGTACTCGGGCTGCGTGCTCGACCAGATCACCTGGCAGATGCAGCGCTCCGGCCTGCTGACCGCCACCGCGCGGCTGGTGGCGCAGGGCGAGACGGTCGGCACGACCACCAGCGCCGGGACACCGGCGGCGCTCGAGCTGAAGCGCTTCGGCCATTTCAACGGGGCGATCAGCCGCAATGGCACCGCCCTCGGCAATGTGGTCTCGGCGGAGATCACCTATGCCAACAACCTCGACCGGATCGAGACCATCCGCGCGGACGGCCGCATCGACGGCGCCGACCCGTCCATCGCCGCGCTCACCGGCCGGATCGAGGTGCGCTTCGCCGACCAGACGCTGGTGACGCAGGCCATCAACGGCGAGGCCTGCGAGATGGAGTTCGCCTACGTCCTGCCTTCGGGCGAGAGCTTCACCTTCACGGTGCACGCCGTCTACCTGCCGCGCCCGCGCATCGAGATCTCCGGGCCGCAGGGCGTGCAGGCCACCTTCGACTGGCAGGCCGCCCGCGACAGCGTCGTCGGCCGGATGTGCACCGCCACCCTCGTGAACGACGTGGAGAGTTACTGATGCTGACGCTCGACCTGACGAATGCCCCGCGCTGGCATGACCTCGCGCCCGGCGTCCGTGTGCAGCTGCGACCGCTGACCACCGCCCTGATGGTGGCGGCGCGCAGCGATCCGGCCCTGGAAGCTGTTCCAGAAGATACCTCCGACGAGGAACGCGCCGTCGCCTTCGCCAAGGCTCTCGCGCGCCGCGCCGTGCTCGGCTGGGAGGGCATCGGCGATGTGGACGGAAAGCCCATCGTGCCCAGCCCCGAGGCCATCGACGCGCTGCTCGACGTCTGGCCGATCTTCGAGGCCTTCCAGCTGACCTACGTTTCCAAGGGTCTGCTGCTGGAACAGGAAAAAAACGCCTCCGCGCTCTCGCCGAGTGGTCCTTCGGCGGGGGCGAGCGCTACTGCCAAGCCTGCGCACCCAGCGAGGGCCGCGAGCAAGCCTGCCCGGACTGCCCGGCGCGGCTGAACCGCCCGGAAACGCCGGAGGGCTGGCAGGTCTGGGACCTCGTCGGCCGCCTCGGCGGACAGCTGCGCGTCCTGCCCGGCGCGGTGATCGGCTGGGATATGTCGGCGGCGCTGGCGCTCGGCGACGCCCTCGGCGTGCCGCCGCTCGCCATGGCCGAACTGCTGCCCGTCATCGAAGCGGTGATGGTCACCAAACTTAACGAACAGATGGATCACTCCCATGGCTGAGAAGAGGGTGAGCGTCCGCCTTGCGGCCGTGGGCGGACGGCAGGTGCGCGCCGAGCTGGAAGGCGTCGGCGAGGCCGGGTCGCGCGGCTTCGGACGGCTCAGCCGGGAGATGGAGGCGGCGAACGCCCGGCTGGCGGCCTTCTCGCGGCGGGTGCGGGTCGCCGCCGCCGCCGCCGTGGCCGCCGCTGCCGCCGCAGGCGTGGCGATGGTTCGCTCCGGCCTGCAGACCGTCGATGCGCAGGCCAAGCTCGCCCAGTCGCTCGGGACCACCGTCGCCTCGATCCAGACGCTGGAGCGCGCGGGCGAGCTGGCGGGCGTGTCCATGTCCGGCATCGAGCAGGCCACCAAGGATCTGACGCGCCGTCTCAGCCAGGCGGCCGCCGGGACCGGCCCCGCCGCCGACGCGCTGGACCGGCTGGGCCTTTCCGCAACCGACCTGATCGCGCTGCCGCTGGACCAGCGTGTGGGTGCGATCAACGCGGCCATCGAGAGCTTCGTGCCAGCCGCCGAGCGCGCAGCCGTCGCGGGCCAGCTCTTCGGCGAGGAAGGCTCCATCGCGATGAGCCGGATCGACACCGCGACGCTGCGCCAGGCGACGGAGGACGTGCTTGCCTTCGGCGTCGTCGTCTCGGAGCAGGATGCCGACCAGATCGAGCGGACGAACGACGCCATCTCGCGGCTCGGGCTGATCTGGCGCGGGCTGTCGAACCAGCTGGCCGCCGCTGCTGCCCCCGCGCTGGAAGCCGTCGCGAACGCCATGGCGGCGGTCGCCAGCCGCACCGGGCCGCTTGGCATCGCGATCCGCGGTCTCTTCGACAACATCGGCCGCCTGACGACCTACGCCGCGACCTTCGCGGCCTTCTTGGCTGGCCGCTGGGTCGCTGGCATGGCCGCTGCGGCGCTCTCCGTGCGCGGCCTCGCTACGGCGCTGGTCGTGCTGCGCGGCGCGCTGATCCGGACCGGCATCGGGGCGCTGATCGTCGGTGCGGGCGAGCTCGTCTACCAGTTCACCCGTCTCGTCTCCGGCGCAGGCGGTTTCGGCGAGGCGATGTCGCTCCTGAAGGACCTCGCGGTCGAGGTCTGGGAGCGGATCCGCATGGGCGCGGCGGCGGCGGGCGCTGCGGCCACGGCGATGTTCTTCGACCTGAAGGCCGACGCCGCCTCGGGCATGCAGAGCGCCATCGAGAGCGTGGTCGGTTTCGGGAATACGGCCGCGAACGCCTTCGAGGGCGCCTATGAGGCGATCAAGGCGATCTGGGGCCTGCTGCCCGCCGCTATTGGCGATCTGGCGTTCCAGGCGGCCAACAGCCTGGTCGACGGCGTCGAGGCGATGCTGAACAGCGTGGTCTCGCGCATCAACGGCTTCATCGGCGGCATCAACCAGGGGCTTGAAGCGCTCGGGTCCGAGCGCCGCATCTCGCTGGTGCCCGACCTCGACCTCGGCGAGATCGAGAACCGCTTCGAGGGCGCGGCCAGTGCCGCCACGACGGCGGCGCAGGCGGCCTTCGACCGGGCCTTCGAGGACAACCCGCTCAGCGCGCCCGATCTCGGCCTGACCGAGGCGGCGAATCGGGCGCTCGAGTCCGCGAATGTCTACCGCAGCGCCGCGCGCGATCTCGCCGAGGGCGCTCGCGCGCCCCTCGAAAGCTGGCAGGCGCTGCGCGATGCGGTGCGCGGCACTGACGAGGCGAGTGCGGATGCGCTGGCCGAGACCACCGCTGCGGCGGAGCGCCTCGAGACGGCGCTTGGTGAAGCCGGACGCGCTGCGACAGGTGCGGGCGCGGCGGCCGGAGCCGCCGCCGCTGCCGCGGAGCCCGCGACCGAGGCCGCCGTCACCGGGTGGCAGGCGGTCACCGCGGCGCTGTCCGACTACGCCAGCAAGGCCCGCGACATTGGCGGAGATATCGGCCAGAGCCTCGTCGGCGCCTTCCAGTCGGCCGAGAACGCGGTCGGCGAGTTCGTGAAGACCGGCAAGCTGAACTTCCGCGACCTCGTCACCTCGCTGCTGGCCGATCTCGCTCAGCTCGCGGCGCGGCGTTTCATTCTCGGGCCGATCGCCAATGCGCTCTCCGGCGTGTTTGCCGGCGCGGGCGGCATCTTCGCCAGCGTCCTGCATGCGGGCGGGATGGTCGGATCGGCCGGGCCCTCGCGGATGGTCCCGGCCATGGCCTTCGCCGCCGCGCCCCGGATGCATGGCGGCGGCATGGCGGGGCTACGCCACGACGAAGTGCCCGCGATCCTGCAGCGCGGCGAGCGGGTTCTGTCGCGGCGGGAGGCGCAGACGTACGGCGGAGGCGGCGGGGTCAACGTCACCATCATGGCCCGCGACGCCGAGAGCTTCCGGCAATCGCGAACGCAGGTGGCGGCCGACATCGCCCGCGCCGTGTCGCTCGGGCGGAGGGGCATGTGATGGCGTTCCACGAGGTGCGGTTCCCCGACAACATCAGTCGCGGCGCGCGGGGCGGACCCGAGCGGCGGACACAGATCGTCGAACTCGCCTCGGGCGACGAGGAGCGCAATGCCAGCTGGGCCAACTCGCGCCGCCGCTACGATGTCGCCTACGGCATCCGCCGCGCCGACGATCTGGCGGCGGTGGTTGCCTTCTTCGAGGCGCGCAACGGCCGCCTCCATGGCTTCCGGTTCAAGGACTGGGGCGACCACAAGTCCTGCCTGCCCTCGGGCACGCCATCGCCGACCGACCAGGCGATCGGCACCGGCGACGGCGCAACCACCGCTTTCCAGCTGGTGAAGCGCTACGCCTCGGGCGCGCAATCCTGGACGCGCGCCATTGCCAAACCGGTGGCGGGAAGCGTGCGCATCGCGCTGTCGGGCGTCGAGCAGCCCTCCGGCTGGTCCGTCGACACGACAACCGGCGTCGTCACCTTCAGCGCCGCGCCGGGCGCTGGCGTCTCCATCACCGCAGGGTTCGAGTTCGACGTGCCGGTCCGCTTCGACACTGACGTGCTCGACGTGACGCTCGACCTCGAGCGGCTCGGCTCGATCACCTCCATTCCGCTTCTGGAACTGCGCCGATGAAGACCCTTGATCCCGACCTGCAGGCCCATCTCGACGACGGGACAACAACGCTCGCTTGGTGCTGGCGGATCGCCCGGGCCGACGGCGTCACCTTCGGCTTCACCGACCACGACCGGACGCTGAGTTTTGACGGGACGGACTTCGAACCCGAGAGCGGGCTGACGGCATCCGAGGTGCGCTCGGGCTCGGACTTGTCGGTCGATGCGCAGGATGCCGAAGGCGTGCTGACCTCCGACCGGATCACCGAGACCGATATTCTCGACGGCCGCTGGGACAACGCCGAGGTCGAGGTCTGGCGGGTGAACTGGTCTGATCCCGGCCAGCGCGTGCTGATACGGCGGGGCGCCATCGGTCAGATCCGGCGCGGGCGGCTCGCCTTCGTCGCCGAGGTCCGCTCGCTCGCCCATGTGCTGGGCCAGACGGTCGGGCGGACCTTCCAGGCGAACTGCGATGCCGCGCTCGGCGATGCGCGCTGCGGTGTCGATCTGGAGGCCCCCGCATTCAAGGGTACGGGCGCCGTCATCGACATGCTGCGCGACCGGGCCTTCACCGCCTCGGGCCTCGGCGGCTTCGCCTCCGGCTGGTTCACCTTCGGCACGCTGGATTGGACGAGCGGCGCGAACACGGGACGGCGCACCGAGGTGCTTGGCCATGACGTCACGGATGGCATTGCCGTGCTGACCCTGCTCGAGGCGCCGGTGCGGTCCATCGCGGAGAGCGATGCCTTCACGATCCGTGCGGGTTGCGACAAGCGCATGGAGACCTGCGCGGCGAAGTTCGCGAACACCGCCAATTTCAGGGGCTTCCCGCATATCCCCGGCCAGGACGCCGTTCTCCGCTACGCCACGAAGGACGGTGGCCACGAAGGGTCCGTGCTGTGACGCAACCACTTGTATTGGCCGATCCCACCCGCGTCATCGCCATTGCGCGCTCCTGGCTCGGCACGCCGTATCACGATCAGGCCAGCCTTCGGGCCGTCGGCTGCGACTGCCTCGGCCTCGCGCGTGGCGTCTGGCGCGAGGTGGTGGGCCCCGAGCCGTTCCCGATCCCGGCCTACAGCCGGGACTGGGGCGAGACCGGACCGCGCGAGGTGCTGGCCGAGGGCGCGCGGCGCATGATGACCGAGGTGGAACCGGCGGCAGCCGGTCCAGGCGCGCTGGTGCTCTTCCGCATGAGGCCCCGCGCCATCGCCAAGCATGTCGGGATCCTGACCGGTCGCGACAGCTTCCTCCATGCCTACGAGCGGCTCGGCGTGATCGAGGAGCCACTCACCCAATGCTGGCGGCGGCGCATCGCCTTCGCCTTCCTGTTCCCGCAACGCTGAGACCCCGACATGGCAACGCTTGTCCTCGGTGCCGCAGGCGCCGCCATTGGCGGTTCGATCGGCGGCGCGATCCTCGGCGTCAGCGCCGCCACCATCGGCGGCTTCATCGGCTCCACCATCGGCTCGGTCGTCGACAGCTGGATCATCTCGTCGCTGGCGCCGACGCAGCGCATCGAGGGCGCACGGCTCGACACGCTGCGCATCACCTCGGCCACCGAGGGCGCGGTCATCCCGCGGCTCTACGGCCGGATGCGCATGGGCGGCAACATCATCTGGGCGACCGATTTCCGCGAGGAGACGAAGACCACCACCCAAGGCGGCGGCAAGGGCGGCGGCGGTGGCAAGGTCAAGACGACCGAGTATCTCTACTACGCGAGCTTCGCGGTCGCGCTCTGCGAAGGCCCGATCACCGGCATCGGCCGCATCTGGGCCGACGGCAAGCCGATGGACCTCTCCGGCGTCACCTGGCGCTGGTATCCCGGCGATGAGGCGCAGGCTCCTGACCCGTTCATCGCGGCGAAGATGGGTGCGGCGAACACCCCCGCCTATCGCGGCACCGCCTATGTGGTCTTCGAGGAGCTGGCGCTCTCGACCTACGGCAACCGCCTGCCGCAGCTCTCCTTCGAGGTGTTCCGGCCGCTGGCCGATCCCGACACCGCCGAAGGTCTGACCCGCGCCGTCACCATGATCCCGGCCTCGGGCGAGTTCACCTACGCGACGCAGGCCATCCGCAAGACCGATGGCGGGACGACAAAGGCGGAGAACCTGAACGCGCTGGCCGACTCCACCGACATGGTGGAGTCGCTGGACCGGCTGCAGGCGATGGCGCCCGCGGTCGAGAGCGTCAGCCTCGTGGTGGCGTGGTTCGGCGACGATCTCCGCGCGGGCTCCTGCAAGGTGCGGCCGGGCGTCGAGGTGTCGGCCAAATTGACCACGCCCGCCAGCTGGTCGGTGAATGGCGTCAGCCGCGCCAATGCCTTCCTCGTGAGCCGCGATGACCAGGATCGTCCGGTTTACGGCGGCACGCCCGCCGACTTCGCGGTGGTGCAGGCGATCCAGGAGATGAAGGCGCGCGGGCTGCGCGTGACATTCTATCCGTTCATCCTGATGGACGTGCCGCCCGGCAACACGCTGCCGAACCCGTATTCCGACAACGCCGCCGAGACGGGGCAGCCTGCATTTCCCTGGCGGGGGCGGATCACCTGTTCTCCGGCGGCAGGGTTCGCGGGGACGGTGGACAAGACCGCCACGGCCGCAAGCCAGGTCGCGGCGCTGTTCGGCGCGGCGACGCCCGCGAGCTTCAGCGTCTCGGGTCAGACGGTTTCGTGGGCAGGCACGCCTGGCGACTGGGGCCTGCGGCGCATGGTACTCCACTACGCCCATCTCTGCGCGGCGGCGGGCGGGGTCGATGCCTTCCTGATTGGCACCGAGATGCCGGGGCTGACGACCATCCGCTCGGGCGCCAGCACCTATCCCGCCGTGCAGGCGTATCGGGATCTGCTCGCGGATGTCCGCTCGATCCTCGGGTCCGGCACCAAGATCGGATACGCGGCGGACTGGTCGGAGTATTTCGGGCACCAGCCGGGCGACGGCACCGGCGACGTGTTCTTCCACCTCGATCCGCTCTGGGCCGATCCGGAGATCGATTTCATCGGCATCGACAACTACATGCCGCTCTCGGACTGGCGCGACGGGTTCGAGCATCTCGACGCGCAAGAGGGCTGGCCCGCGATCTACGACCGGGCCTATCTGCTGGGGAACATCGTCGGCGGCGAAGGCTTCGACTGGTTCTACGCCAGCGCGGCGGACCGGTCCGCGCAGGTGCGCACCCCGATCACCGATGGTGCGGCCAGCAAGCCGTGGGTCTTCCGCTACAAGGACCTGCGCGGCTGGTGGTCGAACGCGCACTATGACCGCCCCGGTGGCGTGGAGAGCGGGACGGCGACGGCATGGACGCCGGAGTCGAAGCCGGTCTGGTTCACCGAGCTCGGCTGCCCGGCTATCGACCGGGGGACGAACCAGCCGAACGTCTTCTTCGACCCGAAGTCGTCGGAGAGCTTCACGCCGCGTTTCTCGCGGGGCTGGCGGGATGATGCCATCCAGCGGGCTTATCTGGAGGCGACGTATCTCTGGTGGGGTGAGGCTGCGAACAACCCTGTGTCCTCGGTCTACGGCGGCCGGATGGTGCATGTGCCGGAATGTGCCGCATGGACCTGGGACGCGCGGCCGCACCCATTCTTTCCGGCGCTGACCGACGTCTGGACAGACGGGGCGAACTGGCGGCTCGGCCACTGGCTGACCGGACGGCTCGGGGCGGTGTCGCTCGCGGCGCTGGTCCGCCATCTCTGCCTGCGCGCCGGGTTACCAGAGAACCTGATCGACGTCATCGGGCTTTGGGGCGCGGTCGAAGGCTACGCCATCACGGCGCTCGAAAGCCCGCGCGCCTCGATCACCACGCTGTCGCGCCACTTCGGCTTCGACGCGGTAGAGACCGAGGGCGTGATCCGTTTCATCATGCGCGGGCGGGCCTCGGTCGCCACCCTCGCCCCCGACGATCTGGTGGCTGCCCGCGAGGGCGACCTGCTGGAACTGACCCGCGGCCAGGAGACCGAGCTGCCGCAGGCGCTGAAGTGGCAGGTCGCCCGCGCCGACGAGGATTACGACGCGGCCCTCGTCGAGGCGCGACGCATCACCGTGGACACGACACGGATCGCCTCGGAGTCCTTCCCCATGGCCGTGCCGCCCGAGGAAGCCGAACGCCGCTGCCGCCGCGCGCTGATGGAAGCATGGGTCGGGCGCGAGACGGCGACGTTCCGATTGCCGCCCTCGCGCCTGGCGCTGGATCCGGCTGACGCGATCCGCCTCGCCCATGACGGGCGGCTGGTCGATCTGCGGCTCGTCTCCATCGCCGACGCCGAGGCACGCGGCATCGAGGCGGTCCGCCAGGACAGGGCGACCTACGACCTGCCGCCGGGCGATCCCCGCGCGGCGTCGCTGACGCGGGCCGTCGTGTTCGGCGCGCCGGATGCGGTACTGATGGACCTGCCGCAGCTGACCGAGGACCAGCCCGCACATCGGCCGATGGTCGCGGCGCACGCGGTTCCGTGGCCGGGCGAGATGGCGGTGTTCCGCAGCCCCTCGACGGACGGGTTCGAGCTGCTCACCAGCTTCGGCAGTCGCGCCCGGATCGGCACGCTGGTCTCCGACTTCTACGCGGGGCCCGCGTCGCGCTTCGATCTCGGCAATGCGCTGGTGGTCGATCTGCTCACCGGCACGCTGGAGAGCGTCACGGACTTGACGCTGTTCGGTGGGGCGAACGCGCTCGCCATCGAGAGCGCGCCTGGGGTCTGGGAGATCGTGCAGGCGGGTGCGGCGGAACTGCTGGCGCCGGGCCGCTATAGACTGACGCGGCTCCTGCGCGGTCAGCGCGGCACCGAGGGCGCGATGGGCAACCCGGCTCCGGCAGGCGCGCGGGTGGTGGTTCTGGACACGGCGCTTTCGTCACTGCCCATCGCCGAGGCCGATCTCGGATTGCCGTGGAACTGGCGCATCGGCCCCGCGAGCCGTCCGGTCAGCGACGAGACCTACGTCGCGCAGTCCTTCGCGCCCGAGGGCGTCGGGCTGCGGCCGTTCTCCGTCGCCTATGTCGAGCAGCCGTGGCGCAAGCCGCGTGCGCCCGGCGATCTGACGATCCGCTGGACGCGCCGGTCCCGCGCGCTGTCCGCCGACAGCTGGGGCGGGCTTGAGGTGCCGCTGGCAGAGGAACTGGAAGCCTACGAGGTCGAGCTTCTCGACGGCGCTGCCGTGAAGCGGGTGCTGAGTACGTCCACGGCCAACTTGGTCTACACCGCCGCCGCCCAGACCGCCGACTGGGGCGCGCCGCTCGCCCCCGGCGACACGCTCGACATCCGCATCTTCCAGCTCTCCGCCCTCGTCGGGCGGGGCGCGCCCAAGACCGTCACGCTGACCTTTTGAGGCTCCCATGTCCGACGCCACGACCCATCTCCTGCTGCCCTACATACTGGCGGCGCAGGCCCAGAAGCACGTCACCAACAACGAGGCGCTGCGGATCCTCGACGGGCTCGTCCAGCTCTCGGTTCTCGACCGGGATTTGACCGCGCCGCCCGACAGCCCTGCCGATGGTGACCGCTACATCGTCGGCTCGGGCGCGACCGGCGATTGGGCCGGCTGGGATCTGAACGTCGCGCTCTGGACCGATGGCGCCTGGCTGCGCCTGCCGCCGCGGAGCGGGTGGCGGGCGTGGGCCGAGGACGAGGGCCTGCTGCTCGTCTACGATGGCGCGGGCTGGATCGGGACCACACCAGCAGCGCTGCAGAACATCGCGCTGCTCGGGTTGGGCACGACAGCGGATGCCTCGAACCCGTTCTCGGCCAAGCTCAACGCCGCGCTCTGGACGGCGAAGACCGCGGCCGAGGGCGGCACCGGCGATCTGTTCTACACCATGAACAAGGAGGCCGCTGGCGACGATCTCGGGCTCACGCTGCAGACCGGCTTCGTGACCAAGGCGCTGGTGGGGCTGTTCGGGTCGGACCGCTTCCGGCTCGCGGTCTCGGCCGACGGCAGCACGTTCTTCGACGGGCTCAGCGTCGACAACGCCACCGGCATCGTCGACCAGCCCCGGCTGCCGCGCTTCAAGGCGTACACGAACTACGACAACTATGTCGGCGTCGGGACCTGGACGAAGATCGGCCTGAACAACACCGACTACAACGATCAGGGAGCCTTCGACGCCGCCAACAACCACTTCGTCGCCCCGGTCGACGGCACCTACCTCTTCGGCGCGACGCTGCTCTACAAGATCAACGCCAGCACGACCGCGCGAATGAGCGGACGGCTCGTGCTGAACGGCTCCACGGAAATTCGCGGCTCCCTCGGCGAAATCTCCGCCACCCACGTCTCGCTCGCCACCGCCATCTGGCTGCAGACCATGCTGCCGCTGGTCGCGGGAGATACCGTCGAACTGCAGGGGTATTTCCGGGTCGCGGACGGCTATTTCGCAGCCGATCACACGTCCTTCTGGGGCTGCAAGGTCGGCTGAGCGGCGGAAGGAGGATCCGATGACACCACCCCGATCCGAGGGCTTCGTGCGCATGCCCGACGCCGAGTTCGAGGCGATCCTGACCCGGGCAGCGGAGGAAGGCGCGAAGCGCGCGCTGGCCGATGTCGGCCTCGACGGCGACGAGGCCGCGCTCGACATCCGCGATCTTCGCTCGCTCGTCGACTGCATCCGGCTGGTGCGCCGCACCGCGATGCAGACCGCCGTCCGCATGATCACCACCGGCGTCATGCTGGCGCTGCTCGCGGGCATCGCCATCAAGCTCAAGATCTTCGGCGGCAGCCCGTAGCCGCTCGCCATCCCCATTCATCAGCCCAACCGCACCCGCCCTTGAGGCGGTTTTTTTCGTTTCGGAGGACCCCATGACCACGACCTTCCACCGCCATTGGCGTGATGTGCCTGAGGGCACCTGGCGCTGGCCGAATTTCTCACCCGCCGAGATTGCCTGCCGGGGCACCGGCAAGCTGCTGATCAACGAACCCGCGCTCGACAAGCTGCAGGCGCTACGCGACCGGCTGGGCAAGCCGCTGATCGTTCGCTCCGCCTACCGCAGCCCAGAGCACAACCGCGCCGTCGGCGGAGCGACCCGCTCCAAGCACCTCGACGGCGCGGCTTTCGACATCGCCATGGCGAACCACGACCCGGTGGCGTTCGAGGCCGCGGCGCGGGAGGTCGGGTTCCTCGGCTTCGGGTTCTACCCGCGCTCGGGCTTCATCCATGCCGATGTCGGGCCCGCACGGCAGTGGGGCGAGCGCTTCCCGGTCCGGGAGACGGCTTTCGCAGCCGAGACGCCGCCCGCGCGCGAAGTGCTGGCCGACAGCCGCACCATGAAGGGCGGTGGCGCGGCTGGCGTGGCGACGTTGGGTGCTGCGGGCGTCGAGGTGGCGCAGAGCGTCCTGGCCGAGACCCAGACCGCCATCCTGCCGCTGGTGCCGTATCTCGACACCCTGCGCTGGGTGTTCATCGCCGTGGCGCTCGGCGGCATCGCGGTCACGATCTACGCGCGTCTCGACGACTGGCGCCGGGGGCAGCGGTGATCGCCGCGCTCCTCAGCGGGATCGCCGCGAGTCCGTGGATGCGGGCGGCGCTGCGCTACGGCGTCACCGCGTTCGCGATCCTTCTGTTCCTGCTGGCCCTGCGCCGTTCCGGCGAGCGCGCCGGCCGGCTGGCCGAGCAGCTCGAGACCACGGAGAGAAGCCATGATGCACAACGAAGGATGCTCGAGGCGGCGGCGCATCGCCCTCGGTCTCGTGACGATCTGGCTGAGCGGCTGCGCGACGGGCGCTTCTGACCTTGGCGGCGTCCGGGCGTGTCCGCCGGTCCCCGAGTATAGCAGTGATTTCCAAGCTCGGGCGGCCGAGGAACTGGCCCTGCTGCCGCATGGTTCGGTCATTGGCGAGATGCTGAGCGACTACGCCGTTATGCGGGAGCAGGCGCGCCTGTGTTCTCGTCCCTGATCAGAACCGGTGCATGTCCAGCTTCAAAGTCACGCGGCAGCGTAGCTGGTGAAGACTTCGGTCGATCCATCGCCTCGGATGAGGAACACGTCGTAGGCTTCGCGCTCGCTTTCCGGCCCCATCCCGGGGGACCCAAAGGGCATGCCCGGCACTGCGAGGCCAATAGCGTCAGGGCGTTCCCCCAGCAGACGGCGAATGTCGGCAACGGGCACGTGGCCCTCGATCATGTAGCCATCCACGCGACCCGTATGGCAGGAGACCATCTCCTGCGGGATCCCGTTGTCCAGCTTGTAGCGCATCAGAAGCGTTCCGGCGCTTGCCTCCGTCGTGACGACGAAGCCGTCGTTTTCGAGGATCTCGATCCAGGCCGAGCAGCAGCCGCAGTTGGGGTCCTTCATCACGTGGATCGCCGGTCCGGCACCTTGCGCCAGAGCCCTCAAGGGCGACGCAGCCACCAGCGCAGCTGCGCCGACCAGAAGCGTGCGGCGGGAAAAAGTGTCTTGGTTCATCTCATCTTCCTTTCGAGATTGCATGGGTGGACTGACAGGTCAGAGATCGACCCGCCTGAGCCGCAACGCATTGGTAATCACCGAGACCGACGACAGGCTCATCGCCGCCGCGGCGATCATCGGCGAGAGCAGAAGTCCGGTGACAGGGTAAAGCAGCCCGGCGGCGATGGGGACGCCAAGCGCGTTGTATGCGAAGGCGAAGAACAGGTTCTGCTTGATGTTGCGCAGGGTGGCGCGGGCGAGCTTGCGCGCCCGCACGATGCCCATCAGGTCGCCGCCCAACAGGGTGATGCCTGCGCTTTCCATCGCCACATCGGCCCCGGTGCCCATGGCGATGCCGACATCGGCCGCGGCCAGCGCGGGCGCGTCGTTCACCCCGTCGCCCGCCATCGCGATCTTGTGGCCGTCGCGGCGTAACTGGTCGATCAGGTCCTTCTTTGCCTCGGGCAGGATGCCCGCACGCACTTCATCGATGCCGAGCTTGCCCGCCACCGCCTGGGCCGTGCGCTCGTTGTCGCCGGTCGCCATGATGACCCGCAGACCCTGGGCATGAAGTTCCCTGATGGCTTGCGCGGTGCTGTCCTTGATCGGGTCGGCGACCGCCACGATGCCGACGAGCGCGCCATCAAGAGCGACGAACATCGCCGTCTTGCCCTCGGTGCGCAGGGTGTCGGCGTTTGCCTCGGCCTGCGCGGTGTCGAGCCCCATCTCCCGCATCATCGCCGCGTTGCCGAGCGCCACCGCGCGCCCACCGACGCGGCCCTGCACGCCCTTTCCGGTGACGGCGTCGAAGTCCGTGGCCTCCTGACGCGGCGCACCCTGCGCCTCGGCTCCCTCAACGATCGCCTCAGCCAGCGGGTGTTCCGAGCCGCGCTCCAGAGCTGCGGCCAGCGACAGCAGGTCTGTCTCGGCGGTGTCGCCAAGCGCCACAACGTCCGTCAGCTTCGGCTTGCCCATGGTCAGCGTGCCGGTCTTGTCGACGATGAGCGTATCGACACCCGCCATACGCTCCAGCGCCTCGGCGTCCTTGATCAGCACGCCCGCCTGTGCGCCGCGCCCCGCGGCCGTGGTGATGGAGATCGGCGTCGCAAGGCCAAGCGCGCATGGGCAGGCAATGATGAGGACGGACACTGCAGAGGCGATGGCAAAGACCAGCGCGGGTTCCGGCCCGAAGATCATCCAGACTATGAAGGCTATGATGGCGATGGCGACCACGGTTGGCACGAACACCGCCGACACGCGGTCGGCCAGACCCTGGATCGGTGCGCGCGAGCGGCGCGCGTTCGACACCATCGCCACGATCTGCGCCAGAACGGTGTCGGACCCGACCTTGCCCGCCTCGATCACCAAGGAACCGTTCTTGTTGATCGTGGCGCCGGTCACCGCATGGCCCGGGCCCTTTTCGACCGGCATGGACTCGCCGGTCAGCATGCTCTCGTCCAGCGAAGACCGACCCTCGATCACCGTCCCGTCCACAGGCACCGCATCGCCCGGGCGCACGCGCAGCCGGTCGCCCTCCATGATGTTCTCCAGCGGCGCGTCGTATTCGGTGCCGTCCGGCAGGATGCGCCGCGCCGTCTTGGGCGCCAGATCCAGAAGTGCGCGGATCGCGTCACCTGTGCGTTCGCGCGCTCGTAGTTCCAGCACCTGACCCACGAAGACCAGCGCGACGATCACCACCGCCGCCTCAAAATAGGTGCCGACGCCGTGGCCCATCCGGTACTGTTCGGGAAAGAGGCCCGGCAGGAACGTCGCGACGATCGAGTAAAGATAGGCCGCCGCCACGCCGATGCTGATCAGCGTCCACATGTTGGGGCTGCGGTTCACGATCGAGTCCCAGCCGCGCCGGAAGAACGGCAAGGCGGCCCAGAGGATGATCGGCGTGGCCAGCATGAATTCGAGATAGCTGGCGGTCTGATGCCCGATCCAGTCGCGCACCGGCAGCGCGACCAGTTCACCCATCGTCAGGATAATGAGCGGCACCGCCGCCGCGGCGGAAATCCACATCCGGCGGGTGAAGTCGGTCAACTCCTCGCTCGGCTCGTCCGAGGGAACCATCGGCTCCAGCGCCATGCCGCAGATCGGGCAGGAACCCGGCGCATCCCGGACGATCTCGGGGTGCATCGGACAGGTGTACTGGACGTTGGCCGGAGCAGCCTTCTTCTGCCCGGCAGCCCTGCCGGAGGCGTAGAACCACGGATCCGCCTCGAACTTCGTCTGGCATTTCTCCGAGCAGAAATGAAAGGTCTCGCCCTGGAACGCGGCGTGACGCCCGTCCGTCTTGACCGCGACCGTCATCCCGCAGACCGGGTCCTTCGCCGTCTCTGTCCCCGCCGGGATATCGGGCGCCGCGTGTTGGTGATCATGCTCCATGTTTTGCCAGCCTTTCAGTATTTCGTTTCAGCTTGCAGCCTCCAGCCGTTGGAAGCTCAAGCTCTTTCATTGGTGGTCGTGAGCATCTTCCGGGGCGGGATTGCGTGCGAGGAAGATCCCGACAAACAGGAACACCAGCGCCATGCCGATCGCACCCAGGACGACGATCAAGGGGTCGGACTGCCACTTCATCCCGGCAAAGGCGGCTAGGACCACGGAATCGAAGGCGATTGCCGTCAGCAACACCCAGCCCCGAGCGCCGATTTCCTCGCGCAGATGCCGGAACACGCCGAAGTGGATGATCATGTCCATCACCAGATAGAAGAAGGCCCCGAGCGAAGCGATCCGGCTGAGGTCGAAGAAAATTGTCAGGAATCCTGCGATCACGACGGTGTAGACGAGCGTGTGGTCCTTGATTGCGCCCGGCATCCCGAAATGGCTGTGCGGGATCATTTTCATGTCGGTCAGCATCGCCAGCATCCGCGAGACCGCGAACACGCTGGCGATCAGACCTGACGCCGTGGCCACCAGCGCCAGCGCCACCGTCAGGTAGAAGCCGGTCTGACCGAGGGAGGGCTGGGCCGCTTCGGCCAACGCGTAGTCCTTCGCCGCCACGATACGGTCGAGCGGCAGGCTGGAGCCGACCGCGAAGGCCACCAGCAGATAGACGACGACGCAGATGGCAATCGACCAGATGATGGCCCGGCCCACATTGCGGTGCGGGTCGGTGACCTCTGCGCCGCTGTTGGTGATGGTGGTGAAGCCCTTGAAGGCCAGGATCGACAGCGCAACCGACGCCACGAAGCCGGTGGCGCCCATGTCTCCACCCGTCGCCTCGAACGAGATGCCGCTCGCCCAGAGGCCGGCTGCCCCGAACAGCGCGATGCCGCCCACCTTGAGTACGGCCATGACGATGGAGAACAGCCCGACGGACCGGTTGCCCGACACATTCACGAGCCAGGCGAAGACGATCAGCCCGACGCCGAGGATTGGGACGAGAACGCTGTCCGGATCACCGCCGAAGGCTCGCAGGGTGTAGGTTCCGAAGGTGCGCGCGACGAGGCTTTCGTTGATGACCATCGATAGCGCCATCAGGAGAGCGGCGCCCGCCGCGACCGTCGTTGGTCCGTAGGCTTTCTTCAGGATCATCCCGATGCCGCCCGCAGACGGGTATGCGTTCGACATCTTGATGTAGGTGTAGGCGCTGAAGGCTGTCACGATGGCGCCGACGACAAACGAGAGCGGGAAGAGAGGCCCGGCCAATTCGGCGATCTGCCCGGTCAGCGCGAAGATGCCCGCGCCGATCATCACGCCGGTGCCCATGGCGACCGCGCCAGGCAGGGTGATGCTGTTCTTCTCGTAATCGCTTTTCGTCATGGATTTTCCTTTTCAGGCTTTTGCCGCAGCGCCACCCAGAGCAGCGGCAGCCCCGTCACAAGCCCGAGTCCGAGCACCGCCCATGTCGCGCGGCCGAGGTCTCCGCTAACCGCCTCACCGCCGAAATGGGCCAGCAGGAAGCTTGCCGGGATGATCCCCGCCAATGTTGCGAAGGCGAAACGCCAGGCGTGCAATCGGCTCAGTCCGGCCGCGTAGCTGATCATGTCGAAGGACACGAAGGGCATCAGGCGGCTGGCAAAGACCGTCGCCGTCAACGCGGTCTGCGAGCCGAGAAGCCCGGCATCGACGCGATCACCGAACACCCGCCGCAAGACATCATACCCCAGAACCCGTGCGAGACCGAAGGCGATCAGCGCCCCGAGCTCGGCGCCGATGACGACCTGCACGGTCCCCCAGAGATGTCCGTAGGCCGCTCCGGCCGCCAGTGCGATCGGCGCGCTCGGGATGGGGCTGGCCACTACCGCGACGGTCATGAGCGTGACGATCAGGACCGGGCCCCAGAGACCCGCACGCGCCACCAGCGTTTCCAGACGTTCGCCGTCCAGAAGTCCGCGAGCCTCGGCGAACACCGAGGGCGCGACCAACCAGACGCCGAGCAGGACGATCCCGAAGATCGTAAGGCCCGCGAGAATGGCGACGCGCAGGCTCATCTCAGATCGCCTCGACGGCCTTCGCCAGAAGGTCGCGGACATCGCCCGCCACGGCCGTCAGTTCAGCGTTCTCGATCGCTTGCATCGACGCCACCGGATCGATGGCGCTGACCTCTACGCCGCCCTCGACCTCGCGCAGAATGACATTGCAGGGCAGCATCGCGCCTACCCGCGGCTCGATCCCGATGGCCTGATACGCCATCTTTGGGTTGCAGGCCCCGAGGATGCGATAGGCCGGCATCTCGACATCCAACTTCTTTTTCATCGTCGCTTTGACGTCGATCTCGGTCAGGACGCCAAAGCCATTATCAGCAAGCGCCTTTCGCGCCCGAGCGTCGACGTCGTCGATACCCGCGTCGGGGATAATTCGATTGATCGTGTAGGCCATTGCGAACTCCTTTCTTTTATTTACGAAGATATTTTATCAGCGCTGCTATGATCAAAACAATGAGCGCCAAGCAAAGCAGACCGAACAGCCAGCCAAACCCCATCCCGAAACCCATTCCGGGGCCCATATCATTCCAGTTCATCACCTCATCCTCCTTGTTTCCTGCTGAGTGGTGCGCCCTGCAACCGGCCCTTGCGACAACATCGCGCAGAACAACACGGCACGGAGCCAGTGTCCGGGCGCTCCATCCGAACGCCCCGCCCCAATTAAACCGACGCTGTGACCGCGAGTTCGGTCATCATGCCGGTCGCCAAATGCGGCATGTGATGGCAATGCAGCATCCAGCTCGCGGCCTCGCCGGCGTCTAGGGCGACGTCGACCATCGACATTGGCGGCACGTGAATCGTGTCTCGAAGTGCGCCGGCAACGCGTCGCCCGTTCAACCCGACGACCTGGAACACATGGCCATGCAGATGCATCGGGTGGGCCATCATCGACATATTGTGGAACGACAGCACGACTCGCTCGCCGCTGCGCGCGATGATCGGCTGGTGCTGTCCCCAGACGGCCCCGTTGATCGTCCAGACGTAAGGCTGCATCGAGCCGCCCAGCATCAGCATCTGGCTGCGATCCACCGGCCGATCAGGCAGGGCATCGCGGGCGATCAGGCGCGATTCCTGCGCAAGATCGGTGTCGAACGCCGGTGCCTCGGTCTCCGCCATGGCATCTAGACGTCGGACATCGGCACCCTGCGTGGCGAGGATCAGGCCAGTGCGCTCCCGCGCGCCTTCCCGCAGTGCGAGGATCGGCCAGGCGCCGCCTTCGTTCGGCAGGTCGATCTCGATGTCCAGGCGCTGGCCCATCGCCAGCCCGAACCGCGTGCCAGCGAGAGGCTGGACGGCGTGCCCGTCTACCGCGACCAGCCGCGCCTCGGCACCGCCGGTCTCGATCCAGAACACCGTCGCCGCGGCGGCGTTGATGACCCGAAGCCGGATACGGCCACCGCGCTCGACCTGGACCACCTCCGGGTCCGACAGGGTCCGGTCATTGGCGAGATAGGCGTCCCAGTCATAGTCGTTCAGGTCCATGGCCATGCCGCCCATCTGGCCGCCCATACCCATCATCCCGCCCATTCCGGGCATGTTGCCCATCGGCATGCCGACCGCGGCGCCATGGCCCATGGCCCCGTGATTCATGCCCTGCATCGCCCCCATGCCTCCCATGGGAGCGCCCTGATCGGGCAATGCACCGGCACCATGGCCCGCGCCGTGCCCGCCGCCCTGGCTACCGCCGATCTCTGCCAGAACCTCCTCGGGGGCCTTGAAGGAGAAGTCATGAAGGAACATCACGACCTCCTGCCGGTCGGCCGCCAGATCCTCCTGCGAGCGCACGATCAGCGGCGCGGCGAGAAGCTGCATCTCCTGAGTGGGCACATGGCTGTGCATCCAGTGGGTGCCCGGCCGTGCCTCGAAGTCGTAGGATCGGGTCTCACCCGGGGCGAGAAGGGGCATCGGCATGTCGGGCACGCCGTCCTGCGCATTTGGCGGGATCTGGCCGTGCCAGTGGATGATGGTGCCGACATCGAGATCGTTGGTCAGATCGACCCGGAACCTCTGGCCGGGGTCGAGGATCAGTCCCTGACCGCCGGGGCCGGCAAGCCCGAAGACCGTGGCAGCGCGACCGTCGATGTCGAGCGTGCGCGTCGCAGCGGAGAGGCTGATCGGTGCCACCGCCTGCGCAAAGGCGATGCGGGGCATCTGTGCAGCGCCAATGGCGGCCGCACTTGCGGCAAGAAAGCCGCGTCTTGAAAGCGTGTTCATTGTCGTCTCCTCGGGACTTATGTCCCGTTCATCAACACCGATGGGACGCCGCGGGCGTCGGCCCGGGCGCGCTCAGAGGAGACGGAGTTTGGGAGGGCGTTCGTTTAGTCCCGGCGCACGGCTGACGTGGATTGCCTCGGACGCGACGTCATGACTTGCGGCGCCGTGGGCGTGCCCGGCTTCCCCGCCTGCCGACGTCAGAAAGGCCGAGAGGCCTGCGCAGACGAACTCGCACATCTCGGCATCGGCCGATCCACATTGCTCTCCAGCGTCACAGTCGAGGCCCGCAATGGCCGGAGCGTGCATCATATCGGCGACATGCATCGAGTGATCCACACCGGAATTCATGCTCATGCGTGTCGCATGCGCGGAGGTCACCGTCGTCACCACGGTGATCGCGAGTATGGCAAGCATGGTGACGACACGTTCGAGCATGCTGCAAAGATAGGCATTGCTCACGAGAATGTCCATTGTCGCAGGCGCCTCGCCGCTGGCACAACGTGGTCTCGACTAAACGCGAATGATACTCCGCAGTGATCGGGGACAGACGTCTTGAAAAAAGCTCTCCGGAATACTGTCGGGATCGGTCTGGTCGTCGGAGGTGTGATCCTCGCGATCTTTGCTGGCTGGCGTTATGCCGGTACCGCATCCACCGCCGTGGCGTCGGCAGACATCATCGCTCAAGGACGCCAGATCTATGCAGATCAGTGCGCCGCCTGCCACGGCGCGGAGCTGGAGGGCCAGCCCGACTGGCGCACGCCGCTCGCATCCGGCCGGTTGCCCGCACCGCCGCACGACGAGAGCGGCCACACATGGCACCATCCCGACGAGGTCCTGTTCCGGATCGTTAAGGAAGGCACCGCCGCCGTGGTCGGTGGCGGATACGAGAGCGACATGCCCGGCTTCGCAGACGTGCTGAGCGACGCGGACATCCGCGCCGTGCTCGCCTACATCAAGAGCACTTGGCCGGAGCGCGAGCGCAGCTATCAAGAAGGTGTGTCGGAGGCGAACTGACCGTCCCTTGATCCTCGCCTGCTACTCGCGCCAGGCTCGCTCGCATACCGAGTAGAGGAACGTGGCGGACCAGGTCAGCACCATGAAGCCGCCGAGCGACTGCATCATGTTGATCATCCGTATCGGCCCCCGGTCTCGATCTGCGTGTAGCCGAGCGTGGCGAGGTTGATGCCGGAGAAGTAGATCAGCCCGCCCCAGCTCGCGTCGTAGCTGCCTCCGAGGTCTCCAAAGCCGCCCCAGCCTAGCAGTGTCCAGTAAACTACGGCAAAGGCGAGTATCTCGATCGTGTGGAGCGTCAGCAGACCGAGGAACGCGACCATGATGGCCGCCTGCGGGCTCTCGTTCGAGTTCGGCTTCATCCCGCGAACCGCCAGGAGGCCATAGTGGTGGCCGATCCCAAGTGCGCCAACCAGCACAAAACCGAGCAGAAGAGCCACCCTTCATCTCCTTCACGAACTTAAAGTGCCGCCGGACGTGACCGGTCAGACGCGAGAGGCGCGCCGCTATCCCAGCCAATACATCCGGATCGGCATCCAGATCGCCATGGCGATCATCATCAGGTTTTCGGTCAGGGAGACGAAGCCGAGCGGCACGTTACTCGATCCGCCAACGCAGGCGCATTTCAGTTCGCGCTTGTCAATGTAGACCGCCTTGAACACCGAGACGGCCCCGATGGCACCGATAATGAGCGCGACCGGCGCTGCGACCCAGATCAGGGCACCCGCGATCATCAGGATGCCGGCAAGGGCCTCGCCGAACGGGTAGACGTATCCGTATCGGACCGAGCGGCGCGCCAGCAGGTCGTAGTTCAGGAACATGGTCGAGAAGCTCTCGATGTCCTGTAGCTTCTGGACTGCGAGCAGGGTCATGCTGATGGCGATGAACCACTCGAAGGCCCGCACCGTGAGGATCGTCCCTAAGGCGTACCAACTGACCGCAAGGGCCGTGAGGAAAGCCGTCGAGAAGATCGCGATGACGGGCTGGTAGCTGGTCTCATCCTCGCCCTTGACCTCCTGCCCGAAGTGCTCGCGAAGGTCGTCGTAGCCGCCGATGCGCTCGTCGCCGATGAAGGCCTGCGGCGTCGTGTCGACGTCGTGCTCTCTCTTGAACGCCTCGGTCTCGTCGCGGGTCTTGAGGTGGTGATCCTCGACCGTGAATCCGTGGCGTTCGAGCAGGTCCTTTGACTTGAGCCCGTAGGGGCAGAGGTGATCGGGCATCACCATCCGGTAGAGCGTTGCGGTCTTGCCGCTCTGATCCAGTGCCATGTGAAGCCTCCTTCGAGAAGTTCGATTCTCCTATTTCAATCGGCCTGGCATCCGTAGAAGCCGCGGTAGCCAACCGTCAGGCCCTGATCGAGCTCGAAGACGAGTTCGGCGTCCGAACGCCAGTCGGCCTCGTCCCCGAGCGGACGGACGGTCATGGTGACGCCCTGTGCTGTGAACTCGAGACCGCCGTCGGTCTCGGCGCCAGCCTCGAGGGGCACTAGCACGCCGTTGAGCTTCATGGCTGCCTGACCGCCCTCCGACGCCCACAGGATCGGATCGGTCTCGGGGCTGCGGTTGAAGACGCAGCGGGGGCCGGGCTCGAGGATCTGCTCGGCCTCGGCCTCCGGCATTGGCGACGGATCGAGGGTGGAAATCAGGGCGCGGCCGATGGCATCGTCGACCGTGCCGACCTCGGCCGGCGGGTCCTGGTAGATCGTCTCGACGACGTTGCCCTCGGACACCTCGGCGATCAGGTAGCGCATCTCGGCGATCTCGCGCCGCTGCGCCAGGATGATCTCGTGGGCAAGCTTGGCGACCCGGGGGTCCCGGATCTGCGCCCGCTCCGAAGTCATCACTGCGATCGAATGGTGCGGGATCATCGCGCGCATGTAGCTTGGGCCGCTGACGGTCACTTGGCTGCGCACCAGCCAGAGCGACAGGGCAAAAACGATGGCGGCGCCGACGAAGATCGCGATGTTGAGCTGCTTGTTGGAATACATGCCGAGCATGTACGCCAGCATGATGACCGCCATCGTCGCGCCCATCATGATCGCCATGTAGGTCCGCGTCTCGGAGAAGAAGACGTGCTCCCAGGCGTAGGTGTTCAAGTACATCAGGATGAACATCACCACCGTGGAAGTGAGGATCATCAGTCCGAAACGGATATAGGACATAGGTTCTCTTGCTCCCTAGTCGGCGGGCGCGGCAGGTTCGGCCCCTGCGCCGCCCGTCGCTTCACCCGTGGGGGCGCCTCCCTCGCTGGCCGCCGCGCCGCTGCCAGTCAGAGCGCGGTAATCCTCAGGTGAAAGTCCCGGCAGCTGCGAGACAAAGGCGGTCAGTCCGGCGATCTCCTCGGGACCGTGGTGGGCGCCGAAGGCAGGCATCCCGCTCATCTTGATGCCGTTCTCGACGATCCAGTAGATTTCCTCGGCGCTCCACTCCGCGGCCGCTTCCGTGAGATGCGGCGGCTCGGGTCGCATGCCCCGCGACCAGTCCGTCGGCTCCTGCCCCGGGGCGCCGTGACAATAGACGCAGCTCTCTGCGTAGTGACCCGCGCCATCGGCGACGAGTTCGTCAGTGAAGGTCTCCGGAAGCTCGACGTCCCCAGAGCGGCGCTCGACGGAGCGGTGCATAGTGGTGTCGAGCGTCCATCGGACCGCGTCTGCGTGCTGGTCGGATGCCGCCACGTTGTAGGCGCCCGTGTAGGCGATGGTGAGCCAGACCGCGACAGCCACGAGGAGCGTCCCGATGATGCCCAGTGCGATGCCGGCTCCGAACTTCCTTGTCATCTGTCTCTCCCGCTAGTGCCGTCAATTCGGCTCGCTGCCCCGGTTCCTGAGCCCGCTTCGGGCCGTGCGCCCATACCCCTCGGGGGGTATCAAATCTAAACCGGCCCAAGCTTCGAGTGTTCCCGGAAACCTTTGGAAGGCGTCACTTGTTTCCGTGCAGTCGACGAGAGAGCAGCAGAACCATGAAAGATCGCAAGCAAGCAGCCCTTCAGCGCCTGGCCCGACTTGAAGGGCAGGTTCGTGGCGTCATACGGATGGTCGAGGAAGATCGTTACTGCGTGGACATCCTCAACCAGACTTTGGCCATCCGCTCCGCCCTCGCACAGGTGGAGGTTCTCATTCTGCAGGACCATTCAGACGACTGCGTGGAGGCAGCCATCGCCTCGAGCGACCCAGAAGCACAGCGGCAGAAATTCCGCGAGCTCGTCGGCATCTTTGAGAAGGTCTGCAGATAGGAGGCCCTGATCCGGGTGCAGCAAGCCCAACGCTGGAACAATACCGTCTGGGCGTATGTTTTCAACGTCACAGACTGATGCAGGAGGAAGAAAGATGCACGTTCGCGAGATGGTGAGTACCCACCCTCATGTTCAGGGCAACACGGCCGACCAGCTCCTGAAGTTCATCGAGGAGGCGTATGACTGTGCGCAGACCTGCACATCCTGCGCTGACGCCTGCTTGGCGGAAGACATGGTTGCCGAGCTCCGGCAGTGCATCCGGCTGAACCTCGACTGCGCCGATATCTGTGCGGCAACCGGAGCAATGGCCTCCCGACGCACCGGCTCCAATGTCGAGGTTCTTCGGGCGGCGATACAGTCCTGCGCCCAAGCGTGCCAACGATGCGGCGACGAATGCCGGAGTCATTCCGAGAAGCACGAGCACTGCCGGATCTGCGCCGAGTCATGCAAGCGCTGCGCCGATGCCTGTCAGGCAGCTCTTGAGGAAGTCCGCTGAAGCCATAGTGCTGCGGCAGGGAAGCGAAACCGCTGCCCTGCCGCTGATTTGATCGCGTCCCGATCGAACGCAAGAAGCCGCAGTGCTTCATCGTGAAGAGCATCGTCGGGCTGGTTTCTGCGAGCATCGCAGATAAAATACTATAAATTCAGTAGCTTAAGGGTCGGAGAAGGTTGGATGTCAGACCCATTCCCTCCGCCATTTCAGCACAACCGGCAACGCCGATCGGCTCGGCTTCGTAAACTGCTGTTCCGCCCGTCTGACGAGGCTTGAACCGGAGGCGGCGTCTCATTTCTAGAACGGCTTTTCGGCCTTGTCGGTGCGGTAGAGGCTGACCGCCACCTCCCGGGGCTTGCCCCGCGGCCCTCCCCTTGCGACCTTGCGCCAGGCGTTCAGCCTGGCCTCGTCACGCCAGCATTCGAAGAGGTTGACCCGCTCCGGATCGACGGCGTCCGTGCTTATCGAGAAGTCGAGGCATCCGTCGAACGCGCGTGCGCGTTCGACCATGCCCTTGAAGGCTTCCACGGCGCTGTCCCGTTTGCCGGGGTCGACGCGGGTATAGCCGGCGATGATGATCATGGTGTTCCTCCTTCGGCCAGATGCTCTCCGGCGAGATGCCGGCCTGCGTGGTCCGGTTTGGCGACCCGCGAGGATCGCCGGTTCGAATGGGAATGTCAGGCGCCCTTTACATAGCCGGCGGCCTCGACGATCCGGCCGTCGCGGACCCGCATGATATTGACGCCGCGCACGCGGTCTGCACCGCCCTCGCCCCAGCGGAGCCGCCATCGAATGATCCCGCGATCCTCGCTGGCCCAGATCTCCTCCGCTTCGAAGACAAGCCTCGCTGAGGACGCGATCCCCTTCCAGAAATCAAGGCAGGCCTGGCGCCCTTCGTAGCGCGCGCCATCCGGCGCGGGCGCGGTATTCTCCAGGATGCAGCCCTCTCCGATCAGCTCATCGAGATCCCCGGGGCGGTGCTCCTCGAACGCGCGATGAAAACGGTTGATGATCTCACGGGTACGTTCGCTGTCGGTCTTCATCTTTCACCTCGTTGCGCTTTGGGCTCGCGGGGATCGCGAGGCTTCTTCGCAGGCCCGACGGAAGCGTCCGGCCGCATGGTCTTTACGTACGACGCGCGGCCGGCGCGCTTTCCGACACTTCCGGCGGAATTCTTTCGCGCCGGGCGGCGCGTCAGTCCCGGCGCGGATATTCGAGCTGCATGGCGACGACATGCATCGTGCGCGCGCCGTATGTGCCGGCGATAGCCTGAAGGGTATCGTCCAGGGCGTCGGCCGGCCGCTGACCGGGATAGAGCGAAGCGCGATCTTCCGGCGGCCAATCCATCGCGACCCGATCGGGGATGACGCGGATACCGTTGCGCGTCTCGACCGCCCCGGCCGTTTCCGCGAATGTGAGGGCGCTGGAGCGGTAGGTCCGCGACCAGGCATCGGCGACCAGGGCGAGCGACACTTCATCCATGCCGGGCCGAAGCTCGATGCCCCGCGCATCGCGATTCCAGAAGGCCAGGCGATTGGCGAGCACCGTCGTCACAAAGGGCCGCGTCAGCGAAAAGGCGGCGCTCGCATGGCGCATATCCCAGGTTTCGACGCCGAGATCGTCGGCAATGGCCTGCGCTTTCGCGCGCCCTGCAACCGCCTCGATCAGCGCCAGCATCATCGGCATGGAGGCGGAGATGCCCGTGGTGGTCACGACGTTTCCGTCCGCCACCATGCGCCGGTCCGCGACATAGTCGATGCCCGGACTGCGTTCGAGCATCTCGTCCCGATAATACCAGTGGGTCGTGGCCCGCCGTCCATCGATCAGGCCGGCCGCGCCGAGCACCTTCGCGCCGGCGCAGATGCCGATGATCCGCGCGCCCTTGCGCGACTGATCCCGCAGCCAGGCGAGCACGGCGGGGTCATCGTCGCGGCTCATGGCGGGCACGATGACGTAATCGGCGCCCTCGGGATGGCCGGCGTCGAATTCGGCGATGGTCGCATCCGCTTCCACGCGCAGCGCGGGATAGAGTCGGACCGGCCCCGGCCCGGTCGCCAGCATCAGCACATCGGCGACATCGGCACGCCGGAGGATTCCCGCCGGCATCAGATAGTCGGTGGTCTCGGTGGCCTCGTTCAACCCGACGATGGCAACGAGGGGGCGATTTCCTTCATCGTGGCGGAGTGCCGAGAGCATGGCATCCATCTCGCCGCGCGGCACCGGCGGCGCGTCGGCCGTGGCAGTTGCCGGCGGCAGGCTGAATATCCAGCCGCCAAAACCCAGCAGGCCGACAACGAGGACGGAAACGGCGCCCCAAAGGAGCATGGATTTCCACATGGCCGCCTCCCTGGCGGTTGGAGCGGGGGTGACGATGCGTCGGCCCCCTCCCGGCTTTTCGGAAAACTAGCAAATCGCGCCTATGGCAGGAATGACAAATTCATGGCATTTTCCGCCAATGCATCGTGTCGCCTTCCTCGTCTATCCGGGCTTCGAACTGCTCGACGTATCGGGTCCGGCCGCGGTCTTCACCGGCGCCAACCGCGCGCTTGGCCAACACGGCAGGCCGGCGGTCTACGCGGTTGTGCTGGTATCGGCAGCGGGCGGAACCGTCGAAAGCAGCAGCGGCATCGCTGTCGAAACGCGGCCGGTCACCGAGGTGCGATCCGGCGAAGTGCAGACGATGCTCGTGGCGGGCGCGGAGCGCGAGCCACTGCTCGCTGCCGTGGCGGACCCGGTCCTGCGGGCGGCGCTTCCCGGGCTCACCGCCAGGGCCGAGCGGTTCGGTTCAGTCTGCTCGGGCGGGTTCATGCTTGCCGCGCTGGGCCTGCTCGATGGCCTTCGCGTCGCCACCCACTGGGATTCCTGTGCGCCGCTCGCCAGGGCTTTTCCGGCGGTCACCGTCGATCCGGATGCGCTCTACGTCGTCGACGGCCGGCTCTGGACATCGGCGGGCGTCACCACCGGCATCGACATGGCGCTGGCCATGATTGCCAGGGATCTCGACGCGGCCATTGCCGGAGAGGTCGCCAAGAGGCTGATCCTCTATGCGCGTCGCCCCGGCTACCAGTCGCAGTTCAGCCCGGTCCTGCAGGCGCAGGTCAGGGGCGAGAGCCCCTTTGCCGACCTGATCGGCTGGATCGAGGCCAATCTCGACGCGCCGCTCGACGTGCCGTCCCTCGCCAGCCGCGCCGGGCTCAGCGAGCGCACATTCCATCGCAGGTTCGTGGCGGCGACCGGGCAGACGCCGGCCCGTTTTGTCGAAACGGCCAGGCTCGATGCCGCGCGGATGCTGCTTTCGCGCGGTCTTTCGCTCAAATCGGTCGCCGCACAGGTCGGCCTGTTTCCGGCAACGCGCCTTTCGGACGCTTTCGAACGGCGGTTCGGCGTTGCGCCGAGACTGTTTCGCGACATGCATGCCGGGATGTGAGGCCCGATTCGGGCGCTCGACTCATACGGAGGCAATCTCCACCCAGCGTCCCTCGCGGAACGACCGCGCCATGGCGTGCACGGATTGCTCGATGCGCAGGCCGTGATTGAAATCAATGGAATGCGAGGCCATGCCGGCGATTGCGGCGATCAGCTCGCGGCATTCGATGACCTTGAGATCGTTGAAGCCGAGGCCGTGGCCGGGCGCCGGGATGAAGCGGTCGTAAGGCCTATGGTGCGGCGCGGTCAGGACTGTGGAAAAGCCCTGTTCGGTGGCGCGGCCTTCGGTCGTGTAGAGCTGGAACTCGTTCATGCGCTCCTGGTCGTAGAGGATCGAGCCCTTCGAGCCGTAGATCTGCAGGGCGATGCGGCCCTTGCGGCCCCAGGCGGAGCGGTTGGCCATCAGAACGCCGGAAATGCCGCCGGGAAGGCGCATCAGGACGCTGGCGATATCGTGGTTCTCGACGGCGCGGCGGCCGCCCTCCTTCAGCGGGCGCTCGGCATAGGGTTTGGCCAGCGAGGCGATGACGGCCTCGACATGGCCGAAGAGGCTCCAGAGCAGCGAAAGCGGGTGCACGGCGAAGTCGTCGAGCGCGCCGTAGCCGGAAGACGCCTCGCTCTTCCAGTAGAAGGGCGCGTCCGGATCGGCCATGAAGTCCTCGTCCATCTCGATGCGGACATGGTTGACCGTGCCGATGCGCCCCTCGTCGAGCAGCAGGCGGATGTGCCGCATGACAGGGTTCTGGATGTAATTGTAGCCCATGACGGCGACCTTGCCGGAGGCGCGCTGGGCGGCGAGCATGCGCTCGGCATCGGCGAAGGCGGGCGCCATCGGCTTCTCGCACCAGACATGCTTGCCGGCCTCGAGCGCGGCGATGGCCATCTCGGCGTGGAACTGGTTCGGCGTGGTGACGGAAATGACGTCGATCTCGGGATCGGACAGGAGGTCGCGCCAGTCGGCGGTGGATCTTGCGAAGCCGAACTCGCGGGCGCGGCTTGCGGCAAGCCCGGCATTGGCCTCGGCAAGATGCACAAGGCGCGGTCGCTCGACGTCGCCGAAGACGGTGCTGACATTGTTCCAGGCGAGCGCATGGCACTTGCCCATGTAACCTGTGCCGATCAGTCCGATACCCAAGGCCTTCATGACAATCCTCCATCGTCTCCGGCCCTCGCAAAACCGCTACGCAGTTTCGCAAGAGTTGATATACCTCGCGCTGGGCGCGCCTTGCGCCATCCATAGCGGGAAAGATTTGGAACGAAAACTATCTTTTCCGACGATATGGAATATTTATTTCATTTGTCGCAGAATGGCCGCACGAGGAGGACAGATCCATGAACAGCAGCGAAGCGGCCCTCACGCGCGTGCCCCGCGATTTCGACAGCCTGCGCAGCGTGATCATCGAGCGCAAGGCGACCATGCCGAAGCGGCTGGCGCAGGTGGCGGCCTATGCGCTCTCCAACCCGGACGACATGGCCTTCGGCACCGCGGCGAGCATCGCGACGGCGGCCGACGTGCAGCCTTCGACGCTGGTGCGCCTTGCCCATCACCTCGGCTACGAGGGCTTTTCCGACCTCCAGAACGTCTTTCGCGCGCGGCTGCGCGACCGCACGCTTTCCTACGAGGAGCGCATGCTCTCGCTGGAGGCGGGGCCGGCGGCCAACAGCGACGCGGAGCTGCTCTCCGGCTTCCTGACGGCGGCGAGCCAGTCGGTGGCGCGGCTCGCCGGCACTATCGACGGCGAAACCTTCTCCAAGGCCGTCGACCTGCTCGCCCGGGCGGAAACCATCTATCTCGTCGCCAAGCGGCGCTCCTATCCACTGACGGCGCATATCGCCTATGCCTTCGGCAAGCTCGGCATCCGCCACCAGATCATCGCCTCGCCGAACGGCATCGACCCCGAAATGACGCAGTTCGCGACGACCCGGGACGCCGTGATCGCCGCGAGCTTCGCGCCCTATGCCGCCGAGAGCCTGACGCAGGCGCAGGAGCTCGCCGCCCGGGGTGTGCCCATCGTCGCCATCACCGATTCCGTCTTCTCCCCCCTCGCCGCCTCCGCCACCCACTGGTTCGAGGTGTCGGAAGCCGATTATGCCGGTTTCCGCTCGCTTTCCGCCTCCATCGCGCTCGCCATGGCGCTGCCGGTCGCCATCGCGGAGCGCCGGCGCAGCCTCAAGCGCTCGCCCAAAGGGAATGCTGTGGAATAGAAACGGAATGTATATTCCGAATTGACAGAATAATGGAATTCATGTTTCATTTTCCCGACGTCCGCCGCGCATCCACGACGGCGCCGCAAGACCGGGAGGAAGACATGCCCCATACGGACCAGACGAAGACGCTCGACGTCATCACGATCGGCCGTTCGTCCGTCGATCTTTATGGCCAGCAGCTCGGCACGCGCCTGGAAGACACGGCCTCCTTCGCGAAATCGGTCGGCGGCTGCCCCGCCAATATCGCCATCGGCACCGCCCGCCTCGGCCTCAAGTCCGCGCTCATCACCCGCGTCGGCGACGAGCAGATGGGCCGCTTCATCCGCGAGCAATCCGCCCGCGAGGGCGTCAATGTCGAGGGCATCAGGACCGACAAGGAGCGGCTGACGGCGCTGGTGCTGCTCGCCATCGAATCCGAGGGCGTTTCGCCGATGATCTTCGTGCGCACCGACTGCGCCGACATGGCGCTCGATGAGGGCGACGTGGACGAGGCCTTCGTGCGCTCCTCGCGCGCCGTGCTGGTTTCCGGCACGCATTTCTCCCGTCCCAACACCGAGGCCGCGCAGCGCAAGGCGATCCGCATCGCCAAGGAGAGCGGCGGCAAGGTCGTCTTCGACATCGACTACCGTCCGAACCTCTGGGGCCTTGCCGGCCATGCCGAGGGCTTCGAACGCTATGTGAAGTCCGACCGCGTCTCGGCCATCATGAAATCCGTGCTGCCGGATTGCGACCTGATCGTCGGCACGGAAGAAGAGATCATGATCGCCTCGGGCGCGGACGACGTGCTCGCCTCGCTGAAGGCGATCCGCGCGGTCTCCGCCGCCACAATCGTCCTCAAGCGTGGCGCGATGGGCTGCATCGTCTATGACGGCCCGATCTCCGACGACCTGGAAGACGGCGTGGTCGGCCAGGGCTTTCCCATCGAGGTCTATAACGTGCTCGGCGCGGGCGATGCCTTCATGTCGGGGTTCCTGCGCGGCTGGCTGAAGGGCGAGGACCACGGGACCTGCGCCACCTGGGCCAATGCCTGCGGCGCGTTTGCCGTCTCGCGCCTGCTCTGCTCGCCGGAATATCCGAGCTGGGAGGAGCTGGAGTTCTTCCTGAAGAACGGCAGCAAGCACCGGGCACTGCGCAGGGACGAGGCGATCAACCACATCCACTGGGCGACCAACCGCAAGCAGGGCGACATTCCGCTCCTCATGGCGCTCGCCTGCGACCACCGCATGCAGCTCGTCGACGTCGCCGACGAACTCGGCGTGCCGCACGAGAAGATCTCCGAATTCAAGCGCCTCACCGTCGAGGCCGCCGCGCGGGTCGCCGGGGGGCGGCCGGGCTATGGCATGCTGATCGACGAGCGCTTCGGGCGCGACGCCTTCTTCGACGCCGCCACCAAGGATTTCTCCTGGCTCGGCCGGCCGGTCGAGCTGCCGGGCTCCAAGCCGCTGCGCTTCGAATTCAGCCAGGACATCGGCTCGCAGCTCGTGGAATGGCCGCTCGACCATTGCATCAAGTGCCTGTGCTTCTACCATCCGGACGATCCGGCCGCGCTCAAGCAGGAGCAGCAGGAGAAGCTGCGCACGCTCTTCGAGGCCGCGCGCCGCGTCGGGCGCGAATTGCTGGTCGAGATCATCGCCGGCAAGAACGGGCCGCTCAAGGACGATACGATCTCCACGGCGTTGCAGGAGCTCTACGATCTCGGCATCAAGCCGGACTGGTGGAAGCTGGAGCCGCAGGCTTCCCCGGAGGCATGGCGGAACATCGAGGCGGTGATCGCCCGGAACGACGCTTATTGCCGTGGTATCGTGCTGCTCGGGCTGGAGGCGCCGACGGAGGACCTTATCAGGGCCTTCGAGGCGACGAAGGTGGCACCGGCCGTCAAGGGCTTTGCCGTCGGCCGCACGATCTTCGCCGATGCGGCGCGCGCCTGGATGGCCGGTAGGATGGACGACGAGGCGGCCATCGCCGATATGGCCGGCCGGTTCCGTGCGCTGACCGATGCGTGGCTCGGGACACGCGGGTTGAAATAGGAAGCCCCCTCCCCAACCCCTCCCCACAAGGGGGAGGGGCTAACCCGCCGAACCGTTTTGCCGGAACATGCGGCCGCCTCTCCTGAAGCGGCGCGAAAGACGGGAAAAGCTGGCGGCAGGCGCAAAGCCCCTCCCCCTTGTGGGGAGGGGTTGGGGAGGGAAAAACGACATGGACGAGACGAGCGGGAGGAATACCATGGCAAAGACGATCCGGCTGACGATGGCGCAGGCCGTCGCGCATTTCCTGAAGGCGCAGATGACCGTCGTGGACGGCAGGAAGGTGCCGATCTTCGCCGGTGTCTGGGCCATTTTCGGCCACGGCAACGTCGCGGGCATGGGCGAGGCGCTCTACCAGGTGCGCGAGGAGCTGCCGACGCTACGCGCCCATAACGAGCAGGGCATGGCGCATGCCGCTGTCGCCTTCGCCAAGGCGAGCTTCCGCCAGCGCTTCATGGCCTGCACGACCTCCATCGGCCCCGGCGCGCTCAACATGGTGACAGCCGCCGGCGTCGCGCATGTCAACCGCCTGCCCGTCCTGTTCCTGCCCGGCGACGTCTTCGCCAACCGCATTCCCGACCCGGTGCTCCAGCAGATCGAGGATTTCGGCGACGGCACCGTCTCCGTCAACGACGCCTTCCGCTGCGTCTCGCGCTATTTCGACCGCATCACCCGTCCCGAGCAGATCATCCCGGCGCTGAAGCGCGCCATGCAGGTGCTGACCGATCCCGTCGATTGCGGCCCGGTGACGCTCTCGCTCTGCCAGGACGTGCAGGCGGAAGCCTACGACTACCCGGCGAGCCTCTTCGAAGAGAAGGTCTGGACGCAGCGCCGCCCGCGGCCGGACAGCGACGAGCTGGCCGCCGCCATCGCGACGCTGCGCAAAGCGGAAAAGCCGCTGATCCTTGCCGGCGGCGGCGTGCTCTACTCGCAGGCGACCGCCGAGCTCAGGGCCTTTGCCGGCATGCACGGCATTCCGGTCGCCGTCACCCAGGCGGGCAAGTCGGCGATCCCGGACGACCATCCGCTGTGTATGGGCTCCATCGGCGTCACCGGCACCTCCGCCGCCAATGCCTTTGCCGAGGAGGCGGACGTCATCCTCGCCGTCGGCACGCGGATGCAGGACTTCACGACCGGCTCCTGGGCACTTTTCAAGAATGAAAAACTGAAGATGATCGGCCTCAACACCGTCGCCTTCGATGCTACCAAGCATGACAGCCAGCCGCTCGTCGCCGACGCCCGCGAGGGGCTGACGCTGCTTTCCGAAGCGCTCGGCGGCTGGAAGGCCCCGGCCTCGGTGGAAGCCTCGGCCAAGGTCCGCAAGGACGAATGGATGGCGGCGGCGAACCGGGCGACCGCGCCGACCAATGCCGACCTTCCTTCCGACGCGCAGGTCATCGGCGCGGTGCAGCGCACCATCGGCGGCGAGAATTCCGTGCTCGTCTGCGCGGCCGGCGGGCTTCCGGGCGAGTTGCACAAGCTCTGGCAGGCGGTGAAGCCCGGCGGCTACCACATGGAATACGGCTTTTCCTGCATGGGCTACGAGATCGCCGGGGCGCTCGGCGTCAAGCTGGCGCGGCCGGAAGCGGATGTCGTCGTCATGGTCGGCGACGGCTCCTACATGATGATGAATTCCGAGCTTTCCACCTCGATCATGCTCGGCAGTAAGCTGACCGTCATCGTGCTCGACAATCGCGGCTACGGCTGCATCAACCGCCTGCAGATGGGCACCGGCGGCGCCAACTTCAACAACCTGCTCAAGGACGCGATGATCGAGACCATGCCGGATATCGACTTCCGCGCCCATGCCGAGAGCATGGGGGCCGTCGCCGTCAAGGTCTCCTCCATCGCCGGCCTCGAAACGGCCATTGAGGAGAGCAAGGCGAACGAGCGCACCTCGGTCATCGTCATCGACACCGATCCGCTGATCACGACGCAGGAAGGCGGGCACTGGTGGGACGTCGCCGTGCCGGAGGTGAGCCCCCGGGCCGAGGTCAACAAGGCGCGCGAGGCCTATGTGAAGGCCCGCGCGGCGCAGAGCCTCGGTTAGGACGGACAACGCCCCCTCTCCTCCTCTCCGTCATCCTCGGGCTTGACCCGAGGCTCCACCGACGCAGCAGACAAACAGTTCGGGGCATGGATCCTCGGGTCAAGCCCGAGGATGACGGAGGATAGGCAGGGAGATAATGATATCGGAAGGCCGTTTGCCTTCCCCAAGGAGATCCAGATGAAAGCCAAACTCGGCATGTCGCCCATCGCCTGGTGGAACGACGACCTTCCTGAACTCAGCGACGACGTCTCGCTTGAGGAGTGCCTTCGCCAGTCGCGCAGCGCCGGCTTTACCGGCATGGAGCAGGGCCGCCGCTTCCCCGGCACGCCCGAGGAAATGCTGCCGATCCTGCGCGCGGCCGACGTGACGCTGTGCGGCGGCTGGTTCTCCGGCACGCTGGTCGACGAGGAGCTTGCCGCCAACAAGGACCGTATCGCGCCAATGATCGAGCTGTTCAAGGCCGTCAATGCGCCCTGCATCGTCTATGGCGAGGTCGGCCGCTCCATCCAGGGCGACCGCTCGAAGCCGCTCGCCACCAAGCCGCGCCTTTCCGACGACGAGATGAAGGCCTATGGCCGCAAGCTCACGGAATTCGGCGAGTGGTGCGCGGAACAGGGCATGCCCCTCTCCTACCATCACCACATGGCCGCCGTCGTGGAGACCGAGCCGGAACTCGACGCCTTCATGAAGGCCTCCGGCGAAGGCATCCCGCTGCTGCTCGACGCCGGGCACCTCGCCTTTGCCGGCGGCGACGTTTTGCGCGCCATCGACAACCACCATACCCGCATCAACCATGTCCATGTGAAGGATATCCGTCGTTCCGTGGTCGACGGCCTCGACCGCAGCCGGCAGTCCTTCCTCGACGCGGTGGCGCTCGGCGCCTTCACCGTGCCGGGCGACGGCTCGCTCGATTTCGGCGCCATCGTACAGAAGCTGGCCGATTACGGCTATGAAGGCTGGTTCGTGGTGGAAGCCGAGCAGGACCCGCGCAAGGCGCCGCCGCAGAAAATGGCCGAGATCGGCCACGCAGAACTGATGCGCGTCATGACCGCCGCGGGTTATATCGTGGAGACGGAAGGTTTCCCGAAGGGCTGACCGTCCCGGACGCCGAATGAAAGGAACATGCCCATGCCGAACCTCCTCGTAAAACCGAACGGCACCCATGGCCGCGTCAGCCATGTGACGCCCGAAAGCGCCGGCTGGACCTATGTCGGCTTCGACCTGCACCGCATGAAGCCGGGCGAGATCGTCGCGGCGGAGACGGGAACCCGCGAGGTCTGCCTCGTCTGGATTTCCGGCAAGGGCAAGGCGACGGCGGGCGGCAAGGATTTCGGCGTCCTCGGCGAGCGCATGAACCCCTTCGAGGGGGCGCCGCATGCGCTCTACATCCCCGCCGATTCCAACTGGTCGGTGACGGCGGAGACCGACCTGGAGCTCGCCGTCTGCTCGGCACCCGGCGGCGGCGACCATGAGGCGAAGGCCATTCCGCCGGGCACGCATCCGAAGCTTTCGCGCGGCAAGGGCTCGAATGTCCGCCACGTCTACAACATCATGCCGGAAGACGATAATTCGGCCCATTCGCTGCTCGTGGTCGAGGTCATCACCCCGAGCGGCAACACCTCGTCCTATCCCTCGCACAAGCACGACCGGGACGACCTGCCGAACGAAAGCCTGCTGGAAGAGACCTACTACCACCGCATCAACCCGCCGCAGGGCTTCGCCTTCCAGCGCGTCTACACCGACGACCGCTCGCTCGATGAAGCCATGGCGGTGGAGGACGGCGACGTGACGCTGGTGCCGAAGGGCTACCACCCCTGCGCCACCATCCACGGCTACGATCTCTACTATCTCAACGTGATGGCGGGGCCGAAGCGGGTGTGGAAGTTCCACAACGCCAAGGAGCATGAGTGGCTGCTGGGGTGAGTGGGACGAACACGCAGTCGTCGTCCTTCGGATGCGCAGCGGCTGGTAGATGACGTCGACCGCTTACCCAAGAACCGCTCTCCCTCTCCGTCGTCATTCTCGGCCTTGAGCCGAGGATCCGTGCTACAAGTTCAGGGCGTGCCGTGAAGTGTGGATTCTCGTGTCAAGCCCGAGAATCACGTCGGGAAGGTTTGCGAAGTTCGAGAGGCTCGCCGTATGCGCAGGAAGTGGAAGTGAAGGCCGCCTCTACCGCTTCCACTTCCGCGTCAAACCCCATGCCCTGGCGATCTCCAGCGTCGACGAAAACCCCGCCTCCAGCATGAACGGCTCGGCGGATACCGCATGGCCGCCGCCCTCGCCGGTCATTACCGGCGTACCGTGGCCCATGCCGTCGATTTCGTGGAAGGTGACGAGGGGCTTGCCGTCCTTGTCGGGCCAGATGCGCGTGCGGCGGTCCTTCATGCGCTTTTCCACGAAGGCGTCCTTCGGCAGGCGATAGAGGTCGCGCCATTGCTCGACGAGGGCGAGGCCGTTGGAGAGGGAGACGGTATCGTCCGCCGTGCCGTGCCAGATCGAGATGGCCGGCTTGCGGGCGATGGTCGGCGAGACGTTGCGGACGAGGTCGGACCATTCGCGGGCGGTGCGCTCGGGAGCCTCCTTCATCGCGTCGAAGGCGCGGGTGGCGTCGCGCGCCGCACCGAAGGGAAGGCCCGCGATGATCGCGCCGCCGGCGAAAAGCTCGGGATAGTTCGCCAGCATCGCGGCCGTCATCGCCCCGCCGGCGGAAAGGCCTGATATGAAGATGCGCTGCGGGTCGCTGCCCGCCTGTTCGGCTGCATGGGCCACCATCTGGCGGACCGACATCATCTCGCCGCGGTCGCGCGTGACCTCGCTCGGACGGAACCAGGTGAAGCAGAGCCGCGGATTGTTCGCCTCGCGCTGCTGGGCATAGACGACGGCAAAGCCGCGCTCGTCTGCAAGCGACGCCCAGCCGGCGGCGCGGTCGTAGCTTTCGGCATCCTGCTGGCAGCCGTGCAGCACCAGTACGAGCGGCCGCCCGGCGGGCAGGCCTTCGGGAATATGCGCGAACATGCGCAGACAGCCAGGATTGCTGCCGAAATCCGTGACCTCGACAAGCGGCGAGCCGCCTGCCGGACGGCGGCGAGTGGCGGGCGTCTTGCGCTCGGGTGTACGGTGGAAGGGCCAGAGCAGGTCGCCCAGCCGCGCCTCGGTCGGCACCAGCCGCTCGACCGACCTCTTGAAGCGGTCTCGCATGCCCGGCCTCTCTTTCGTGGAATTGCTCATTGTCAGGCTACATGCGCCTCGTGAAGGACAGGATCAAGGCAGAAGGGGCGAATTTAAGGGGGATGGCTCATTCTGCGAACTCATGAGGGCATTCATAAATAGCCAAAGCGTTCGCCCCTCGCTTTCGTTCCCGCCCTTTCGGATGAAGGCAAGCTGATGTAGCACTTCTGCAACGACAAAACCGCGACAGGATGGAAGCAATGAGCGAGCACCACGGCGTCACTCCGGAACAGGCCCGCGCCAAGATGGCGCCCTTCGACTGGGCCGACCCCTTCCTCCTCGAGGACCAGCTGACCGACGAAGAGCGCATGATCCGCGACACGGCCCGCGCCTATTGCCAGGACAAGCTGGCCTCGCGCGTCACCGAGGCGAACCGCCACGAGATCTTCCACCGCGAGATCATGAGCGAGATGGGCGAACTCGGCCTGCTTGGCCCGACGATCCCCGAGGAATATGGTGGCGTCGGCGCCAACTACGTTTCCTACGGCCTCGTCGCCCGCGAAGTCGAGCGCGTCGATTCCGGCTACCGCTCGGCCATGTCCGTGCAGTCCTCCCTCGTCATGCACCCGATCTTCGCCTACGGCACGGAGGAGACGCGCAGGAAGTATCTCCCCAAGCTCGCCTCCGGCGAATGGGTCGGCTGCTTCGGCCTCACCGAGCCGGACCATGGCTCGGACCCCTCCTCCATGATCACCCGCGCCAAGAAGGTCGACGGCGGCTATCTCGTCTCGGGCGCCAAGAACTGGATCACCAATTCGCCGATCGCCGATGTCGCGGTCGTCTGGGCCAAGTCCGACGCGCATGACGGCAAGATCAAGGGCTTCGTGCTGGAACGCGGCATGAAGGGCTTCGAGACGCCGAAGATCGAGGGCAAGTTCTCGCTGCGCGCCTCCGTCACCGGCATGATCATGATGCAGGACGTGTTCGTTCCCGACGAGAACCTGCTGCCGGAAGTCGCCGGCCTTGCCGGCCCGTTCGGCTGCCTCAACCGCGCCCGCTACGGCATCGCCTGGGGCGCGATGGGCGCCGCCGAGTTCTGCTGGCACGCCGCCCGCCAGTACACGCTCGACCGCAAGCAGTTCGGCAAGCCGCTCGCCGCCACCCAGCTCATCCAGAAGAAGCTGGCCGACATGGAGACCGAGATCGCGCTCGGCCTGCAGGGCGCACTGCGCCTCGGTCGCCTCTTCGACGAGCATCGCGCCCCGGCCGAGCTGATCTCGCTGATGAAGCGCAACAATTGCGGCAAGGCGCTCGATATTGCCCGCGTTTCCCGCGACATGCACGGCGGCAACGGCGTCTCGGACGAATACGGCGTCATCCGCCACGTCATGAACCTCGAAGCCGTCAACACCTATGAGGGCACGCACGACATCCACGCGCTGATCCTCGGCCGCGCGCAGACGGGTCTGCAGGCCTTCCAGTAAGACAGCCTGACACCGGCGACATACCGGGCGGCCGTTCGCTAAAATGCGGGCGGCCGCCTTCACTTTTTGTCCATCCCGTTTCGATACAGTGGAATCCAGGCAACAGAAGCGGGAGGGAACCGTGCCCCTCGAAACCGTCCACGACCAGGTCCACCTGCGCAACCCCAAGCGCAGCTTCGTCCAGTATCGCCTCGACAAGCCCGGTTACATCACGCCGATCGGCCACCATCTCAGCACGGCGCTGCGCTATACCTGCCTCATCCGCAGCATTTCAAGCGCGGGCGCGGTGATCTCGATCAACAAGACGCTGACGCTGCCCGAGAACTTCTATCTGGAAATCCACGGCATCCGCGACGAGATTCCCTGCACGGAATTCAAGCGTGACGGCGAGGAGATGACGGTGCGCTTCAACATGCACCTCGACGTCGATTTCCTCAATCTCGTGCTCGGACGGCCGGCCGCGACGCAGGACGCTTCGGCAGGCATCGCCAAAAATCAAGGCGATTAAACTTTTAAGCATTTGTTTCAACGAAACAAAACGGTCGCCTGCAACACTGCCCCCATCAGCCGGACATGATGTCCCCATCGGGAGTGTGCCAATGAGCCTGGGTGCCGATCCGCGGTCCGCCGCGGGACTTTACGAGCGTAAGTGGGATCGTTTCGCGGTCAACCGGCAGGGCATGCTGATGACCGTCGGCCTTGACCTTGCGGCGCCGAAGCTGCGGAGCTGCAAGCTCATCGACATCTCGCGAGGCGGTGCCAGCTTCACCGTCACCACGACGATCGGCCTGCCGCTCCACTACTACCTCTCCATCGTCGGCGTCACCTCGCGCATCGGCTGCGCGGAGGTCTACCGCACCGACAGCCGCGTCGGCGTGCAGTTCATCAAGGAAATCGACGAGGAACTGCTGCACTCCATCGTGCGCTCCGACTATTTCACCGGCGCCGGCCAGGGTCGTCCGAAGAAGGAGGAGCGCCGCTACATGGTCGGCGTGGAAAGAGGCGGCATCGGCTCCGCCATCACCTGACACGCCGCCTAGGCGGGCACGCTCTGCTTTTTCGCATGCCGTCGCGGCAAAACCGCTGCGCACTTCTGCACGACATGCTTTAGGGTGCCGTCGGAAGAGCGATTCCGGCGGGCGCCTCGCGGCGTCCGGCCGGTGCCTTCCCACCGTTCCACCGTTCTCCAGGCGCTTTTCATGTCCGCATTTTCCCGTTTCACCGCCCTCGCCCAGACCCTGCCCACCACCGTGCCCTTCGTGGGGCCGGAGGCCATCGAGCGCAACCGCGGCCTTGCCGTCAGGGCGCGCATCGGCGCCAACGAAAGCGGCTTCGGCCCGGCCCCCTCCGTGCTGGAGGCCATGCGCGCTACGGCCGGAACGACCTGGATGTACAGCGATCCGGAGAATTTCGAGTTGCGCGAGGCGCTCGCCCTCCACCATGGCGTTTCGCGCGACAATATCGCCATCGGCGGCGGCATCGACGGGCTGCTCGGCGAGATCGCGCGGCTCGTCGTCGAGCCGGGCACGCCGGTCGTGACCTCGCTCGGCGGCTACCCGACCTTCAACTACCATGTGAACGGTTTCGGCGGGCGGCTCGTCACCGTGCCCTATGCCGGCGACCGGGAGGACCTTGACGGCCTTGCCGAGGCCGTGCGCCGCGAAAACGCGCCGCTCGTCTACTTTGCCAATCCGGACAATCCGATGGGAAGCTGGTGGGACGCCGAAAGCGTCGTCTCCTTCGCGCGGGCGCTGCCGGAAACGACGCTGCTCATTCTCGACGAAGCCTATGGCGAGACGGCGCCGGCCGGTACGATCCCGCCGGTCGCGGCGCTGATCGGCCAGCCGAACGTGCTGCGCATGCGCACCTTCTCGAAGGCCTACGGGCTTGCCGGCGCGCGCATCGGCTATGCGATCGGCACGCTCGGCAATGCGCAGGCCTTCGACAAGATCCGCAATCATTTCGGCATGGCCCGCGTGTCGATCCAGGCGACGCTCGCCGCGCTGAAGGACCAGGCCTATCTTGCCGACGTCATCGGCCGCATCACCGCGGCCCGCGAGCACATAGCGGGAATCGCACGGGTGAACGGCCTCCTCCCCCTCGCTTCCGCCACCAATTTCGTCACCGTCGACTGCGGCCGGGACGGCACCCACGCCAAGGCCATCGTCGACGGCCTGATGGAGCACGGCGTCTTCATCCGCATGCCGGGCATCGCTCCCCTCAACCGATGCATCCGCATCAGCGTCGGGCCGCAAGCCGACATGGCGCTGCTGGAGGAAGCCCTGCCGAAGGTCCTGAAGGGCCTCGGCTGACCGGCCGGGCATGTGGAGACAGTCGGGCGGATCCGGTTCTCTTGCCGTTTATCGCCCGCCTGCCGCCGATGCCTTGCCGGCCGGTTCTCAGTGAACCGTCATCCACTCGCGGGCGGCGCGCAGCGCCTTGGCGAGGTCGGCCTTCGCCATCGTCGCCGCAAGGTCGGCGCGCAGCTCGGCGGCGCGTTCGCAACCCTTGATAGCGGCGATGTTCAGCCACTTGTGCGCCTGAACGAGGTCGATGTCGCAGCCACGGCCCGTGGCATACATGAGGCCCATGTCACAGAAGATTTCGGCGCGGTTCTCGCCGCCCATCATGGCGGCCGTTTCGATGGTCTGAAAGTCAAAGCGTGCCATTTCGATTGTCCCTGTCTTCTTTGGTTTACTGCCGTATTGCCCTGTTTTGTTGCCCTTTTGGGGCCTCCTCGGGCGCCTGCCGTCTTCTGCGGCTCGGTCTTCCTTCGGAGTTTTGCGGCCCGGTTTTCCGTGCTCGTCTTATGGCTCCACTATGCCGCCCGCCTTTCAAAATGCGCTTAAAATGCATGCTTAATTTGAGACGAACAAAATCCAAACGCTTGGTAAAATTGGATTTTCGTTAAACATCGCACCCGTTGGAAACAGCGGCATTCGCCTAAAAATTTACCGATTGTTCAACCGGCGATTTCAACCCTTCGCTAACCACGGAAAACGACCGCCTTTTCACGGCAGACATTCTTGCCCGTCTGGAGCCCCCCGCACTTCCCCGGAAATCCCGTCATGCGCATATTTACCTTTACGTGTGCGTAAGATACATTCCGGCTCTCATTCTGGAGGAGGAAGAGAATGAAACCGAGGACATGGATCGTCGCCGCCCTTCTTGCCGCGCCCGGCATCGCGCTGGCGGCCGAACCGATCGAAGGCAACTGGAAGACGGCGAGCGGAGCGACCGCCGTCATCGCCAAATGCGGCGGCAGTTTCTGCATCACGTTGAAGACGGGCAAGCACGCCGGCAAGCGCATCGGCAAGCTGGACGGTTCCGGCGCCGACTATACCGGCTCGATCACCGACCCGGAAACCGACAAGACCTACAGCGGGTCGGGCGCGGTCAGCGGCAGCTCGCTGCGCATGAAGGGCTGCGTGCTCGCGGTGCTCTGCAAGACACAGACCTGGTCGCGGCTCTGACCGGAGCACACGGCCGGCCCGCGCCAGCCTCCCACGCTTCCAAAGCCGGCGCACCGCGCCGGCTTTTTCGTTCCGCGGGACCGGCGCCACACCCTCGTCGGGCGAATCACACCTTTCCTGAACGGGAGATGAATGGAGCCATCAGGGATCGTTCAGTCCCGAAGTGCGACAACGGGTACACCGAAACATTTCGCATGAGGGACAAAATCATGGACATCCTCGCACGCCGCCTCACGATCATCACCCTGCTGATGGCCGTCTTCGCGATCATGCTGGCCGCCGCCGTCGAGACGGACTACCGCCGCAGCGCGCCCAACAATTCCGGCAAGCTCGTCGCGTGCTCCACGCCGCACATGTGCCGCGCCGCCCTCTGACACCGCCCACCGCTGGATGCCTTCCATGACCGCCGCCCTCGCCCGCACCTCCGCCACCTTCCTGCGCATCCTCGCCCTCTCGGCGATGATGATCGCCCCGGTCGGCGCCCTCGCCTGGAGCAATGCGGGCAGCCTCGGCATCGAAAAAAAGGGGGCGGGCCTCGTGCTTTTCGTCACCCTCCAGCGTCAGTCGATGAGTTGAGAAGAGACTTCGCCTTTCCCCGATCCATGCTAAACCGGGCCGGCCTTGCGCCATCAGCCCGGAGCATCGGATGAAATCCCTCCTCGTCTTTTCCATTGCCGCGCTTGCCGAGATCGCCGGCTGCTTCGCTTTCTGGGCCTGGTGGCGGCTCGACAAGTCGGTTCTCTGGCTTCTTCCCGGCATGGCGTCCCTCGCCCTCTTCGGCTGGCTGCTGACGCAGGCCGACAGCGCCTTCGCGGGGCGCGCCTACGCAGCCTATGGCGGCGTCTATATCGCCGCCTCCCTGCTCTGGCTGTGGTTTGCCGAGGGCCTGCGCCCAGACCGCTTCGATATTGCCGGTGCGGCGCTGGCTCTCGCCGGCGCGGGCATCATCCTCGCTGCTCCGCGATAGGGCTTGCGGGCACGCCGAACTTGTCGTTTGCTTGTCAAATAACAACAACTATAGTGATTCATGAGCAAGCCAGTCTTTTCGCCGAAACCGCTTTCCTTCGCCACGCCGGAGCCCTTCGAGGCCCGGTCCTTCGACGATCCGGTCGCCGCCGTCGACGCGCTCGAAGACCTCTACCACCGCAACACGACCTTCCTGACGGATGCCTTCGTGTCGCTCGGCAAGAACGGTACGCCCGACACCCGCTTTCGCGCCTGCTACCCGCAGGTCAGCATCGAGACGACGAGCTTCGGCCATGTCGATTCGCGCCTTTCCTACGGCTACGTCGCCTCGCCCGGCGTCTATACGACGACCATCACACGGCCCAAGCTCTTCCGGCATTACCTCAAGGAGCAGCTCGGCCTCCTGATGCGTAACCATGGCGTGCGCGTCATCGTCTCGGAATCGACGACGCCCATCCCGCTGCACTTCGCCTTCGGGGAAGGCGCGCATGTGGAGGCGCACGTCGCCGAAGGCATCGAGCTTCCGCTGCGCGACCTCTTCGACGCGCCGGACCTGACCAATACCGACGACGAGATCGCCAACGGCGCCTACGAGCCCGGCCCCGGCGAGCCCTCGCCGCTCGCGCCCTTCACCGCACAGCGCATCGACTATTCGCTCGCGCGGCTCAGCCACTACACCGCCACGAGCGCCACCCACTTCCAGAATTTCGTGCTCTTCACGAACTACCAGTTCTATGTCGACGAGTTCTGCGAATGGGCCCGCCAGCAGATGGCGGAGGGCGGCAACGGCTATACGGCCTTCGTCGAGCCCGGCAACATCATCACCCATGCAGGTGCCGACCGGCCGGAACCGAACATCACGCCCGGCCGCCTGCCGCAGATGCCGGCCTACCACATCAAGAAGAGGGGCCATGGCGGCATCACGCTCGTCAATATCGGCGTCGGCCCCTCCAACGCCAAGACGATCACCGACCATATCGCCGTGCTGCGCCCGCATGCCTGGCTGATGCTCGGCCATTGCGCGGGCCTGCGCAACAGCCAGAAGCTCGGCGACTATGTGCTCGCCCATGCCTATGTGCGCGAGGACCACGTCCTTGACGACGACCTGCCGGTCTGGGTGCCGATCCCGGCGCTTGCCGAGGTGCAGGTGGCGCTGGAGAGCGCGGTGGAGGAGGTCACGGGCCTCGAAGGCTACGACCTGAAGCGCATCATGCGCACCGGCACCGTCGCCACGATCGACAACCGCAACTGGGAACTGCGCGACCAGCGCGGGCCGGTCAAGCGCCTCTCCCAGTCGCGCGCCATCGCGCTCGACATGGAATCGGCCACCATCGCCGCCAACGGCTTCCGCTTCCGCGTGCCGTACGGCACGCTGCTGTGCGTTTCCGACAAGCCGCTGCACGGCGAACTGAAACTGCCCGGCATGGCCACGGCCTTCTACCGCACCCAGGTCAACCAGCACCTGAGAATCGGCATCCGGGCGCTGGAAAAACTCGCCGGCATGCCGACGGAGAAGCTGCATTCGCGCAAGCTGAGAAGCTTCTTCGAGACGGCGTTCCAGTAGAGGCGAAGGTGGACAGGCCGGCCTGGAAGGTCTAGTCACCCTATAGCTTGAACGTGCCGGGATGTTTCGTGACATCCCGGCACGTTTTTGCGCTGAGAATTCCGTTTTGCGCGCCTTTCTGCATGCTTTCGTCGAGCTACCGTCCGTCCATGCCCAATCTTCCGAAAATCCGTTCCATCCTGAAGAATTTCCTGGTCTTTAGCGGCGGGTCGGTTGTCGGCGCGATCATCGACTATGTCGTCACGCTCGGCGCCAACGGCCTACTCGGCACGCCTCCCTCTCTGGCGTTGGCGGCCTCGATGGTGGCAAGCGGATCGATCGTTTTCCTCTATCACGACAGGATCACCTTCCGCACATCCGGTACCGGATGGGTGAAACGCTACGTCAAGTTCATGATGCTGACGGCGATCATCCTTGCCCTCCGGGTCGTCGTCCTGGAATTGTTCATCGCCGCGGGACTTCCCGTCTTCATCGCCGTCGCGCTGGCCATCGGCATCGTTTCCGTCGCCAATTTCGCTGCCTCATCGATGCTCGTCTTCATGAAAGGAAGCAAATGACCGCCGGTCAAAACCTTTCCATCGTCGTTCCGATCTTCAATGAGGCGGAGAACCTTCCGCATCTGGTCGACAGGCTGAATGCGGTCTCCGAACGCATCTGCCGCGAGCAAGACGTTGCCGCCGTCCACTATGTCTTTATCGACGACGGCAGTTCTGACGGAAGCTTCGGCATTCTCGGCAAGCTCGACTTTGCCGGGCACACCGCCACGCTCCTGCAGTTTTCCAGGAATTTCGGCAAGGAAGCCGCCCTTTCGGCCGGCATTGATGCGGCCGCGGACGCCGATGCCATCATCATGATGGATGCCGATCTCCAACACCCTCCCGAGCTCCTCCTCGACCTCGTGCGTGTGTGGAAGACGGAGGAGGTCGACAGCGTCTTCACCTACAAGGAGGATCGCCGGACCTCGGAGGGCTTCCTCAAGGCCAGGCTGACGAGCGGTTTCTACTGGATCATGAACCGGGGTGCGCGCTTTTCCATCACCGAGAATGCCGGCGATTTCCGGCTGATCAGCCGGCGCTATGCCAATGCCCTGCGCCTTTTGCCGGAAAGCCAGCGTTTCATGAAGGGGCTTTATGGCTGGGTGGGCTTTGCCCAGCGCGGCCTGCCGCTTACCCCACCACCACGCGAGCGCGGCGTCTCGAGCTTCAACGGCGCCCGGCTCCTTGCCATGTCGTTCGACGCGATGACCAGCTTCACCACCGCCCCCCTGCGCCTGATGGCGCTGGCCGGTCTCTTCATCGCCTGCATCAGCGCGCTCTATGGCATCTATATCATTCTGGAACGGCTTTTCTTCACCTCCAACGGCATCGGCATCGCCTCCGTTCTGGCCCTGATCTCCTTCTTCGGCGGGATCCAGATGATCTTCCTCGGCCTTCTCGGGGAATATATCGGCAAGACCGTGCTCGAGGCGAAGCGGCGCCCGCCTTATATACTGGCCGAAAGGCGCGTGGTATCGCCCGTCACTGACACCGTGCCATCCGCAAGAACCGAGACCCCATCCTGAATGTTCAAGAGCCTTTCCTCCAAGCCGACGCTGTTCGTCCTGATCCACTGCGTGGTGTGGTGGGCGATGATCATCATCGCCAAGCCGAACCTCGACCGCTACGGCGACATGGTCGAAGTCTACGCCTGGGCGCAACACTGGCTGGCCGGCTCCAGCAAGCATCCGCAGTTCCTGCCTTGGATGGCCAAGATCTGGTTCCTGGTGGCCCCCAAGAGCGTCGCCTCGTTCTACCTGCTGTCGGCCGTCAATCTCGCCGTCGCGATGCTCGGCATCCTGGCGCTCGGCCGCGCGCTCAAGCTCAGCGACATGCAGGTGCTCGTCGCGCTCGCGCTCGGGGCGCTCGCCTTCCCGTATCTCACCCTCGCCGACAAGCTCAACATGAATGCGATCTGCCTCTCCACCTGGCCGTGGACGGCCTGGGCTTTCGTGAAGGCGACGTCGGAGCAGGACGGAAAGCGGCTGCTTCACGCAGCGCTCTTCGGCCTGTTTGCCGGGCTGTCCATGCTCAGCAAATACTATTCGATCGTGCTCATATTGCCGCTTTTCGCCTTTACCTTCCTGCCGCGCCAGCGCTGGCTGTGGCGGACGGCAGCGCCATGGGTCGCGATCGTCGTGTTTCTCGCGGTGACCATGCCGCACCTTCTCTGGCTGCTCGACCATCGGGACGCCCTTGCCTATGCGAGCGAACAGGGGGCGGGCGACGACATGGGCAACGCCGTCTACTATATCGCAAAGTTCGTGGTCGCACCGCTCTTCTACTGGCCGATCCCGCTGGTGCTGGCCGGACTTCTTCTCGTTGGCGGTTCCGTTGCGTCCCGTTATGCGCGCCTGCTGCGATGGCCCCAGGATCGCCCCGTGCTCGGCGTACTCGCGCTTGGTCCCTGGCTGGTAGCGCTCTTCTTCGCCGTCGTCGGCCTTGCCGAACTGTCGACGCCCTGGGCGGTACCGATCGGCTTTGCCTTCATGCTCTACCTCACCGCCAATGCCGAGCCGGCCCGTCTGGAGCCGAACGGCCCGAAGCTCATCGCCGCGTTCCGTTTCATCTGGCCGCTCATGCTGGTCGGCGGCCTCGCTGCAGCAGCCGTCGACGGCTACAAGGCCAACACGAACGCCTACAGGCCGGACCAGGAACAGGCAATCGTGGCCATCGAGCACTGGCAGGCGCGCCATGAAGAACCGCTGGCGTGGCTCGCCAGCGGCAACCCTGCCGCTGCGATCTCGTTCTTCTCCCCTTCGCCCATCGAGGCATTGCCGGCTCTGCCGGACGCCCTGCCGTCTTACTATCCGCCGCGCGCGAACTGGAAGGCCGAAGCCGGCATGATCGCCTGCCCCTTGCATGTTCCGGGTGAAGGCGACGCCGAATGTGTGCAGGCGGCGCACGCCTGGGCCGCGGCCAATGGCCTGCAATCGGAAGACGCGACCTTCACGGTCAAGCGCTCGGGCTTGCGCTTTCCCCGCGAAGTACCGTTCGAAACGGCGGTGGTCTATGTCTGGCCCAGGTAACGGCAGGGGCAGGCAAAAATGTTGATCGCAGACGACTTCGGCCTTGGCCGCGGGCATGACAAAGTCATCCTCGATCTCCTCGAAAACCGGCGGATCGACGGAACCTCGGTCATGATCGACGGCGACATCGATCCGCAGGATATGCAGCGCCTGCGCCGTGTGCGCGAACAAGGGGCGGCCGTTGGCCTTCACCTCAATCTCACGCATGGTTTTTCCGGGCGAAACTTTCATCGGCCGCTCGGGGAATTGCTCGGGCTTTGCCTCACCGGGCGCCTTCCGCAGCAGGCAAAGAGCGAGTTCCACAGGCAGGCGGAGGCGTTCCGCACCGCCTTCGGCTTTCTGCCCGATTACTATGACGGCCACCAGCATTGCCATTGTTTTCCCGGTCTAAGCCGGCTCGCGGCAACCCTGCCGCGCGAGAACGGCACCTGGATGCGCGTTCCCCTGCCCCGGACGCTTGGCGGCCTTTGGCTTAACCTGCGTTCAGGCGGCCCGAAGGTGACCCTGATCATGACGCTGACGCTCTTCGCCGGAAGGACCTTCCGCAAGGCAGGTTGGGCGACGAACAAGGATTTCTCCGGCTTTCTGCCGCTGGACAGGCCGGAGGCCGTCGCACGCTGGCTGCCCCGGCTCTTGCGTGCGCGGGCGGACGATACCCTTGTGATGGTGCATCCGGGGCGTGCCGATGACCGGAGCCAATGCCCCGGCCATTCACCGCAAAGCCGCGCCGCGGAGGCAGAAATCCTCTACCACCAGACCTGAAGCCGGAGGCTTTGCTTCTCAGGCCGTCAGCACCTTCCATGCATGTTCCAGCCCCTTGCGCGTGATGTCGACCATCTGGTCGACTTCCGCATGGGTGATGACGAGCGGCGGGGAGAAGAGCATGCGGTCGCCGGTGGCGCGCAGGACCAGGCCGTTTTCGAGGCAATGGTTACGGACGGTGACGCCGGCCTTTTCCTTGTCCTCGAAGCGCTTGCGGGTCGTCTTGTCCTCGGCGAGCTGGACGGCGGCCATCAGGCCGACCTGCTGGACTTCGCCGACGATCGGCAGGTCTTCCAGCGACTTGAGGCCGGCGGCGAGATAGGGGCCGATGTCGTCGTGGACGCGCTCGACGAGCTTTTCATCCTCGATGATGCGCAGGTTTTCGAGCGCTGCGGCGGCGCAGACCGGGTGGCCGGAATAGGTGAAGCCGTGGTTGAAATCGCCCACTTCCTCGACCAGCACATTGCCGACGCGGTCGGAGACCATGACGCCGCCGATGGGCAGATAGCCGGAGGAAAGGCCCTTGGCGATGGGGGCGAGGTCCGGCTCGACGCCGAAATGCTGGTGGCCGAACCAGTGGCCGGTGCGGCCAAAACCGCAGATCACCTCGTCCGCCACCAGCAGGATGTTGCGCGCCTTGCAGATGCGCGCGATTTCCGGCCAGTAGGTGGCCGGCGGCACGATGACGCCGCCCGCGCCCTGGATCGGCTCTGCGACGAAGGCGGCGACATTGTCCTCGCCGAGCTCGTCGATCTTCTCTTCGAGCTGGCGGGCCATCTTCAGGCCGAACTCGTCGGACGAAAGGTCGCCGCCCTCGCCGTACCAGAAGGGCTGGTCGATGTGATGGACGCCGGCGATCGGCAGGTCGCCCTGCTCGTGCATCCACTTCATGCCGCCGAGCGAGGCGCCGGCGACGGTGGAGCCGTGATAGCCGTTCTTGCGGGCGATGATCGCCTTCTTGGTCGGCTTGCCCATGGCGCCCCAGTAGACGCGGGCCATGCGGAACCAGGTGTCGTTGGCCTCGGAGCCCGAGCCGGTGAAGAAGACGCGGTTGATGTTCGGGCCGGCATGGGAGGTGATCTTCTGGGCGAGCAGCACGGCCGGCGGCGTCGTGGTGCCGAAGAAGGTGTTGTAGTAGGGCAGCTCGTTCATCTGGCGCATGACCGCATCGGCGATCTCCTTGCGGCCATAGCCGATATTGACGCACCAGAGGCCCGCGAAGCCGTCGAGATAGCGCTTGCCGTGGTTGTCGAAGATGTAGCAGCCTTCGCCGCGTTCGATGATGCGCGTGCCCGCCGCGTTCAGCTTCTTCATGTCCGAGAAGGGATGAAGATGGTGGGCGGCATCGAGGGCACCGAGGTTGGAAACGGCTGCTGCGCTGGTCTTCGACATTTGACGACTTCCTTGGGGGTAGGTCCCGCCTTATTGAACGCCGGGACAGAATGCGTTACGAAAATGCCCATACAACAGGCATTTGGCAAGAGATCGAGCGCACGCAAAATTTCCTGTCCATGCTTCCCGCCAAACCAAAAGCAGGCACCATGACAAACGACAAGACGGCAGCCGGTTCGCCGCCCGCCAATGCCCTTAGCAATGCCCAAGCCCGTATCGAAATCCTCCTCGTCGGCATGAACGGGGACCTGCGCGGCAAGCAGGTGCCGCCGGAGGGCGAGAAGAAGATCTGGGACGGCTCGGTGCGCCTGCCCTCCTCCACCCAGTCGCTCGACATCTGGGGCGACGACAACGACGACATCACCGGCCTTTCCCTTTCCGTCGGCGACCCGGACGGCGTGTGCATTCCCGACCGCCGCTCGCTGGCGGCCATGCCCTGGGCGCCCGAGGGATCGCGGCAGGTGCTGGCGACCATGCACGAATTCGACGGCTCGCCCTCCTTCATGGACCCGCGCGCCATCCTCGCGCGCATGCTGAAGCGGTTCGAGGACAGGGGGCTGACGCCGGTCGTCGCCACGGAACTCGAATTCTACGTGGTGGAGGACGACTGGCGCGAGACGGGCAAGCCGCGCCCGCCGGCCGCCCTCATGTATCGCGACCAGCCGAACGGCTTCCAGCTCTACGACATGCGCGCGACGGATGCGCTCGACGATTACCTCCAGACCGTGCGGGCCTGGGCGAAGGCCATGGACCTGCCGGCGGACGCGACCACGGCGGAATTCGGCCCCGGCCAGTTCGAGATCAACCTGCTGCACCGGCCGGATGCGCTCGCCGCCGCCGACGACTGCATCTACCTCAAGCGCATCGCCGAGCAGGCCGCGCGCCGATTCGGCCTGAAATCCACCTGCATGGCCAAGCCCTATGCGGACCAGGCGGGCTCCGGCCTGCATGTCCATTGCAGCGTTATCGACAGGGACGGCCGGAACGTCCTCGACGCAAAGGGCGGCGAGCCGACCAAGCTGAAATCGGTCTGCGCCGGCATGCTGCAGACGATGCGCGACGCGCAGCTCGTCTTCGCGCCCTTCGCCAATTCCTACCGCCGCTTCCAGCCCGGTTCCTTCGCGCCCGTGGACCTCACTTGGGGCTTCGGCCATCGCGGCACCGCGATCCGCATTCCGGACAAGGACGGCCCGGCGGCGCGCGTCGAGCACCGCGTGGCGGGGGCGGACGTCAATCCCTACCTGTTGCTGACGGCGATCCTCGGCGGCATCCTTCTCGGGCTCGACAATCCGCTCGACCCCGGCCCGGTGACGGAGCCGGGCAAGGACGCGCCGGACGCAAGGCGCCTGACGCACGACTTCCTGACGGCCGTGGAGGAATTTTCCGCCTCGCCCTTCATCGCCGATGCGTTCGGGCCGGCCTACCAGAAGCTCTACGGCGACACCAAGCGCAAGGAGGCGATCACCTACCTGCGCACGGTCTCGGATTTCGACTACCAGACCTATCTGCCGCGGATTTGACGGTCGGGGGTGGTTGCCCCTCATCCCGCCTGCCCGCCACCTTCTCCCCGCAGGCGGGGAGAAGGGATATGCCGCGCCGGCTTACCAAAGCCTGGCCGGCTTGTGGGGCAGGTCCTCTTTCCGAAGGGGGCGCGGTCACATACAAAATTCGACATCGCCCCTCTTCCCTTCTCCCCTCGGGGAGAAGGTGGCCCGAAGGGTCCGATGAGGGGGCGCGGCACAGAGAGTCTTTTTCTTCTGCCTTCGGCATCCCCCTCATCCGCCTGCCGGCACCTTCTCCCCGAGGGGAGAAGGGGAAAGGCCGCGGCGTTTTCCTCAACTATTGCGGGCTCGCGGGGTACATCCCCTCTCCCAGCTTGTGGGCTAAGGTGAGGGGCAAGCCTCCGCGCTGCCTCAGGCGGCAGCCGGCTCGGTCGTCGGCATGTTCTCCGCCTGGACCTTCGGCACCATGACCTTCAGTTCGCCCGGATGCAGGCGGATGGAGACGTCGCGATCCATCGGCAGGAGCTCGCCGTCGATCACGCAATTGATCGACCGCTCGACATTGGGGAAATGCAGCTCCACCGCGGTGCCGGTCATCTCCGTGACGTCGGCATTCTCACGCAGCTTGCCGCGCAGGATATCGAAGGCGAGCCGTGCGACACCGGCCGGCTTCAGCGGCTTGGTCGTGTAGAGGCCGAGATGGCCGCCGGTGAGGTCGTCGGCATAGAGCAGGCCGTTCTCGCCGAAGCGGTTGTTCGAGATGTTGATGGCCGAGACCTTGCGGTGCTCCTCGACGCCGTCGACGTCGAACTCAACCTCGAATTCCGGCGGATCGAGGATGACACCGATGGCGGCGCGCGTGTTGGCCGCGATCTTGCCGAGCCTGGAGCGGTAGCTCATTGCGTTGCGCAGCCGCACCATGCGGGCGTGAAGGCCGGCGGAGAACTGGTGCACGAAGGCGCGGTCGTCGGCCGTGCCGATGTCGGCCGCCGCGATGTCGCCATCGGCCAGCGCGTCGATCGCCTGCCAGATGTCGAGCGGAATCTTCAGCGACCTGGCGAAGAGGTTCATCGTGCCGGCCGGGATGATGCCGAGCGGCATGCCGCTCTGCCAGGCAAGGCCCGCCGCGGCCGATACCGTGCCGTCGCCGCCGCCGGCCAGCATCGCGTCGAGATCGGTGCGGTCCGAACAGCGCCGCAGCGCCAAGCCTATATCGGCGCCCTCGACGATGTCGCAGTCGAGATGGTGCCCCGCCGCCGAGAAGACCTTTTCCGCATGACGCGCATAGGCCTCCATGTCGGTGGTGCGGAACGTCCCCCCGTCCCTGTTGAAGATCGCCTGTACTCTCATTCGCATGCTCCGCGTGACGGCCGAGAACGCCTCAAGGGTGACCGCCCTCATTAGATAGTCGAGAAAGCGGCGATTCACAGGCGGGCGCGCAATACAATGCAATAAATCGTGATGAGCGGCCCTTCGGCCAAATGCGCAACGGGATAAAAATCGCAGTAGGCAGCCTGCCGTGGTTTGATATAGTGCAGGCCGGTCGCATGCGTCGGGAGTACGCCTGTCGGCCGGATCTTACCTTCCCATCGTGGCCGTCCGGCCGGATCATATCGCAACAGCAGCCAGGAGGAGTGGCCGCCCTTGTGAGGGTTCGTCGCCGGTTTGCCGCGTGGGCCATCCTGCGGAGCCGACCCGTGTCCGACCATATCCTGCCGAACGCCGCCCCCTCCTCCGGGCAGCAGCCGCTTCCCGCGATCACCGTCACCCTCATCATCCTGGCGCTCGCCGTCGGCAGCTTCGGCATCGGCACCGGCGAATTCGCCATCATGGGGCTCCTGCCCGATGTCGCCGGCACCTTCGGCGTGACGACCGCCCAGGCCGGCTATGTCATCAGTGCCTATGCGCTCGGCGTGGTGGTCGGTGCGCCCGTGATCGCCGTCATCGGCGCGCGCTATCGCCGCCGCGACCTGCTTCTGGTGCTGATGGGCGTCTTCGCCGCGGGCAACCTTGCCAGCGCCGCGGCGCCGGGCTTCCAGAGCTTCATGCTGTTCCGCTTCCTCTCCGGCCTGCCGCACGGCGCCTATTTCGGCGTCGCCGCGCTGGTCGCCGCCTCCATGGTGCCGGTCAACAAGCGCACGCAGGCGGTCGGCAAGGTCATGCTGGGCCTGACCGTCGCGACCCTGATCGGCACGCCGCTCGCCACCTTCTTCGGCCAGCTCCTCGACTGGCAGTACATGTTCTTCGCGGTCGGCATCACCGGGCTCCTGACGGTCGCGCTGATCGCGATCTTCCTGCCGCGCGACGCGGCGCCAAAGGGCATCAACGCGCTGACGGAGCTTTCCGCCCTCAGGCGCAAGCAGGTCTGGCTGACGCTCGGCATTGCCGCCACCGGCTTCTGCGGCATGTTCGCCGTCTTCACCTATATCTCGCCCATCGTCACCGACGTCGCCGGCCTCAATGTCGGCATGGTGCCGGTCTTCATGGCGATCTTCGGCGGCGGCATGATCGTCGGCAACATCTTCGGGGCAAAGCTCGCCGACCTCTCGCTGATGCGCACGATCGGCTGGTCGCTGGTGCTCTACTTCTTCGTGCTCGTCAGCCTGTCGCTGACGGCGCACAACCCGGTCCTGCTCGGCCTCTGCTGCTTCCTGATCGGCTGCAGCTTCGTCGTCGGCCCTGCCCTCCAGACGCGCCTGATGGACGTCGCCGGCAATGCGCAGACGCTCGCCGCCGCGCTCAACCACTCCGCCTTCAACGTCGCCAATGCACTCGGCGCGCTGTTCGGCGGCCTGTCGATCAGCGCGGGCTACGGCTACGGCTCGATGGGCTTCGTCGGCGCGGCGACGGCCGTGGTGGGCTTCGGCGTGTTCCTGCTGTCGGCGGCGATGGAGCGGATGGACCGCGAGGCGGCCACCGCCTGCCCGGCGGAATAAACGGCCGGCGCAGAAACCAAGGGGCACCCGCCGGCAAAGGCCGCAACCCTCCCTGATCGTCAGGCTCGGGCCTGACCCGAGCATCCGCGTCGTCCGGTTTTTCGATACGTGGCTGGATCCTCGGCTCAAGGCCGAGGAGGACGTCGGCGGGTGGGAACGGGTTTCCCAACAAATGAGGGCGCCCGCGGCTTTCGCCGGGGCGCCCTTTTCCTTTGCGTCCGTCCGGATCAGCCGTGGACGATCTCGCGATGCTTCTGCAGGCGCTTGCCGAAGGCCTGGCTGACGCGGTCGAAGATGATCGCGATGCCGACGATGGCGAGGCCGTTGAAGATGCCGAGCGTGAAGTACTGGTTGGAGATTGCCTTCAGCACCGGCTGGCCGAGGCCCTGCACGCCGATCATCGAGGCGATGACCACCATGGCGAGGGCCATCATGATCGTCTGGTTGATGCCGGCCATGATGGTGGGCAGGGCCAGCGGCATCTGGACGTTCTTCAATTTCTGCCAGCTCGACGAACCGAAGGCGTCGGCCGCTTCCAGCACGTCCTTGTCGACGAGGCGGATGCCGAGATTGGTGAGGCGGATCATCGGCGGGATGGCGTAGATCACCACGGCGATGAGGCCGGGAACCTTGCCGATGCCGAGCAGCATCACCACGGGAATGAGGTAGACGAAGCTCGGCATCGTCTGCATGACGTCGAGGATCGGGTTGATGGCGTTCTGCACCCTGTCGGAGCGCGACATGAGGATGCCGATCGGTATGCCGATGACGATGGACAGGATCGTACAGACGAAGATCATGGAGACCGTCTTCATCGTATCGTCCCACATGTCGAAATAGCCGATCAGGAGGAGCGTCACCACGGCGCCGGCGACGATCTTCCAGTTGCGGCTGGCGAACCAGGCGACGACCGCGATGAGCACGAGGATGATCGGCCAGGGCGTCTTCGTCATGAAGCGTTCTGACCAGATGAGAAAATGCTGCAGCGGCTCGAAAAGGGATTCGATACCGTCGCCATAGGCGCGCGTGAAGGCGCGAAAGCCCTCATCGATCGCCTTCTTGAGGTCGCGCAGCGAATTCGCGTCCATCGTCGGAAATTTCGTTAACCATTCCATGTCGATCCCCTTCCGGCCCGGTCCGGTCTTGCGCCGGTTTTCGAACCAAACCCTGAAACATCCCGGGACAAAGCGCGTGGCGATTTGCGCCAACGGCATGTATTAAAACGAAGAAGGAGGCGGCGCGCCGATGGCGCGCCGCCCGTTCCGATCAGCCGGTCAGAGAGCGGCCTTGATCTTTTCCGCGGCTTCCGGGGAGACCCAATCCTTCCAGAGGGCTTCCTGCTCTTCCAGGAAGTGCTTGGCGCCGTCGTCGCCGCTCGCCTGGTTGTCGGTCATCCAGGCCATCAGCTTGTTGACCGTGTCGTTCGTCCAGGCGCGCTTGTTGAGGTAGCCCATCACGTCGTCGCCGGCGCGCTCGGAGAAGGACTTGGTGACGAGCGTCTGGACGGTGTCCTTCGGCCAGTCGTTCTTCTTCGGATCCGGGCAATCGGCGACCGTGTTGCAGCGCTTCCACTCGGCCGCGTCATAGGGCACGCCATGCTCGAGCTTGACCATGTCGTACTTGCCGAGCAGAGCGGTCGGGGCCCAGTAGTAGCCGACCCAGCCTTCCTTGCGCTCGTAGGCCTTGGCGATCGAGCCGTCGAGGCCGGCAGCCGAACCGGTGTCGACCAGCGTGAAGTTCGCGGCTTCCCCGCCATAGGCCTTGTAGAGCTGGCCGGTCACGACCGTGCCGCCCCAGCCCTGCGGGCCGTTGTGCACGGCGCCCTTGCTCTTGTCTTCCGGATCCGGGAAGAGCTCGGGATGCTTCAGCACGTCGTCGATCGTCTTGATGTCCGGATTGGCGTCGGCGATGTATTTCGGGATCCACCAGCCCTGGACGGCGCCGTCGGACAGCGCGACGGCCGCGCCGACCAGCTTGCCCTCGTCGATGCCGCGCTTGACGACGTCGGGCAGCAGGTCCACCCAGCCTTCCGGCGCGAGATCCGGCGCGCCCTTCTCGATCATCGAGGTGATGGTCGGGACCGTGTCGCCGACGATGACTTCGGCATTGCAGCCATAGCCTTCGTTGAGGATGAACTTGTCGAGCGCGGCCAGAACCTCGGCGCTCTGCCAGTTCATGCTGGCGATGGTCAGGTCGCCGCATTCGGCACGCGCGGCTCCCGTCATGGCCAGGAAGCCGACGACGATGCAGGTGGAAGCAAGAAGATGTTTCATATCCGTTCCCTCATTGTGCGGCGGTGTCGTTGTACTATCCGGGTCCTGCCGCACCGCCGCCGCCGGGCCCGTGATCCTCCGCGGATCGATCGCGAGCAGGCCGGGAAAGGCCTCTCGTGTTCCGCGATACCGCATCCTCGACTTTTGCAGCTACAGGGTCGAATGCCGGTACGAATGCGTCTGCAATTGACCCCTATGCGTCATGGAGCCGTCAAATCTGCATGAACCGCCCCCGCTTTTCCAGCGCGCGGAGGCCGCCGGGCAATGGTATGATAGAATTCAGCTTTTTCAAACCGCAAACGAAAGGCCGGCGCGAGGCCGGCCTTGTCTCATTGCGACATCGATGCGGACGCCCGGAAATCAGGCCTCGCGGCGGCCCTGGATGACGTGGACACGCCCGCTCACCTGCACGCGCTCGTAGAGATCGATCACGTCATGGTTGAGCATACGCACGCAGCCGCTCGACATGGCCTGGCCGATCGACCACGGCTGGTTTGTGCCGTGGATGCGGAACATGGTGTCGTTGCCGTTCTGGTAGAGATAGATCGCGCGGGCGCCGAGCGGGTTGTTGAGTCCCCCGGGCACGCCGCCGGCATATTTGAGGTTCTTCTTCGGATCGCGGCGGATCATGTTGGGCGTCGGCGTCCAGCTCGGCCACTCGGCCTTGCGGCCGATATAGGCGTTGCCCGCCAGCGAATAGCCCTGGCGGCCGACGCCGATGCCATAGCGCATCGCGCGGCCGTTGCCGAGCACGTAGTAGAGCCGGCGGGCCGGTGTATCGACGACGACGGTGCCCGCCGCATGGCCGGTGTCGTAGGCGACTTCCTGGCGGCGGAGCTCCGGCTTGATCTTGTCGAGCGGCATCGCCCTCAGCGGGTGCTTCTCGTCCAGGCGGTCGCCATAGTTGGCACGGTCACCGGTACCGTTCGTCGCGCAGCCTGCGAGCAATGCAGACGCGCCGAGCAGGAAGCCGCGGCGGGAAATCGACATGGTAAATACCCCTTGAACATCTCGTCCTCAGGGTGGGAAATTAGGCAGTTATGGTTAATCGAGGGTTAAACGGCGCGCGGGGGTTGCACGATGTGTTAAGAAATCAGGCCGGAAAGGGGCCGCCGCAGCGCCGGCCGCGCCCGATCCGCTTCTTCCGTCGCGCGGCCGTCCGGCAGCTCTGCATGTCGCGATTTTTTCATTTCAGCATATCTCGGGCGCAAGGCCGAGGATGACGTCCGAGGTAATGATCGCCTGCTAGCGCGACATAGATGGGACCGGTCCTCACCCCACTTCCGGAAACGGGAGCGCGCGGGGACCGGCCTGCCCGGCGTTACATGTTGGGATAGACCGGCCCCTCGCCGCCCTGCGGCGGCACCCAGTTGATGTTCTGGTTGGGGTCCTTGATGTCGCAGGTCTTGCAGTGCACGCAGTTCTGCGCGTTGATGACGTAGACGTCCTTGCCGTCCTTCTCCACCCATTCGTAGACGCCGGCAGGACAGTAGCGCGTCGACGGGCCGGCATAGACGTCGAGCTCCGAGGTCTTCTGCAGTTCCGGGTTCTTGAGCTGGAGGTGGATCGGCTGGTCCTCCTCGTGGTTGGTGTTCGACAGGAACACCGAGGAGAGGCGGTCGAAGGTCAGCACGCCATCGGGCTTGGGATAGTCGATGCGGCTGTGCTTTGCCGCGGGCTCCAGGCTCTGCGCATCCGTCTTGCCGTGCTTCAGCGTGCCGAAGAAGGAGAAGCCGAACAGCGTGTTCGTCCACATGTCGAGGCCGCCGAGCGCGACGCCGACGGCCGTGCCGAACTTCGACCAGAGCGGCTTGACGTTGCGCACCTTCCGGAGGTCCGAGCCGATGGCGCTGTCGCGCCAGCCTTGCTCGATCTCGATCGGCTCGTCATTGGCGCGGCCGTTGGCGATGGCATCCGCCAGCTTTTCGGCGGCGAGCATGCCGGAGAGCACCGCATTGTGACTGCCCTTGATGCGCGGCACGTTGACGAAACCGGCCGAGCAGCCGATCAGCGCGCCGCCGGGAAAGGACAGCTTCGGCACCGACTGGTAGCCGCCCTCGGTGATGGCGCGCGCGCCATAGGAGAGCCGCTTGCCGCCCTCGAAGGTGCCGCGGATCGCCGGATGGGTCTTGAAACGCTGGAATTCCTCGAAGGGATAGAGATAGGGGTTCTTGTAGTTGAGGTGCACCACGAAGCCGACGGCGACCATGTTGTCTTCGAGGTGATAGAGGAAGGAGCCGCCGCCGGTCTTCATGCCGAGCGGCCAGCCGAAGGAGTGCTGCACGAGGCCGGGCTTGTGGTGCTCCGGCTTGACCTGCCAGAGTTCCTTGAGGCCGATGCCGAATTTTTGCGGCTCGCGATCCTTCGAAAGATCGAATTTCTGGATGAGCTGCTTGGCGAGCGAGCCGCGCACGCCTTCCGAGATCAGCGTGTACTTGCCGAGCAGCTCCATGCCGCGGGTATAGTTCGGGCCGGGTTCGCCGTTGCGCTCGATGCCCATGTCGCCGGTGGCGACGCCGATCACCGCGCCCTCGTCATTGTAGAGCACTTCGGTCGCGGCAAAGCCGGGATAGATCTCGACGCCGAGCTCTTCCGCCTTGGTCGCCAGCCAGCGACAGACATTGCCGAGCGAGACGATGTAGTTGCCGTGGTTGTTCATCAGGGGCGGCATGAAGGCGTTCGGCAGGCGCACGGAGCCGGCCGGGCCGAGGAAGAGGAAATGGTCGTCCGTCACCGCGGTCTTGAAGGGATGGTCGGCATCCTCGCGCCAGTCGGGCAGCAGGCGGTCGATGCCGATGGGATCGACGACCGCGCCGGAGAGGATATGCGCGCCGACTTCCGAGCCCTTTTCGAGCACGACGACCGTGAGATCCGGATTGACCTGCTTCAGCCGGATCGCCGCAGAAAGACCCGCAGGTCCCGCGCCGACGATCACGACGTCGAATTCCATGCTTTCGCGTTCGGGGAGTTCCATTTCTTCGCTCATTCGTCTCTCCACCCCGCGCCCCGTCAAAAGCCGCGGAAAGTCCCTCGTTGGGCCTGTCATGACAAATACGGGAAACCTTGTCGAGCCGTTCTGCGACAGACTTTCCCCGCTTTTGCGCATGATCTCATGCCGTCAGCATGGATTTTATTTACTTTCACGTAAACGTCAATCTTTTGCCGGCGCATGCGGATGGCGCCCGCTTGATTCCGGTTCCCGCCCGGACTAGGCATTTCGCCAGCCGCCGCGGAGGTCCCACCGTTCACGTCCGAGACTATCCACTCCCTCCAAGGCGACTTCGACAAATTTGGCGACGACCTTCACCTTGTCGGCGGGCAGGCATGGAGAAGCGCCGCGCCCGCCTTACGTACTGCAATCCGGCTCGCCGCGCCCTGGCGCTGTCGGTCAAGGCCACGCTCGACCCGAAGACCCTGTTCAATCCCGGCAAGGTGCCCTACCGCGCCGATTGAACCCGAAAGGAAGGACCTCATCATGGATCTCGCCATCGCGGGCAAACGCGCCCTCGTCCTCGCCTCCTCCCGCGGCCTCGGCAAGGGCATTGCCGTCGCGCTCGCCCGCGAGGGCGCGCATGTGCTCCTGTGCGGCCGCAGCGCAGAGGTGCTGGAGGCCAATTGCAAGGCCATCAACGCGGAAGGCCCCGGCCGGGCGGACTGGGTCCAGGCCGACCTTGGCGACGAAAGCTTCGTCGAGACGCTGGTGCAGGCGGTTTCGGAAAAGCTCGGCGGCGTCGACATCCTCGTCAACAATTCCGGCGGGCCGACGCCGGGCTCGACGGAGGACATGAGCGAGGAGACGCTCGCCGCCTATTTCAATTCCATGGTGCTGCGCATCATCGCGCTCACCAACCGCCTGCTGCCGGGCATGAAGGAGCGCGGCTGGGGCCGCATCCTCACCGTCGCCTCCTCGGGCGTGATCGAGCCGATCCCCGGCCTTGCACTCTCCAACACGCTGCGGCCGGCGCTGGCCGGCTGGTCGAAGACGCTGGCGGGCGAGGTCGCGCAATACGGCATCACCAGCAACCTGCTGCTGCCGGGAAGCATCATGACCGACCGGCTGAAGAGCCTCGATACCGCCGCGGCAGAACGCAGCGGCAGGAGCGTCGAAGACGTGCGCGCGGCCTCGGAAAAGGCGATCCCCGCCCGCCGCTACGGCACCGTCGAGGAATTCGCCGCGACCGCCGCCTTTCTTTGCAGCACGCCGGCGAGCTACGTGACCGGCAGCCTCGTCCGCTGCGACGGCGGGGCGGCGCATTCGGTCTGAGGGCAGGCTCCGCCCTTGCCATCCGCTGCGGCCTGTGCCATCTGGCGCGCTCTCAAATTGCGGGGCGCGCCTGACGCACCCTTTCGCGCGCGGAGCCCTTCGCTCCGGTTCAACCCATACCAGCGGACAAAGGGGCACGGCGATGGCACGGGCACTCGGGCTCGATTTCGGCACGACCAACACGGTTCTGGCGCTTGCGACGGGCGGCAGCGAGACACGGTCGATGCATTTCGAAAGCAGCGTCGGCGTCACCGACACGATGCGCACGGCGCTTTCCTTCATGAAGGATCCGGTGGTCGGCGCGCAGGCGCTGAAGGTCGAGGCCGGCCAGGCGGCGATCCGCCAGTTCATCGACAATCCCGGCGATTGCCGCTTCCTGCAATCGATCAAGACCTTTGCTGCAAGTTCTCTCTTCCAGGGCACGCTGATCTTCGCCCGCCGGCACGCCTTCGACGACCTGATGGAAATCTTCCTGCGCCGCCTCAAGGCCTATGCCGGCGACGAATGGCCGGCGGATGTCTCGCGGGTGATCGCGGGACGGCCGGTGCAGTTCGCCGGGGCGAGCCCGGACCCGGGCCTTGCGCTGGAGCGCTACAACGCCGCGCTGACGCGGCTCGGCTTTCCGGAGATTCACTATGTCTTCGAGCCTGTCGCGGCCGCGTACTACTTCGCGCAGACGCTGAAGAGCGACGCGACGGTGCTGGTCGCCGACTTCGGCGGGGGCACGACGGACTATTCGCTGATCCGCTTCGAGCGGCAGGCGGGCCGGCTGGCGGTAAGGCCCATCGGCCATTCGGGCGTCGGCATTGCGGGCGACCATTTCGACGCGCGCATGATCGACCGTCTCGTGGCGCCGGAAATCGGCAAGGGTAGCCATTTCAAGAGCTTCGACAAGGTGCTGGAGGTGCCGAGCGGCTACTACGCCAACTTCGCGCGCTGGAACCAGCTTTCGATCTTCAAGACGACGCGGGAATTCACCGACCTCAGGTCGCTGGTGCGCTCGGCGCTGGAGCCGGAAAAGCTGGAGCTCTTCATCGACCTCGTCGAGCATGACGAGGGCTATCCGCTCTACCAGGCGATCTCGGCGACAAAGATGGCGCTCTCTTCTTCCGACGAGGCGGAGTTCGATTTCGCCCCGCTCGGCGCCGCCGGCCGCAAGGTGGTGAAGCGCGCCGATTTCGAAAGCTGGATCGCGCCGGACCTTGCCCGCATCGAGGGCGCGCTGGACGAGGTGCTGGAGAAGACCGGGACCGCGCCGGCGGAAATCGACAAGGTGTTCCTCACCGGCGGCACATCCTTCGTGCCGGCCGTGCGGGGCATCTTCACCCGCCGCTTCGATGCGGGCAAGATCGAGACGGGCGGCGAGCTGCTCTCCATCGCCCACGGCCTTGCGCTGATCGGCGAAAGCGAGGACGTCGCGCAGTGGGCGGCGTGACGCGGGCGCTTTCCTCCCGCCCATCGCTTCGCTAAGGTGCGCCGCATGAACGCCGCCAGAGACCTCGATCCCCAACAACTTCGCTCGCTCCTGCATTTCTATGCGGATGCCGGCGTGGAATGGCTGCTGGAGGAAGAGGCGGTCGACCGCATCGCGGAATTCGAGGCGATGCGCGCGGCGCGCGGCGCGCCAGCCCAGCGCGAGGCCGCGCCCGCCGTTCAGGCGCCGGCCCGCCCGGCCCCGGCGCGGCAGGAGCAGGCCCGTCCGGCCGCCCCGGCCCCGATGCCGAATGTCGCGATCCCGGACAGCCAGGCGGTGGCCGAAGCGGAATTCGCCGCCGGCAGCGCCCGCTCGCTGGAGGAACTGCGCGCGGCCATGACCGCCTTCAACGGCTGCAACCTCAAGGCCAGCGCCCGTTGCCTCGTCTTCGCCGAGGGCAATGCGAAACCCTCCGTCATGGTGATCGGCGCCATGCCGAATGCCGAGGACGACCGCGACGGCCAGCCCTTCTCCGGCCGGCAGGGCGCGATGCTCGACCGCATGCTCGCCGGCATCGGGCTTGCCCGCGCCGACCTGCTCCTGACCAATGTCGTGCCGTGGCGCCCGCCCGGCAACCGCCCGCCGTCGCAGCGCGAGGCCGATATCTGCCGGCCCTTCATCGAGCGGCAGATCGCGCTTGCCGAGCCGAACCACCTGCTGATTCTCGGCAATTTCGCCGCGCGATTCCTGCTGCGCTCCAACGAGACGATCCACCAGTTGCGCGGGCAATGGCGGGAAATCGAGGTTTCCGGCCGGACCTTTCCGGCCTTTGCCACCCTGCATCCTCAGGATCTGATGACCGCGTCGATCAGCAAGCGGCTCGCCTGGCAGGACCTGCTCGCGTTTCGCGCAGGGCTCACGCGCTGAAGCGCCAAAGGCAACATAGCCTTTCCAATGGCTTAGGCTGATAGCTTGCCAAGGTGATTCCGGTTCCTCCACGAATCTGCCGCAAGCATGAACAAATTGTTTCAACAGCCATGCGAATTGCACATATCTGCCGGGCAGAATGTCGCATTGCGGAATCGATGCTGCAGTGCAATATGAGCAGACGGGAGGAACAGGATTTAAGGAATCGACCCATGACCGCCCGTTTTCGGCCTATCCATTCGAGCTTCGAGACGCTCCGCCATTCCGGTCTTCGCGCCGGCCGCGGCTTCGGCGGCATCGCTGCCCCGGCCAACGAGCAGCTCACGGCCGCCGGCTTTGCCCGCATCAACCGCCCCGGCCAGCTTTTCTGCGAATTCATCACGCGCTGAGCAAATGCGAGGGCAGGCCCTCGTCCAGACGAATCCAGGAGCACACCATGGCCACGTTTCGCAAGCTGATGTCCGACATTGCCGATATTCGAACGGCCGTGAACGCGGCCCGCGAATATTCGGTGCTCGCCTCCCTGCCGCGCGACGCCGCACAGCGCCGCGACCCACTGAAGGCCTTCCTGCCGAACTAAGGCCCCTTCGAAAGCGACGCCGGACCGCGACACAATCGCCATCGTGAGGAGGCGAGACGCCTTTCCTCCGGTGGAAACCACGCCGAAACCCGGTCCGCGTTTCTTAGCCGACCGTCAGGACGAGCCGTCCTGAACCTGACGGCCGGCGCAAGCCGAATTTTCAAACGTCTCGCCTTCTTCCGTTTTGCCGGGCATTCGCCCAACCCGTCCGGGAAGCTGCGGCCCCTCCATTTCATGCAATCTCTTTACGCCAGTCGTTGTCGCAGTGGACAGCGCGCGGGCGGCGCAATAGAGCGACAGTCGCAAAACGAACGCGCCCTCGCGCCATTCCCGGAGCCCCCATGCTGGCGAGCCTTGTCTCCATTCTCAGCCTGATGCTGTCCACGCTGCTGATGATGGTGGCCTTCGGGCTACAGAGTTATGTCGTGCCGGTGCGGGCGGTCGCGGAAGGCTGGTCGACGCAGACGATCTCCATGATCGCGACGGGCTATACGATCGGCTTCACGCTCTCGTGCATCGTCACGCCGAAATTCGTGCTTCTCGTCGGCCATGTGCGCGTCTTCGTCGCGCTCATCACGCTGCTCGCCATCGCCATCCTGCTCTGCGCGCTCGTCGTCGACTGGCGGGCCTGGATGCTGTTTCGAGCCATCTCCGGCTTTGCCATTTCCGGCAGCTATCTCATCATCGAAAGCTGGCTGAACGAGAAGGTGACGAACGAGAACCGCGGCTCCGTCTTCTCCATCTACCTGATCACGACGATGGTCGGGACGATCGGCGGGCAATATCTCGTGCCGCTCGGCGATCCCTCCGGCACCGCGCTGTTCATTCTCTGCGGCATCATCTTCTCCGTCGCGCTGCTGCCGACGGCCCTCACCTCCTCGCCGCTGCCGGCACCGCCGACGCAGGCGCGCTTCAACGTGCCGAAGCTCTACCGCCGCTCGCCCGTCGCCGTCGTCGGGGCGTTCCTCGCGGGCGCCCTCTCCGGGGCCTGGCTCAATCTCGGCGGCGTGTTCACCCAGCGCACGGGGCTGACGACCGCCGAGGGCGCGACGCTGCTTGCATGCGTGCTGCTCGGCAGCTCCCTTTCGCAGATCCCGATCGGCCGGGCTTCCGACCGGATGGACCGCCGCCTCGTGATGGTCGCCTGCGGCGCTATCGGCACGCTCTCCTGCCTCGCCATGGCCCTCGTCGCGGGCGGCCCGCCGGTGCTGCTTTACGTCGCCGCCGCCTTCGTCGGCTCGGTGATCTTCCCGATCTATGCGCTGAACGTCGCCCATGCCAACGACCGGGCGCAGCCGGACGAGTATGTCGAGGTCTCTTCCGGCATGATGATCGTCTACGGCTTCGGCACGATCTCCGGCCCCATCATGGTGGGCCCGATCATGGACCGCTTCGGCCCCGGTTCGCTCTTCGTGGTGCTCGCCGTCTACTTCCTGCTTTACGGCACCTATGCCGCCTGGCGCATCAGCCGCCGCGAGGAGAATGAAGGCCTCGTCAGCAAGACGGACTTCCAGGCCATGACCGCGCAGCCGCTCGGGGCGGACGCGGCGGCAGCGGCACTTCAGCCGGATGCGATGCCGGAAGAACTCGTCGAGGACACGACCACGCCGGAATGGCGTCAGCCCTGAGGCGGCTGGAGCGCGAGTTCGGCGCGGCGTTTCAGGTCGAGGCGATGCTCGCGGAAAATCACGAAGATGCCGGCACTGACGACGATGGCGGTTCCGACGAGCATGGGGCCCGTCGGAATGTCGCCGAAGAGGAAATAACCGACGATGAGGCCGAGCACGATCGAGATGTATTCGAAGGGCGCGATGGTCGAGACGTCCGCATAGCGGTAGCTCGACGTCAGCAGCAACTGGGCGACGCCGCCGCAGAAGCCGGCCAGCGCCATCAGACAGAGCGCCTGCCAGCCCAGCGCAGCCCAGCCGAACGGAAGCGTGCCGAGCGAGAAGATCGACGCGAAGAGGGAGAAGTAGAGCACGATGGTCGAGGTGCGTTCGGTCTGCACCAGCTTGCGCACCAGCACCATGGCGCAGGAACCGAGCACGCCGAAGGCCAGCATGGCGAGCACGCCCATCGCCTCCGCCGAACCGAGGCCGCCGCTGCGGAAGAGCGTGAGGCGCGGCCAGCTTATGACCGCCACCCCCAGGAGCCCGACAAGGACGGCCGTCCAGCGGTAGACGCCCACGCGCTCCTTGAGGACGATGGCAGCCACCACGACCGCCATCAGCGGCAGCGCGTAGCCGAGCGCGATCGATTCCGGCAGCGGCAGGTGCACGAGGCCGTAGAAGCCGAAGCCCATGGACAGGATGCCGACGAAGCCGCGCTTGAAATGGCCGAAGATGTCGTTGGTGCGGAATGCATCGCGCAACTGGCCGTGCATGGCGAGGAAGGCGAGGATCGGCACCATGGCGAAGGCGGAGCGGAGGAACGTGATCTGCCCCGCCGGAATGTCCTTGCCGGCCGCCTTGATGAGGGTGGACATGCAGAGGAAGACCACGACCGAGGCGACCTTGAGGGAAATCCCCTTCATGGGATTGGCGGGCATGTCCATGCGGGAACTCGTCACGACCGGCAGGCCATGACCTCGGGCGTTGAGGACGATCGGCGAACCGATTCAGGAAGCCGCAAGTCTAGCCGCAATGTCCGCCCGGTGGGATGAATTCTCGTGATGCGTCCCGGATAATTTTGATCGGACGGGCATTGCGGAAATACTGTGCCGCGACGGCACGATTTTGTGATTTCGGCTTTTCCATGGAAATGAGATGTTAAGCCACTACGCATATCAATTCGTTGAACTGGGGACAGACCGCCCCGCACTCCATCCGCCATGCACAGGGACATGGGATGCCGGGCGGCAAAAGGCAGGACATTTCCATGCGGACAGAGAACGGCCGGATCATCCATCTGGCAGACTATCGCCAGACTGACTTCGTTCTCGAGCGCGTCGATCTGACCTTCGAACTGGATCCCACGGAAACCAAGGTCGAGGCGCGCCTCATCTTCCACCGCCGCGAGGGCGCCGACCCTGCCGCGCCGCTCGTCCTCGACGGCGACGAGCTGGTCATGACCGGCCTGCTCCTCGACCAGACGGAACTGGACGCCGCCCGCTACGACGCGACGCCCGACAGCCTGACGATCCGCGACCTGCCGGCGAGCGAGCCCTTCGAGATCACGATCACCACGATGATCAATCCCGAGGCCAATACCCAGCTCATGGGCCTCTACCGCACGAACGGCGTCTATTGCACGCAGTGCGAGGCCGAAGGCTTCCGCCGCATCACCTATTTCCCCGACCGGCCGGACGTGCTCGCCGTCTATACGGTCAACATCATCGCCGACAAGGCGAGCTGCCCGCTGCTGCTCTCCAACGGCAACTTCCTCGGCGGCGCGGGCTACGGCGAAGGCAAGCATTTCGCCGCCTGGTTCGACCCGCATCCGAAACCCTCCTATCTCTTCGCGCTCGTCGCCGGCGACCTCGGCGTGGTCGAGGACACGTTCACGACGATGTCCGGCCGCGAGGTGACGCTGAAGATCTATGTCGAGCACGGCAAGGAGCCGCGCGCGGCCTATGCGATGGATGCGCTGAAGCGCTCGATGAAATGGGACGAGGAGGTGTTCGGCTGCGAATACGACCTCGACATCTTCATGATCGTCGCCGTCTCCGACTTCAACATGGGCGCCATGGAGAACAAGGGGCTCAACGTCTTCAACGACAAATACGTGCTGGCCGACCCGGAAACCGCGACCGACCAGGACTATGCGAATATCGAGGCGATCATCGCCCACGAATATTTCCACAACTGGACCGGCAACCGCGTCACCTGCCGCGACTGGTTCCAGCTCTGCCTCAAGGAAGGCCTGACGGTCTATCGCGACCACGAATTCTCCGCCGACCAGCGTTCGCGCGCGGTCAAGCGCATCGCCGAGGTGCGGCACCTCAAGTCGGAGCAGTTCCCGGAGGACGCCGGCCCCCTTGCCCATCCGGTCCGCCCGACGACATATCGCGAGATCAACAACTTCTACACGACGACCGTCTACGAGAAGGGCTCCGAGGTCACGCGCATGATCGCGACCATCCTCGGCCGGGACGGCTTCAAGAAGGGCATGGACCTCTATTTCGAGCGGCATGACGGCGATGCCGCGACGATCGAGGATTTCGTCAAGTGCTTCGAGGATGCGAACGGCGCCGATCTTGGCCAGTTCTCGCTGTGGTACAGCCAGGCCGGCACGCCGCTGGTCAGCGTCTCGTCGAGCTACGATCTCGCCAGGGGCGAGTTCACGTTGTCACTGGAGCAGATGATCCCGCCGACGCCCGGCCAGGCGACGAAGGAGCCGATGCATATTCCGCTGCGCTTCGGCCTGCTTCTTGCTGACGGGTCGGAAGCCACGCCGGGCGCCGTCAGCGGCGCGGAGGTGACCGGCGACGTGCTGCACCTCAAGCAGCGCCGCCAGACCGTCACCTTCTCGGGCATCGCCTCGCGCCCGGTCGTCTCGCTCAACCGCAGCTTCTCCGCGCCGATCAACCTGCATTTCGAGCCGGCTCCGGCCGATCTCGCCCAGATCGCCCGCCATGACGGCGACCTCTTCTCCCGCTGGCAAGCGCTGAACGATCTTGCCCTGCCGAACCTCGTGGAAGCAGCGCGCAAGGCGCGGGCGGGCGAGCCGGTGGCAACCAATGCGGTTCTCGCCGATACGCTGATCGCCATTGCCGGCGACGAGGCGCTGGAGCCGGCCTTCCGCGCGCAGGCGCTGGCCCTGCCGTCGGAATCCGACATCGCCCGCGAGCTCGGCAGCAACAACGACCCGGACGCCATCCGCGCCGGCCGCGAAACCGTGCTGGCCTTCGTCGCGAAGCGCGATCCGGCCGCCTTCGCAAGGCTGTTCGACGCCCACCGCACCGAAGGCGCCTTCACGCCGGATGCGGCAAGCGCCGGCCAGCGCGCGTTGCGCAACGCGGCGCTTGCCTATCTCGCCGTTTCCGACGGCACGCCCGCCCGCGCGGCACAGGCCTTCGCGAGCGCGGACAACATGACGGATCTCAGCGCGGCCCTCACCGTGCTCGCCCACCGGTTCCCCGACGCGCCGGAAACGGCGGCGGCGCTGGAGGCCTTCCGCGCGCGCTTTGCCGACAACGCGCTGGTCATCGACAAGTGGTTCTCCATCCAGTCGACCATTCCGGGCGACGGCGCGCTTGCGCGCGTCAAGGCGCTGATGACGAGCCCGCTTTTCAACAAGGCGAACCCGAACCGCGTGCGCGCCCTTGTCGGCACCTTCGCCTTCTCCAACCCGACCGGCTTCAACCGGGCGGACGGCGCGGGCTACCGGTTCCTCGCCGAGCAGATCCTGGAGATCGACCCCAAGAACCCGCAGCTCGCCGCGCGCATCCTCACCTCCATGCGCTCCTGGCGGGCTCTGGAGGAGGTTCGCTCCGACCACGCCCGCAACGCGCTGCGCACCATCGCCGCGGGCGAAAAACTCTCCTCCGACGTTTCCGACATCGTGGAGCGCATGCTGAAGGGCTGAGCCGCCGGCTCACTTGTCCGGCGGGCAGACGCGGATCCGGTGGCCATCCGGGTCCTGCGCCACGAAGGTGCGGCCGAAGACGGCCATGAACGGCGGCTGCTCGATGGCGACGCCCTGCGCCTTCCACCTGTCATGCAATGCATCGATCTCGGCGTCTTCCTCGACGACGATGGCGATTTCGGAGCGGTTGCCGGAGCCGCCGGAAACGAAGTCGCTTGCGCTTGTCGACCACAGGCCGAGACCCAGACCGTTGTCGAACCGGAAGGCGACGAAGCCGGGCGATTGCGCCACCGGCGCGCGGCCGAAAAGCTGCTCGTAGAAGCGGCCGCTTGCCGCCGGATTCTCGACATAGAGGATCAGGAGATTGGGAGAGATCATGGGATCGTCCTTTCGTTGCTTTGACGAGACGATCCTAGGTGACACCACTGCCAGAAAATGGCAGTATCGTCGCATGGCCCGATCCGAACGACTGCTCGCCCTCCTCCAGCTTCTGCGCCGCCACCGCCATCCGGTGAGCGGCGCCACGCTTGCCGGCGAGCTCGGCGTCAGCATCCGCACGCTCTACCGCGACATCGCCTCGCTGCAGGCGCAGGGCGCCGATATCGAGGGCGAGCCGGGCGTCGGCTATGTGCTGCGCCCCGGCTTCATGCTGCCGCCGCTGATGTTCTCGCAGGGCGAGCTGGAGGCGCTGGTGCTCGGCTTCCGCTGGGTGCAGAAATTCGCCGATGCGCCCGTGACCAAGGCGGCGACGGATGCGCTCGCCAAGATTTCCGCCGTGCTGCCGGCCGAGCTCGCGGCGGAACTGGAAAACACGGCGCTGCTGGTCGGGCCGCGCAGGATCGTCGACGGCGAGATCGTCGATCTTGCCGTGATCCGCGCGGCGATCCGCCGGGAGCGCAAGCTCCGGCTGTCCTATTGCGACGCGGCGGGCGTGCGCAGCGAGCGCGTGGTCTGGCCGGTCGCGCTCGGCTATTTCGAGGAGACGCGCATGCTGGTCGCCTGGTGCGAACGGCGGCAGGGCTACCGGCATTTTCGAACGGAGCGGATGGCGGCGATTTCGCTTCTGGAGGCGCGCTATCCGCGCCGGCGCGCGGCGATGCTGAAGGAATGGCGGGAGACGGAAGCGGGGCCGCGGCGGGCGTAAGGGCCGCCCGGCAAATGCAATTTCCCAACCATGAGAAATGGTTAAAAAACTTTTACCTTTTTCTATGGACAAGCCGAATCACAATTGATTCATTAGGGCAGATTCGGGCGAGCGGCGCGCCGAATCACGAGAGGGTTACAAGGTTTTATGACTATGGCGGACGCGCAACGAGGACGCGCAGCCGGCGGGTGGACTCGTCTCAGATTCCCGGGAATGGCGGCCTGGGAAGACGAGGCGACGGGACAGGCGAAGATCTTCGCCGGGCCTGCCGCACGGCATCTGACACGGGCCGAGCCCGTGCTGAAGCGGTCGATACCGATCCTGATCATCGCCTTCCTGTTCGTGGTCGGCACCTCGCGCATGGTCGGCATCATCGTCGAGCATGACCGGATGGACACGGGCGTGCGCGATACGACCTCGCTGACGGCACTGGCCGTCGGCGCCGTCTTCTCCGGCCAGATGGCCGAGAGCGTGGCGAAATCCGACCGGATGGCGGCCGAGGCGGCACTCTCGCTCAACCTGCCGCAGGACCGTATGCAGCCCGGCGGCCTCGTTCTCTTCGTGGAGGAGAACGGCCGCGTGTTCGGCACGTCGCTGGCGGCGGCGCGCTATGTCGGCCAGTCGCTCGCGCGCTTCTCGCCCGAGCTTGCAGCGACCCAGTATTTCGGCGAGACGGGCGGCGTCTTCCGCACGCATATCGGCGGGGAGGAATACTACGCCTCGCTGGTGCAGATGCCGAAGAACGGCGGCCTGATCGTCGTCGCCAACCCGCTCGGCCATCTCGCCCTCTTCTGGCGCGACGAGGTGGCGCTGAACGTCACGCTGTTCGCCGGCATCTCGGCGATCCTGCTGGTCATCCTCTACGCCTATTACATCCAGGCCAAGCGGGCGCGCGATGCCGACGCGATCTTCGCGGAATCCAACCTGCGCGTGGAGACGGCGCTTGCGCGCGGCCGCAGCGGCCTCTGGGACTTCGACCTTTCGAGCCGCCGGCTGTTCTGGTCGCGCTCCATGTACGAAATGCTCGGCATGCCAGCGCGCGACAGCGTGCTCTCCTTCGGCGACGCGGCCCGCCTGATGCATCCAGACGACGACGGCATCTACCAGGTGGCGCGCGCCGTCGCGCGCAGCGAGGCCAAGCAGGTCGACCAGGTGTTCCGCATGCGCCATGCGGAAGGGCATTACGTCTGGCTGCGCGCCCGCGCCCAGCTCATCCGCATGGCCTCCGGCCGCCTGCACATGATCGGCATCGCCATGGACGTGACCGAGCAGCACCGGCTCGCCCAGCGCTACCAGGAGGCCGACCAGCGGCTTGCCGACGCCATCGAATGCACCTCGGAGGCCTTCGTCCTGTGGGACAAGCACGACCGACTGGTCATGTGCAACGCGCATTACCAGCAGGCCTACGGCCTTCCCGACGACGTGCTGGTGCCCGGCACGGAACGTGCGACGGTGCATGCCGCGGCGGCCCGCCCGGTCATCGAGCGGCGCATCGCCGATGCCGACGGCACGGGTGCCTCGCAGACCAGCGAGGTGCAGCTTGCCGACGAGCGCTGGCTGCAGATCAACGAGCGCCGCACACGCGACGGCGGCTGCGTCTCCGTCGGCACCGACATCACCATGATGAAGCGGCATCAGGTGCGTCTGCGCGAATCCGAGCGCCGGCTGATGGCGACCATCGGCGACCTCTCGGCCTCCCGCGCCAAGTTGGAGCGGCAGAAGTCGGAGCTTTCGCTCGCCAATGCCAATTACCAGGCGGAGAAGGAGCGCGCCGAGGCGGCCAACCGCGCCAAGTCGGAATTCCTCGCCAACATGTCGCACGAGCTGCGCACCCCGCTCAACGCCATCCTCGGCTTCTCGGAAATCCTGCAGAACCAGATGTTCGGCCCGATCGGCTCGGACAAGTACCGCGAATATTCGCGCGACATCCACGAGAGCGGCAAGCACCTGCTCAACGTCATCAGCGACATCCTCGACATGTCGAAGATCGAGGCCGGCCACATGCGCATCAGCTGCGAGACGGTCGATCTTGCGCCGCTGATCGAGGAGACCATGCGGCTTACCATGCTGCAGGCGGAAAAGAAGAACATCGCCGTGCGGCAGACCTGCCCGGACAATCTCCTTGCCGTCGCGGACCGCCGCGCCATGAAGCAGATCCTGCTGAACCTGCTGTCGAACGCCATGAAGTTCACCAACGAGGGCGGCAAGGTGGAGGTGCGGGCGCGCAAGGTCCGCGGCGCGATCACGCTGACCATCGCCGATACCGGCATCGGCATCCCGAAATCCGCCCTGCAGAAGATCGGCCAGCCCTTCGAGCAGGTGCAGAGCCAGTATGCCAAGAGCAAGGGCGGCTCGGGCCTCGGCCTTGCCATCTCCCGCTCCCTCGCCCACCTCCACGGCGGCGGCATGCGCATTCATTCGGTCGAAGGCAGGGGAACGATCATCTCCGTGCGCATCCCCGACCGGGAGCGGCTGGCGGCGCTGCACCTGGCGGCGGCGTAAACACGGGGCAGGCCCGTCAGGGGCTGCCGTCTTCGGCCTCGAGCCCTTTTCTCAGCGCGACCATCACGCGGTATGCGGCCCTTATGTCCTTGAGATCGAGCCCCTCGGCCAGCGCATTCGCCCGCGGTTCATAGGCGCGGATGGCGGCATCGTAGGCCTGCCGGCCCTTTTCCGTCAGCACGACGAGATTGGCCCGGCGGTGATGCGGATTGGGTTCGAAAGCGACCAGCCCCTCGCCATGCAGGTCGTTGACGATGCGCTGGACGTTCTGGCGGTTTGCGCCGAGATCGCGCGCCAGCCAGGCGACCGGCTGCGGGCGCTCGGAAAAGACGATCGCTCCGAGAATCTGCCAGCGTGCACTGGTCAACCCGAAGGGAGCGACAAGCCTGTCTCCCCAGGTGAGCGTCAGGTTGTTCACCCTGAACATGACCAGGATCAGTTCCGTCAGGGCATCGCCCGGTGAAGTCGTCGCGGCTTCGCTCATTCGTCATAATCCATTCATATTGACATTATGATGTCATTTTACTATGTATCGTTCATGTCGATATGACATCATGAAGACAAATTGGAGGAAACACCATATGGCGGAGGCAAAATCCGCGCGCGGGCAGCGTTCCGCCGCCAAGCACGCGCCACACCTGCTCAAGATCCTTCATCCTGTCGCCGGCATCGTCGCGATGATCACGATCGCCGTTTTCTGGCTGGCGACGGCTCTGTCGGAGTTCTTCGCCTCGCAAGCGGTTGTCATCGCGGTCAAGACCGCCATTCCCTGGGGATTCTTCCTTCTCATTCCAGCTTTGATGGCAGCGGGCGGATCGGGATTCGCCCTGTCGAGGGGGCGCCGGACCGGACTGGCGGGCATCAAGATCCGGCGCATGCCGCTGATCGCCGCAAACGGAATGGTGGTCCTTGTGCCGGCCGCATTCTTCCTTGCCTTCAAGGCCGAAGCCGGGCAGTTCGACACCGCCTTCTACGGGGTGCAGGCGCTGGAACTCGTGGCCGGCGCCGTAAACATCACGCTTCTTGCGCTCAACATGCGCGACGGCTTGCGGATGAAGGGCCGGCTCAGGCCCTGACCGTCGCCTGGAAAATCTTCCGCACCGCCTTCGATATGCGGCGGATCTCCGCCTCCAGCGTGCGCAGGTCCGGGCAGTCGCCGGCCCGGCAGACGAGGTCGACGAGGCCGGCGGGCGCTTCCTTGGGATCGAAGCCGCCATCCACGCAGAGGCGGACGATCTGCGAGATCTCCGTATAGAGCGACAGCGCCTTCTGCACCGTGTCGAGATCGTTGGGGTCCATCATGCCGGCGCCGAGGACGGCCAGCGCATCGGCGGTCGGCATGACCTCTTCCGGCTGCGGGGCGCCGCGCGCCGGCGCGACCAGCGCCAGGAACTGGGCGATGAACTCGATGTCGATCAGCCCGCCCGCGATGAGCTTCAGGTCCCAGATGTCCTTCGGCGGCTTTTCCTGGTCGATGAGGTCGCGCATCTCGGCGACGTCCTTGGCGATCTTCGCCGCATCGCGCTTGCGGGCGAGCACGGCGCGGAAGATGTCCTCCGCCTCCCCCATCAGGCTTTCGTCGCCGCAGAGCAACCGGGCTCGGGTGAGCGCCATGTGCTCCCAGGTCCAGGCTTCCTCGGCCTGGTACTTGGCAAACGAGGTGATGCGCGTCGCGACCGGCCCCTTGTTGCCGGAGGGGCGCAGGCGCATGTCGACCTCGTAGAGCACGCCTTCGGCCGTGGGCGCGGAGAGCGCCGCGATCAGCCGCTGGGTGATGCGGGTGAAGTATTTGATATTGTCGAGGGGCTTGGCGCCGTCCGACTCGAAGGCGTCGCCGTCGTGGTCGTAGAGGAGGATCAGGTCGATGTCGGAGCCGGCCGTCAGCTCGAAGCTGCCGAGCTTGCCCATGCCGACCAGCGCCACGCGCCCGCCGGGGAACTTGCCGTGCGCGGCCTCGATCTCGTCGAGCACCGCCTTCAGCGCCGCCGCGACGATGAGGTCGGCGACATGGGTGAAGGCGCGGGCGGCCTGCTTGCCGGTGATCGCGCCGGTCAGCAGGCGGATGCCGATGAGGAAGCGCTGCTCGGCGGCGATGATGCGCAGGCGATCGAGGATTTCCTCGTAGTGCCGTGCGCCGGAGACAAAGCCCTCGATGCGTTCGGAAAGGTAGGCGCGGGTCGGGAGTTCGGCGAGGAGGCCGGGATCCAGCATGCCGTCGAAGACGTGGGGCTTGGCCGCGATCACCTCGGCCAGCTTCGGCGCGGACGACATGATGTTGACGATGAGGGAGAGCAGCGCCGGGTTGTTGCCGAGCAGCGAGAAAAGCTGGATGCCCGCCGGCAGGCCGGAGATGAAGTTGTCGAAGCGAAGCAGCGCCTCGTCCGCCCGCTTGCTTTCGCCGAAGACGCGCAGGAGCTGCGGCGTCAGCTCCGTCAGCCGCTCGCGCGCCTCGACGGATTGCGTGGCGCGGTAGCGGCCGTAGTGCCAGGTGCGGATGGTGCGGGAAATGTCGGCCGGGCGCTCGAAGCCGAGGCGCTTCAGCGTCTCCAGCGTGTCGGGATCGTCCTTCTGGCCGGTGAAGACGAGGTTGCCCGTCTCGGAGGAGAGCTTCGCCTCCTGCTCGAAGAGCGCCGCATAGCGTCGCTCGACGGTCTTCAGCACTTCGACCAGCTTTGCGGAGAAGGCAGCGGTGTCGGCAAAGCCCATCATGAAGGCGATGCGCTTCAGCTCGGCCTCGGTTTCGGGCAGGGTGTGGCTCTGCTCGTCGCGCACCATCTGCACCCGATGCTCGACGTCGCGCAGGAACCAGTAGGCGTCCGTCAGCTCCCGCGCCGTCGCCTCGTCGATCCAGCTGGCTTTCGCAAGCTCGGCCAGCATGGGCTCGGTGGCGCGCAGGCGCAGCGCCGGCACGCGGCCGCCTGCGATGAGCTGCTGGGTCTGCACGAAGAACTCTATCTCGCGGATGCCGCCGCGGCCGAGCTTGACGTTGTGGCCCTTCACGGCGATCTCGCCATGACCCTTGTGCACATGGATCTGCCGCTTGATCGAATGAATGTCGGCGATCGCCGCATAGTCGAGATATTTACGGAAGACGAAGGGCACGAGACCCTTGAGGAAGGCTTCGCCGGCCTTGAGGTCACCGGCGACGGGCCTGGCCTTGATGAAGGCGGCCCGCTCCCAGTTCTGGCCCCTGCCCTCATAGTAGAGCATGGCCGAATCGAAGGAGATGGCGAGCGGCGTCGCGCCGGGGTCGGGCCTGAGGCGCAGGTCCGTGCGGAAGACGTAGCCGTCCGCCGTGCGCTCCTGCATGATGCGGATCAGCCGGCGCACGAGGCGCGAGAACGTCTCGACCGCCTCGCTCGGATCGACGGCGACATCCGCCATGGGATCGAAGAAGACGACGAGGTCGATGTCGGAGGAATAGTTGAGCTCGGCCGCACCGAGCTTGCCCATGCCGAGCACGATGAGGCCGGACTTCTCGCTCGGGCGGGCGGGATCGGGCAGTTTCAGCTTGCCGCTCTCGTGCGCCGAAAGGAGGAGGTGGTCGATGGCGGCGGATGTCGCCGCCTCCGCGAGCGCCGTGAGCAATGCCGTGGTCCGGCGGGCGTCGAAGATGCGGGCAAGATCGGCGAGCGCGGTCAGGAAGGCGACCTCGCGCTTGGCGAGGCGCAGGCGGGTCATCAGCACGGCCTCCGTCACCTCGCCGCCATCGGGCTTCCAGGCCGCGCGGGCGCGGGCGATGGCGGCCTCGATGGCCGGCAGGATCGGTTCGGCCAGCGCGCGGGCGAGCAGGCCGGGATCGATGCGGGCGGTATCGCGCAGATAGGGCGAGAGCGTGAAGGCGGCGACGACGAAGTCCTTGAGCGGGCCGTCCTCGCCGAGGACCCTTGCGATGGCGGCGTGTTCCCTGCCCCAGTCCTTGAGGTCGGACAGGACCGATTTGACTTCCGCCTGGCTCAGGGGCCGGATGGGGGATGCCGAAAGATCGGAAAACCGCGTCGCTTCCGTCACGCTCATGATGTCTCCTCGCCTTTTTGACGAGGTGTATCAGTCCGGGCGGTTGGGGAAAACCATTCTCACCGTCAGCCCCCGATTGTTTTCCCGCCCGGGGTGGGTCGCATCCAGCTCCAGCCGTCCGTGATGCATCTCCATGACGGCGCCGACGAGCGAGAGGCCGAGGCCGGTGCCTGGCTTGGTGCGGCTCGCATCGAGGCGGAAGAAGCGTTTCACCACCTCCTCGCGCTTGTCGTCCGGCACGCCGGGGCCGCTGTCGGCGACCGACAGCACCACGTCGCCGTCGCGCCGCGCGAGCGAGACGCGGATCTCCGGCTCGCCGCCGCTGCCCTCGGCATATTTGATGGCATTGTCGATGAGATTGCCGAGCGCCTGGCCGACAAGCTCGCGGTTGCCCTTGATCTCGATGCCGTCGGCGACGTCGGTGACGAGCTTCAGGCCGCAATCCTCGGCGACCGGCTCGTAGAGTTCGGCGCTGTCATGGGCGATCCCGCTGATGTCGAGCGCGCTCATCTCCGCCGGCGCCTGCCCGGCCTCGACGCGGGAGATCATCAGCAGCGCGTTGAAGGTGCGAATGAGCTGGTCGGATTCGCCGATCATCTCCTCCAGCGCCGTGCGATGCTCGGCCGCCTCGCCGCCGGCAAGCGCCGCCTCGGCCTTGTTGCGCAGGCGCGTCAGCGGCGTCTTCAAGTCATGCGCGATGTTGTCGGAGACCTGCTTCAGCCCCTCGTTCAGCTTCTCGATGCGTCCCAGCATGGTGTTCAGCGATTCCGACAGGCGGTCGAATTCGTCGCCGGAGCCGCTGGTCGGCAGGCGCTGCGAGAGGTCTCCGGCCATGATGCGCTGGCTGGCGTCCGACATGCGGTCCATGCGCCTCAGCGCGTTGCGGCCGATCAGATACCAGATGGCCAGCGCGCCGACGCCCATGACGCCGAGCGCCACCATCAGCGCCTGGCGCACCAGCATGCGGAAATTCTCCGGCTCGCCGAGGTCGCGGCCGACCAGCACGCGCAGGCCGTTGGACAGCACGATCACCTGCGCATAGGCCATCGGCCGGCTGTTGCCGCGCGCCTCCTCCTGGTAGCGCTGGTAGCGGAACGGCATCTCCGTCCAGCCTTCCGTGTCGAGCACGCCGGGCTGGAGGGCGGCGACATTGCCGGCCAGCACCTCGCCGGTGGGGCTGGCGATGATGTAGAGGTTCGCGCCGGGCTGGCGGGAGCGCCGCTCCAGCGTGCGCAACAGGCCGTTCATGCCGCTGTTGTCGAAGATGCGTTCGATCTGGTCGGCCTCCTGCGCCACCGCCTCGCGCATCTGCTGCTGGAGCAGCCCTTCCGACATGGAGGAGACGTAGAAGACGAGGAAGGCCGCGCAGGCGGCGAAGAGCAGCAGATAGACGGCGGAGAGGCGCACGGCCGTCGTGCGGTAGAGGGCGGTCAGCCTGCCGAGCATCCGGTTCATGGGGTCAGCCCGCCGCCTCGTCCTTCATCATGTATCCGGCGCCGCGCACCGTGCGCAGCAGCGGCTGGTCGAAGTCCTTCTCGATCTTCGAGCGCAGCCGCGAGACGTGGACGTCGATGACGTTGGTCTGCGGGTCGAAATGATAGTCCCAGACGTTTTCGAGCAGCATGGTGCGCGTCACCACCTGCCCGGCATTCTTCATGAGATATTCGAGCAGGCGGAACTCGCGCGGCTGGAGGAGGATTTCCCTGCCGGCACGCTTGACGGTGTGGGAGAGCCGGTCGAGCTCTAGGTCGCCGACGCGGTAGACCATGTCCTGCTCGGGCGTGCCCTTGCGGCGGCCGAGCACCTCGATGCGCGCGAGGAGCTCGCTGAAGGCATAGGGCTTGGGAAGGTAATCGTCGCCGCCGGCGCGAAGGCCGGTCACGCGGTCGTCGACCTGGCCGAGGGCCGAGAGAATGAGAACCGGCGTATGGATATTGCGGCGACGCAGTTCCGAGATCAGCGACAGGCCGTCGCGGCGCGGCAGCATCCGGTCGATGACGAGGACGTCATAGGTGTTCTCGGTCGCAAGGAAGAGCCCGCTTTCGCCATCGCTGGCATGATCGAGCACGATGCCCGCCTCGCGAAAGGCCTTCGAGAGATAGGCCGCCGCCTCCAGATCGTCTTCAACAATCAATATCTTCATGGCTTCAACCCTAGCGCATGGTCCCGCGAGTCGGAACGTCATCTCGCGATTTTCGTACGGCGCGGACCGCCCTTCACCTGCTTGCCGGCATCCTCTCCCCGTAGACGGGGCGAGGAGCGCTGGGCGCGCCGGTTTCCCGCAGCCCCGCAAGAGAGAAGAACCGCATGCCGCGAACCGCCTTCTCCCGGCCTGCGGAAAGAAGCTGGCCGGCAGGCCGGATGAAGGGCTGCCTTATACGGCAGCGCCGCGAAACCTTTCGATCTCGCGGCGCCGTGGGCAGGGAACGACGGAGCCGGTCAGCCCTGGTCGATCGGCAGCGCGAGGAAGCGGCTGCCGTCCTTGGTCTCGACCTGGAACAGCGCCTTGGTGCGGCCGTCCTTGCGGGCGCCCTCGATCACCTTCATCACTTCGTCCGCCGACTTGACGGTCTGGTTGTTGACGGAAGTGATGCGGTCGCCTTCCTTGAGGCCGCGGTCGCTGGCGTCGGAGTCCGGATCGACGGCGGAGACGGTCAGGCCGTCATCGCCCGGCGTCACCGAGATGCCGAGATCGGCGAGCGCCTGCGCGCTGTTCTCCTCGGCCGGAGCCGCCTCGTCCGGGGTTGCCGAGGCCTTGATCTGCTCGCCGGCAAGCGTGCCGATCTCGACAGGGACGGTCTGCGACTTGCCGTCACGCCAGATCGTCACGTCGATCTTCTTGCCGGGCGCGATGTCGGCGACGCGGCGGGCGAGGTCACGCGGGTCCTTGACGGGTTCGCCGTCGAGCGCGGTGATCACGTCGCCCTTCTTGATGCCGGCCTTGGCACCGGGGGAGTCGGCCTGCGGCTCGACGACGAGGGCGCCCGCCGCATCGGCAAGGCCGAGCGAGTCGGCGATGTCACGGCTCACCGGCTGGATCTGCACGCCGAGCCAGCCGCGGTCGACCTTGCCGTCCTTCATCAGGTTGGCGACGACGCCCTTGGCGACGGAGGCGGGAATGGCGAAGGCGATGCCGACATTGCCGCCCGAGGGCGAGAAGATCGCGGTGTTGATGCCGACGACCTGGCCGGAGAGGTTGAAGGTCGGGCCGCCCGAATTGCCGCGGTTCACGGCGGCGTCCACCTGGAGGTAGTCGTCGTAGGGGCCGGAGCCGATGTCGCGGCCGCGGGCCGAGATGATGCCGGCCGTCACCGTGCCGCCGAGGCCGAACGGGTTGCCGACGGCGACCACCCAGTCGCCGACGCGGATCTGGTTGTCATCGGCGAAGCTGACATAGGTGAACTTGCGCTTGTCCTTCTCGTCGACCTTCAGCACGGCGAGGTCCGTGCGGCTGTCCTTGCCGACGAGCGTCGCGTTGAGCTCCGTGCCGTCGTTCATGACGACCGTGAAGGCCGAGCCGTCGCTGACGACATGGTTGTTGGTGACGATGTAGCCGTCTTCGGAGATGAAGAAGCCGGAACCCTGTGCGGTCGGGCGCAGATGCGGCTTGCGGTTCGGGCCGCGACGGTCGCCGAAGCGGCGATCGGGGCCACGGTCGCCGCGGAACTGGTCCTGGCCGCCGAACTCGCGGAAGAAGCGCTTCAGCGGGTGATCGTCGGGGAGCTCGTCGAAGCCGCGGCCGCCGAAGTTGAAGCTGAAGTTGCTCTCGTCGTTCGCCGGCTTGGCATCGGACTGGACGCGCACGGAAACGACCGCCGGGGACACGGCCGCGACGACGTCGGCGAAGCTCGCAACCTGCGGCGCCTGGACGGTAACGGCTTCGGCAAAGCTCTCGGTAACGCGCGCGGGAATGCCGGTCGCAAGCATGACGGCCGCAAGCCCGGCGACGGTGGTCGTCTTCAGGACGGTCTTGAGGCCCGGACGGAATGCGGGAATCTTGGACATTCTTAGCACCTTTTTTCTCTGCTCTCATGGCCGCGTTCGGCAGCCGATGGGAAAGAGATAGGCCGGCGCACATTACAAGGCACTATCCGCCGCATGAATTTTTCGTAATGTTGGAAAATTCCCGGCGGCAAGCGCTAGTCGCGCTTCAGGGCGCGCTCCAGTTCCGCCTTCTCCGCCTCGGAAAGCGGGGTGCCCGTCGGCCTGCCGCCGCGCTTGCGCACGAACAGGATCATCGCCGCCGCGCCGGCGAGGAAAAGCACCAGCGGCGCACCCCACAGAAGCAGCGTCTCGCCGCGCACGCGCGGGTTCAGCAGCACGAATTCGCCGTAGCGGGATACCACGTAGTCGATCACCGCTTCGTCGCTGTCGCCGTTCTTCAGCCGCTCGCGCACGAGCAGGCGCAGGTCGCGGGCAAGCTCGGCATTGGAATCGTCGATCGACTGATTCTGGCAGACCATGCAGCGCAACTGCGCCGAAAGCGCGCGTGCGCGCGCCTCCAGGGCCGGGTCGGAGAGCACTTCGTCCGGGTTGACGGCGAAGGCCGGGACGGCGGCCAGGAGGAAGGCGACGGCGAGAAGCAGGCGGCGCATCATTCCGCCGCCTCCAGGACGGGCTTTGCCCTGCGCAGCTTCTGCGGCGCCCCGACGCGCAGGCGCCGGTCGAACAGAGAGACGGCCCCGCCCGCCATCATGATCAGCGCGCCGATCCAGATGCACAGGATCATCGGCTTCCACCAGACGCGCACGACGATCCCGCCGCCGGCCATCGGATCACCGAGCGAGACATAGAGCTGGCTGAGGCCGAACGTGCGGATGCCCGCCTCTGTCGTCGGCATGCGGCGCGCGCTATAGAGCCGCTTCGACGACCAGACCTCGTCGACGATCACGCCGCCCCGCGCCACGGTGAAGTGGCCGGATTCCTCGGAATAGTTCGGCCCCTGTCCGCGGCGCATGCCGTCGAAGGTCAGGGTGTAGCCGCCCGCCTCGACCTGCATGCCGGGCTTCATTTCCACGACGTGCTCGGTCTCGAAGGCCGTGACCGCGATGATGCCGATGACCGTGACGCCGATGCCGATATGGGCGAGCGCCGTGCCGAAGGCCGAGCCCGGCAGGCCGACGAAGCGGCGGAAGGCGACATTGCCCGCCACCTTGCCGATGCCGGCGCGCAGCCAGAGATCGGTGATCGCGCCGGCGATCATGTAGAAGCCGATGGCGATGCCGAAATAGGCAAGCAGCGGCCCGCCGCCGTGCAGGTAGACCACGACCGCCGCTATCACGAGGCCGACGCCGACCGCCGCGAAGAGGCGCTGGCCGGCGGCGAGAACATCGCCCCGCTTCCAGGCGAGCAGCGGCCCGAAGGGCACGGCCAGCAGCAGCGGCAGCATCAGGAGGCCGAAGGTGAGGTTGAAGAAGGGAGGGCCGACCGAGATCTTCTCGCCCGTCAATGCCTCCAGCACCAGCGGATAGAGGGTGCCCGTCAGCACCGTCGCGGCGGCCGTCGTCAGGATGAGGTTGTTGAGGACGAGCGCCCCCTCGCGCGAGATCGGCGCGAAGAGGCCGCCGGCCTTGAGCGTCGCGGCGCGGAAGGCGAAGAGCGACAGCGCGCCGCCGATGAAGAAGACGAGGATGCCGAGGATGAAGACGCCGCGCGTCGGGTCGGTCGCGAAGGCATGCACCGAGGTCAGCACGCCCGAGCGCACCAGGAAGGTGCCGAGCAGCGACATGGAGAAGGTGAGGATCGCCAGCAGCACGGTCCAGATCTTCAGCGCCTCGCGCTTTTCCATGACGATGGCGGAATGCAGCAGCGCCGTGCCGGCGAGCCACGGGATGAAGGAGGCGTTCTCCACCGGATCCCAGAACCACCAGCCGCCCCAGCCGAGCTCGTAATAGGCCCAGTAGGAGCCCATGGCGATGCCGGCGGTGAGGAAGGCCCAGGCGGCGAGCGCCCAGGGCCGCACCCAGCGCGCCCAGGCGGCGTCGATCCGCCCGTCGATCAGCGCCGCGATGGCAAAGGAGAAACAGACGGAGAAGCCGACATAGCCGAGATAGAGCAGCGGCGGATGGATGGCGAGGCCGATGTCCTGCAGCACCGGATTGAGGTCGCGCCCCTCGGCCGGCGCCGGCGAAAGGCGCAGGAACGGATTGGATGTCAGCAGGATGAAGAGCGCGAAGGCCACCGAAATGAGGCCCTGCACCGCCAGCACGTTCGCGCGCAGCCGCTCGGGGAGATTGACGCCGAAGGTCGCGACGAGCGCGCTGAAGAAGACGAGGATGAGGAGCCAGAGCATCATCGAGCCCTCGTGGTTCCCCCACACGCCCGAGATCTTGTAGATCATCGGCTTGAGCGAGTGCGAGTTCTCCACGACGTTGACGACCGAGAAGTCGGAGACGACGTAGGCGAAGGTCAGCACCGAGAAGGAGAAGAGCACGAGCATGAAACCGGCAAGGGCCGCGGCGGGAGCCACGGCCATCAGCGCGCGGTCGCCCCGGATCGTGCCGACCAGCGGCAGGACGAACTGGACGATGACGGTCGCCAGCGCCAGGACGAGGGCATAATGGCCAAGCTCGATGATCATTTGATCGTTTCCTTGCCGGAGAGTTCGACGCCCTGCGCCTGCAGCCGGTCCGCCACGTCCTTGGGCATGTAGGTCTCGTCATGCTTGGCGAGCACCGTGTCGGCGACGAAGAGGCCATTCGAGCCGAAAGCGCCCTCGGCCACCACCCCCTGCCCCTCGCGGAAGAGGTCAGGCAGGATGCCCGTATAGGTCACCGGCACCGTGGCGAGCGTGTCGGTCACGGTGAAGGTCACGGTCGACCCCTCGCCGCGCTTGACGGTGCCGGCCTCGACCAGTCCGCCGAGGCGGATGCGCGTGCCCGGCTCGACATTGGCCTTGGCAAGGTCCGTCGGCACATAGAAATAGGCGATCGACTGGCTGAAGGCAAACATGACGAGCAGCACTGCCGCCACGAGAAAGGCGATGCCGCCGCCGATCACTGCCAGACGTTTCTGCTTGCGTGTCATTGTTCGCTGTCCTCAACCGAAATCGACAGATCCCGTGCCAGCGCCAGAAGCTGCTTTCCGTTCTCGCTGCCGGCCGGGAAGGTTTCCAGGGCCGTCTTTAGCGCCGCTTCGGCCTTCGGCCTTTGATCCAGCACAACATAGGAGCGGATGATGCGCATCCACCCTTCGAAATTGTCGGGATTTTCCGCAAGCTTTTCCGCAAGGCTCTCGACCATGCCGCCGATCATCTGCCGGCGGTCGCCGGCCGACATGTCCTGGGCGGCCGCCACGTCGTCCGCCGTCGGATTGCCGAGCTGGTCCGCCGCAACGCTGCCCTGCCCTTGCGAAAGGGCTGTGATGTGCTCCTTGACGAGCGGCAGCCAGGGGGCATCGGCCGGCGCTTTCTGAACCAGCGCCTCGAAGGCTGCCCGGGCCTCCTCCGGCTTGCCTTCCTGCTCCAAAGCCAGCGCCAGATAGTAGCCGGCGCGCGGATTGCCCGGCTGTAGTGCGAGGGACTGTTCCAGGAGCTTTCGGGCATCCGCGGTGATGATGCCGTTCGCCAGAGCGATCTGCGTTTCCGCCTGGCCGTCGAGACGGTCCGTGGTCGGGCCGAGAATGCGGATGGCCTGGGCGTAGGCGTTCGCCGCATCCTCCATCCGGCCGTTGCGATAGTAGATCGGCGCGAGAAGATCCCAGCCCTCCCCGTCGTCCGGATTCTGCGCCAGGTGGTTCTCCGCCCGCGCGATGAGGATGCTGATGTCGGTTCCGGGATTGGCAAGGCGCTCGGCGAGCGGCTGGGCCGGAAGATCCGGCCGGCCGGTCGCAAGATAAAGACAGAGCCCGATGGCGGGCAGGAGCACGATCACGAAGGCCTGCGCCAGCCGGTTGCGACGGCTCGCCGGGCTTGCGCGCTCGTTCTTTTCGGCATTGCTGGCGGCGATCAGCCGGCGCGCGACTTCCGCGCGGGCAAGCTCGGCCTCACCGGTGCCGATGAGGCCCGACGCCTCGTCGCGCTTCAGCTCCTCGAGCTGGTCGCGGTAGACCTCCACGTCGTGGCCGGTGTCGCCCGCGGCCGCAGGAGGGCGCCGCAGCAGCGGAAGGAGCAGGACGACGGCGACGGCGGCCGTCAGTATGGCGACGAGAATCCAGAAGAACATGACCGTTCAAATACTGGAACGTCCCGCCGTTTCCAATTCCCCTTGGCGCGATGACGCAAAATTGAGGCGTTTCGCCGCAAGTGCGGGCTGTTTCGTCAGGAAAGCGGCGCCCAGGCGCCGTCCGCGTTGCGGCAGGCGGCACCGCGGGTCGTGGTGTCGCGTCCCTCGACCGTCAGCGTGTGGCTGTACTGCCGGCAATTCTGCGAGCCGACCTGGTAGGGCGCGGCCGCGACGACCGATCCGGTGACGCCCTTGCCCTGCCAGACGACCGGCTGGCCGCCGGGCGCGGCTTCCAGCGCGCGATATTCGGCTTCCAGCGCCCGCTGCATGTCCGCCCTGGAAAGCTGCGCCGCCGTATTGCGGCTCACGAGGCCGCCCTGCAGCGCCGTGATGTAGACGGCCGCGCGCGAGCCGGACGGCAGCACGCCGCCGGCCATGCCCTTGCCGCCCGATGTGGTCGTGCATCCCGAAACCGTCGCTGTTGCCAGAAGCAGGGGGAAAAAGGCGCCGCGCAAACCCGTCTTCATCCGCTGGGACCGTCTCTCTAAACGCAAGGGGCGGCAAGCCGCGCCATAACCATCCGCATCCGCGATCCTCATTATCGCGAGCCCTTCCCTTGTTGCATTGTCCGCCGCCTCAGGCAACATCCTTTGTGACCGCCGGCAGGACGAGACGTGCCAGAAGCCCGCCGCCCGCCCCGCGCGAAAGCCCGAAGGTCCCCTGGTATTCCGAGGTGATCTCGCTGACGATGGAAAGGCCGAGGCCGGTGCCCGGCTTGCTTTCGTCGAGACGCTTTCCCCGCTTCATCGCCTCGCGGATCTGATCCGGCTCGAGGCCCGGCCCGTCGTCCTCGACCTCGATCAGGATCCAGCTCTTGCGCGCGTCGTCGGTGCCGCGCATGTCGGGCGGCGCCGGGGTAACGCGAACGGCCACCGCCGTGCGGGCGTACCGCGCGGCGTTCTCCAGGAGGTTGCCGACGGTTTCCTCGACGTCCTGCTGTTCCATCGCCAGGACGAGCCCCGGGGGATCGACCGTCAGCGGAAACTGCATGTCGGCGTTCAGCCGCCGCATCACGCGCACCAGCCGTTCCATGACGGGCTGCGCCTCGGTACGCGCCAGCACAGATTCGCGCTGGGCGGCGATGCGGGCGCGGTTGAGGTAGGATTGCACCTGGTCCTGCATGGCCTCGGCCTGGGTGCGCACGAGGTCGCCCTGGGGGGCGGCGAGCAGGCGGGCCTCGTTGAGCAGCACGGCGATCGGCGTCTTCAGCGAATGCGCAAGGTTGCCGACCTGCATGCGGGCGCGCTCGACGATGCGCCGGTTGCTGTCGATCAGCGCATTCACCTCGCTTGCCAGGGGCAGGATCTCGCGGGGAAATTCGCCGTCGAGCTGTTCGCTTTCGCCGGCGCGGATCTTTTCCAGCGCCTTGCGCGCCCGGTCGAGCGGCTTGAGGCCGATCAGGATCGCCGCCGCGTTGAGCAGGAGGCTGCCGACGCCGAAGCCGGCGAGCGCCAGGTAGAGGCTGGAGGAGAATTCGGTGATGTCGTCTTCCAGCACGTCGCGGTTGCCCACCACGCGGAAGCGGGCCGTCCGCCCCTCGTCGTCGAGCACCACTTCGGTCTCGCCCACCTCCACCTCGTTCCCGAAGGAATCGACCGTGGTGTAGAAGCGCTCGTAGCGCGTGTCGAAGGGAATGCTGTCGGTATCGGGAATCGGAATGCTGCCGGTGCCGAGCGAGGAAGAGGTCAGCGCCTCGCCCTCCAGCGAGCCGCCGATCGGCTCGACGATCCAGTACCAGCCGGACTTCGGCTGGAAGAAACGCAGGTCCCCGAGCTGCGGCGTGCCGGCAAGCCGGGTGTTCTCGCTCGCCGAAACCGAATTGATGACGTTGTAGAGCTGGGCGCGCAGGAGATCGCGAAAACTCTTCTCCGCGCTCTGCCTGTAGAGCGTGGAGATGACGACGGCGATGACGACGAGCGCCACCGCGGCCCAGAGGGAGGCGAGGAAGAGGACGCGGAAGGTGAGCGAGCGGGAGCGCCTGGCGTTATTTGCCATTGGCGGGGGGCTTGCATCCGGTAGCCGAGGCCGCGCACGGTCTCGATCAGGTCGACGCCGATCTTCTTGCGCAGGCGCCCGACGAACACTTCGATCGTATTGGAATCGCGGTCGAAATCCTGGTCGTACATGTGTTCGACCAGCTCGGTGCGCGAGACGACCTCGCCCATGTGATGCATGAGGTAGGAGAGCAGGCGATATTCGTGCGAGGTGAGCTTGAGCGTCTCGCCGTTGACGGTCGCCTTGGAACCCTTTGTGTCGAGCCGGACGGGGCCGCAGACGATATCCGGGCTGGCATGGCCGGCCGCGCGGCGGATGAGGGCGCGGATGCGCGCCAGCACCTCCTCCACATGGAAGGGTTTTGCCACGTAGTCGTCGGCCCCGGCGTCGATGCCGGCGACCTTGTCGCTCCAGCGGTCGCGGGCCGTCAGGAGGAGGACGGGCATGGACTTGCCGTCCGCACGCCATTTTTCGAGGACGGTGATGCCGTCCATCTCCGGCAGGCCGATGTCGAGGATGATGGCGTCATAGGGCTCGGTATCGCCGAGATAGTGGCCTTCCTCGCCGTCGAAGGCTTGGTCCACCACGTAGCCCGATTCCTTCAGCGCCTCGCTGAGCTGCCGGCTCAGGTTGACGTCGTCCTCGACCACCAGAATGCGCATCGCGTCGTCCCCGTCTCCATTCCATCGCCGGGCCGGGCGGCCCGGCGGCCCTTACATCGGCACGCGCACCGTCACCTTGCGCGGGCGGGCATTGCCATTGCCGGGCACCAGCACGGTCACCACGCAGCTATCGCCATCCGGCTTGGCGGACAGAAGCTCGCCGCCGGTCTGGGCCACCACCTGCGCGGCCGCATTGCTGCAGTCGCCGCCCACCTCGACGATGCCCCGCACCCCGCCCGTTTCGACGGGCGCCGGGAGCATCAGGCTGGCCGCAAGCGCGGATATGAGAAGTGGCGAAGCCATGAACATACTTTCAGATGCGGATCATTGTGATGCAAGCAATAAACGATCCACGCTGAATGGCAAATGAATGCCGGACGGCACGCAGCCCCGTCTTACTTCACGCGCCGGCTCGCCGAAATGCGGCCGACCAGCGCCATGAGGCCGCCGGCCGCGCCCACCGCCGCGACGAGGAGATCGGCGAGCTCGGCCTGGTCGCCGGCCGTCACCTCGACGCCGATCGCATGGGCCAGCGAGGCGAGGATCGCGATCAGGGCGCCCCACACGGTGCGGGACTGATACCAGGCTTTCACGTCGTTCATGGTGTTCTCCTTCGCTAGAGGGTCAAGGTCGCCGCGGCCGGCAGGCCGAGCGGCACCGCGCGGCCGAGCTGGCGCACGCGGATGGTGAGCGCGCCCTGCGGCGCGCCGAAATCGGCCAGTTCGTCGGCGGCCGGATAGGTGTAGGCGGGGACCGGGGTCTCGACGCTGCGCAGCACCGTTCCGCCCGAGAGAATGTCGAGCCGGTAGGCCTCGGCCGGCTCGTCGAGCGGGATCTCGGCGGCGAGCCAGCTATCCGAATCGATCCGCCCGCGCCGTATCCATGAGAAGCGCGCCACCCCGTCGAGCCCGCGCCGGCCGCGAAGGTGCACGGGCGAAAGCGGCGTCAAGGCCCGCTGTCCACCGGCAAAGGCGAACGGCCCGACCTGCCCTTCGGAAACGCCGACAGCATCGACGATCCAGTTCGAGAGCCGCCCGATCTCCTCCACGTCGAGGCCGAGCGGGCGCACGGCATCGTCGAGCACCACGACCTGCGCCCCTTCGGCATGGCCGGACACCATGGCGTCCTCCGTGCCGCAAAGTGCGCGCAGCAGCCCCGTCAGCCGCCAGCGCCCCGGCGCGATCTCGCTCGCCGTGCGGAAGGCGACGATCTCCCACGCGCCGTTTGCGCCCTCGACGGCGAGGCGGTTGCCGCCGTTCAGCACGCTCACCGTATCCACGGAGGAGAGCCCGCCCGTGGGCAGGTCGAGAAGGATCGCCCGGTCCGGGTCGAAGCGCCCGACGACGCCCGCGGCAAGCGGCTCGGCCAGCTCGCCGATCCGCGCCGGCCGGTCGAGGCGGACGCGGATGCGGTAGCCCTCGCTGGTTTCAGAGCTGGAGACGACCATGGAGCGCCACGGCCGCGCGTAGGCGGCGATGGAGGCGAAATCCTGCGCCTCGCCCGAGCCGAGGACCGGCAGGTCGAGAAAGGCGATGACCGGCGAAAAGGCATCCGCCGGCCCCGCCCCGTTGACCGGCTTGCTGCCGCCGCCGACCACGAGCGGCGCGGCACTCTCGCCCGCCGCCAGCCCCCGCGCCTCCACCTCGCGCACGAGGCCGTCGGTGATACCGGTGATGAGGAAGCGCCCGGAAGGCCCCTCGGCGAGCCGCACCACGTCGCCGGGCGTGAAGCCGAGCGCCGTCGGCGGCAGGCGGAAGGTGACGCGGCGCTGGCCGGAGCGATGGTCGCGCAGCGCGGTTTCCACGCTCGTCGTCGCCGCGCCCGCATGCAGCACGGCCGGCAGCGAGATGCGCAGCACCCGGTCCGTGTCGCCCGCCATGCGCCGGGAGCGCGTGGTGACGCGCGGATGGGCGCTCGTCTCGTCGAAATGGTCGAGGATCGCCTCGCCCGCCAGATCGCTGATATGGCCGCGCGTCTCCTCGAAGAGCGCCTCGCCCGACCGTTCGGCGAGCACGTCGAGCCGGGTCGCCGGCAGGGCGGATTTCAGCCGCGAGCGGAAGGTGAGCCTGCCGTTCGCCTCCAGGGCGTCGATCTGGAAGGCTTCCATCAGCGGTTCGATCAGCCCGCGCGCCGAGGCCTGCTCGCCCTGCACGAGGCCCGGCAGGTCGCCCACCACGCCCGAAACGTCGAAATCGGCAAAGCCGTTGTCGGTCAGGATGGCGGCGATGACGTCGGCGACGGTGCCCGCACCGAGCCGGCCGTTCAGCCAGTGCCCGCGCTGCCAGTTGATGCCGTCCGCCCAGAGCGCGGTATTTTCCGGGAAGGCCGGATAGGGCCGCGCATCCCAGGTCCACAGGAACATGCGGCCGGGATCGACCATGCCGGCCTCCGGCCCCGCGCCCTGCCACCAGTCGTGATGAGCGTCGAGGAAACGGCGCTGCATGGAATCGCTGCGCGCGCCGCCGGAATGGTGCGGCAGCGTGTTCTCGACGCTCTTAGGGTCGAGGAAGGTCTGCGGCTGGTTGGCGCCCTTGTCGATGGCCGGGCAGCCGAGCTCGGTGAACCAGACGGGCTTGCCGCGCGGCACCCAGGCGGTCGGCGTCGGCAGTTCCGCCCCGCCCGGCCCGCGCTCGTAATGCGGGTTCGCCCACCAGCCCGCGATGTCCTTGTAGCGGAAGGTCCAGGGCTTTCCCGCCGCCCCGTCGCTGATCGGCCGGCGGATGCGCGCCTTGCGGTCGGCATCGTCGGCATAATACCAGTCATAGCCCTCGCCGCCGGCGATCATGCCGGCCATGCCCGCCATGTCCTCGCCGTGGCGGAAACCGTCCGGGTTGCCGGCGAGCGTGTCGCCGTCCTGCCAGTCGGCCAGCGGCATGTAGTTGTCGATGCCCACGGCGTCGATCGCCGGATGCGTCCAGAGCGCGTCGAGATGATAGCGCACCTCGCCGCTGCCATCGGCCGGCTGGTAGCCGAAATATTCGCTCCAGTCCGCCGCATAGGTGATCTTCGTGCCGGCGCGCACGATCGTGCGCACGTCGGCCGCAAGGGTGCAGAGCCCCTCGACGAAGGGAAAGCGCCCCTCCCCGTCGCGCAGGCAGGTGAGGCCGCGCATCTCCGTGCCGATGAGGAAGCCGTCGACGCCGCCCGCCGCTTCCGCCAGCAGCGCATGATGCAGGATCATCCGCCGGAAGCCCTGGTCGGCGGAAGGCGCAACGATGTTTGTGCCGGAAACGGAGAAATGCGCCCGCTGCGCATTGCCGAGGAAGGCGGCGACCTGCGTGCGCGCCGCGCCCGTCCGGTCGGCCCCGGGCGGATGGCAGGTGATGCGGCCGCGCCAGGGATAGGCCGCCTGCCCGGTTCCGCCATAGGGGTCCGGCAGGGCGTTACCATCAGGTATGTCCATCATCAGGAAGGGATAGAGATAGACTTCCAGCCCGCGTGCCTTGAGGTCGCGGATCGCCGCGATGACGCTCGCATCCGAGGGCGTGCCGCCATAGGCCGCCGAACCGCCGTTGCGGCTGACGAGATAGGCGCCCGCGCGCGAAACGCCCGCGACGCGCCAGGCCCGCGTCTCCGTGCCGCGCGTGCGCACCTCGACGCCCGGCATCATCTTGCACTGCCCTGCCCGAAGGTCCGTGCCGAACCAGGAGACGACGAGCGCGATGCGTTCGAGGTTCGGGCAGAGGCTCTGCAGGTCGTTGATCGCCGCGTGCCAGTCGGTCGCGGCAAGCACCATGTTGCGGTTGAGATGGCGGGCCGAGCCGGCGGCGAAGCGCTCGGTGACGAGCTGCGGGTCGTAGCCATGCTCCGTCGCGCCGGGAATGACCGTCACGGCACGGATCTTCTTCTCCAGCGTGCCGACGGGCTTGACCACCTCGAAATGCAGGATGGGAATGCGGTTGCCGTAGACGTCGAGCGGAAAGCGCTCCAGCACGACATAGGCAAGCCCCCGATAGGCCGGCGCGTTGCCAGCCCCCTGCTTGGCCTCGATCAGCGGATCGGGCGGCTGGTCGGGCGTGCCGGTATAAACGCGCACCGAGAGCGCCGAAAGGTCGACCTCGCGCCCGTCCGCCCAGATGCGGCGGATGGAGGCGATCGGCCCCTCGCAGATGCCGACCGCGAAATTGGCAAAGTAGCGGTAGGTCTGCGTGCGCGGGCCGCTCGCCTTGCCGCCCTGGCGCTGGACGATCACCTGCTCCTCGAAGCGCGTCGCCCAGATCAGCGTGCCGCCGACGCGCGCCGTGCCGTAGACGCGGCTGATCGCCGTGCCCTCTTCCGCGCCCGGCACGCGCGCATCGGCAAGCCGCGGGCCGGAATAGGTCCGGCTCCCATTGATGAGCGAGCGGTCGACCACGGAGCCGGCCAGCGCCCCGACGGCCCGGCCGACGATGGCGCCAACGGGACCGAAAACGCTGCCGAGCGCCGCGCCCGCGGCCTGGAGGAGAAGTGTCGCCATGGATCAGAAGGTCTCCGGGAAACGGAAGACGCCGGCGATGCGCCGGCGCCAGGCGGGAACGAGCGGCGATTCCAGCACCGCCGCCTGCTCGTAGGCATGGATGAAGCGATCCCCCGGCGTGGCGATGCCGGCATGCTTTGCCGCCATGCCGTCCTGCCAGCGGAAGACGAGGAGGTGGCCGGGGCGCAGGTCCGCCAGAGGCAGCGCCGCCCCGCAATGGCGCGCGGCCGCCTCCAGCAGCCGCTCCCTGCCCGTCCGCTCCGCCCAGTCGGGCGCATAGGGCGCTGGCACTTCCGGCTCCGCGCCGTAGAGCTCGCGCCAGACGCCGCGGATCAGCCCGAGGCAATCGCAGCCGACGCCCTTGAGCGACCCCTGGTGCCGGTAGGGCGTGCCGATAAAGCCGCGCGCGACGGCGACGATCCGTTCCCGGAAGATCTCAGTCATAGAGCGGGCTCCCGTCGTGCACGGTCTCGCCGTCGGCATAGCCGTAGCTGAAATCGCTGCCGGGAATATGCGGGAAACCCTGGAAATTGAGGCCGTTGCCGAATTTCGCCTTGCAGGTGGAAAAGCGCTTGTCGCAGCCTGCCGTCACCTCCAGCGTGTCGCCGACGGCGATCTCCGCCGCCATCGGCAGCCACAGCGTCAGTTCGTCCGCGCCCTCCAGCCGGCGATGGTCCTCGACATCGGCCGAGAGCCCCTTCGCCGCGCCGCTGGTGAAGGACAGCACGCCGTAGCGGAAGAAGCGCTCCGCAAAGCCGGAAAGCCCGCTGACCTCGACATGCATGTCGTCGCGCACCGCCGTCACGGTCGCTATCGCCCTATAGGCCGCAAGGCTCATCCCGCAGCGCGAATCGCCGAACACGGCATCGCACTGGCGGGCATAGATGCGCCCGCGCATCTGGTCGAGCCGGTGCGTCAGCCGCCGGAGCTCGACGCGGAAAAGCCCGCCCTCGCGCCGCACCTCGCCAAGCTCTGCGGTGCGCAGCAGCAGCCGCTGCGACGGGTCCTGCCAGTTGACCGTGAAGACCTCCACCTTCGCCCCGTCATAGCGCCCCGCCGAAAGGTCCTCGGCGCGGATGGCGTCGGCGGAAAAGCCCCCCGAGACATCGCCGCCCTCGGCCGAAAGCCCGTTGCCGTCCTCCGTCTCGCTCGCCTCGAAGCCGCTGGCGGCCAGATAGGCGAGCCCGCCGAAGGAAAGATCGCGGTCGTGGTCGGTGAAGCCCATCACCACGCCGTCGCGCCGGGTGACGCGCCAGGCGTTGCAGAGCGTCGTCGCCTCGCCGTCGAGATGGGCCTGCAGCCCTGCCGGTATCTCCCTCATGGCTTGATCTCCACGAGCGGGATGGAGGGAATGCGCCCCGCGTCGAACTGCCCGAGGTCGATGTCGATCCGGTCCGTATCGAAGCGCACCGGCACGTCGAATTCGAAGCCCGCCCGCACCGTGCCCGTGAGCGGCACCTTGCCCGGCCTGAAGGTGATCGTCCCGGCCATGTAGTCCACCGTATAATCCGCCGCCGGCACCGGACTGCCCGCCACCGCGACCGTCACCGTGCCGGTCGCCGGCTTGTCGATCCGGCGCACCGTCTCGCCGCCCGCATCCGCATAGCGTTTGACGAGTTCAAACTTCGCGGTCGTCCCGTCCGCGGTGCCGAGGAACTGGTCCATGGCGCTGATGGCGCCGCCCGGCTCGCAGGACTTGTGGTCCACCGGATCGCGGAAGCGGAACCCGTAGAACTGCCCCGCCCGTGCCTCGAAGAAGGCGAGAACGGCGTAAAGGTCGTCGACCGAGCGCACGCCCGAGCCCGCATCGTAGCGCCGCCGCGCGTCCTGCCAGCGGCGGTTGCGGTTCTCCCGTCCATTGGAAAGGCTGACGATATCGGTCCGCCGCACCGGCCCGCCGCTGGTGCCAAGCGCCACCCGCAGCGGAAACCGTACCTCATGAAATCCTGCCATGTCTTCATCCTCGAAAATTCAGTTACCGGCCCGGCCCAGAAGCCCCCTCATCCGGCTGCCGCCACCTTCTCCCCCGCTGGGGAGAAGGGAAGGAGGCGACGCTTTCGACCAAACGCTGCGCGCGAACCTGAAGGAAACCGGGTGCGACATCCCCTTCTCTCCTCGGGGAGAAGGTGGCGGCAGCCGGATGAGGGGGTGCACCGCCCCACGCCATCAGCAACGCCGCTGCCCTCGCACGATTAAGCACCGTAGCGATCCACCCTTCGGATTTGCGAAAACCGCCGCATGCAAAGAAGCAAGCGCTCCCCACCCGCCTACGTTCATCGCCTCGGGAAACCGAAGCATCCTCCCCTTCTCCCCGCCTGCGGGGAAAGGGTCGCGGCAGCGGGATGAGGGGCAGCCCCAAGCCGCAAGCGCCGCTTACAAACTCCGCTGCCCCCGCCCCACCGCGCGGGTCAGCATGGCGGCGATCTGCCCCTCGGACTTGCGGAAGCTCGCCGCGTCCGGCGTCGTGACGTTGAAGACGATGCGCGACCCGCCGCCCCCACCGTCCGCCGCAACGCCCAGCGCCCCGTCCGGCCCGCGCCGCAGCGGCAGGATCGCTTCCGCCCCCGCCTCGCCCATCAGCCCGAGCCCGCCGCCGCTGCCGAAATAGGTCGGCGAGGACACCACACCGCCCTTGGCGAAGGGCGTAGCGCCGCCGAGCAAGCTGGAAATGCCGGAGCTCAGCAGCCCCTCCAGCGGCTTCATGCCCACCGAAAGCGCGATATCGCTCATGCGCAGCGCCAGCCCGCGCAGCACGCTCTCAAGCCCCTTGCCGTCCACCACCGCGCCCTTCAGCGCATTGGTGAGCGCGAAGCCGAAGGAGCGCGAGCGCGCCTCCAGGTCGTCGAAGACGGTCGAAAGCGCCTCCGCCTCCGTCCGCGTGGCGGAAAGCGGGGTGTCGTTCCTGTCGGCCATGGTTCACTCCTTCTTGTCGGGAAAGGCCCGCATCAGCGCCGTCAGCCCCGCCCGGCCGGGCGTGCCCGCCGAGGGCCGCAGCAGGCCGAGCGCGAAGCCGAGTTCGCGCGGCGTCATCGCCCAGAAATCCCTTGCCGGAAGCCGCATCCGGCAGAGCCCGGCATGAAGCGCCGCCTCCCAGGGGAAGGCCGGCGCCTCGCCGCTCAGGCCGGATGCGGCCGCGGAGGGTTTTCCGCAGGCCCGCCGCCGCCGAACGTCGCCTGCAACAAGTCGGCGGCGATGCGGGCGAAGCCCGCCAGCCCTTCCGCCACCGCCATCGCCGCCACGTCCTCGTCGCTGAAGAGGTTGCCGCCGCCGCGAAGGCCGGCGCCGATGATGCGGATGAGGTCTTCCGCCTTCAGCCGGCCGCTGGAAAATCGCTCGGCCAGACCCGTCAGGCTATCGACGGCGAAGGCCGTCTCCAGTTCCGCCAGCGCGCCGAGCGTGAGGCAGAGCACGCGCGTCTCGCCGTCGAGGCAGGCCTCGATCTCGCCGCGATGCCGGTTTGCCCGCGCGCCCATCAGAGCGCCCCGAAAGTCAGCGCGCCGGCCGATTCCAGCGCGATCTCGAACAGCACCTCGCCGTCATGCGCGCCGGAATATTCGAGCGAAGCAATCTGGAACGGCCCCGCCACCGTGCCGAAATCCGGAATGACGATCTGCCAGCCGGCAATGGTGCCGGCGAAGAACAGCGAACGCACCAGCGCATCGGACGCCTGGTCCTTGAAGATGCCGCTGCCGGAGAGCGCCGCGCGCTGCACGCCCGCCCCGCCGAGCAGTTCGCGCCAGCGCCCCGCCGATTCCGCATCCGTCACGTCGACGAGCGCGGCGTTGAACGACAGCCGCTTCGAACGCAGCCCCGCGACCGTCGCAAAGCCCGCCCCGTTGTCGATCTTGAGCAGGAGGTCCCGCCCCTTCTGTGCCACCATGGCTAGGTCCTTTCCGTGAAAGAGATGTCAGGCATCCGGCTCCGTCACCGCGCGGAAGCGCATTTCCGCACGATGGAAGCGGGACTTGCCGTCGCGCCGCAGGCGCGTGTCGAGATGGAAGAGCAGCACGAGGTGATGGCCGGCCAGCACCAGCGCCGCATCGTGCAGCGCGGCGCGGGCGGCGGCCGCGATCGCCTGCGCCTGCCGGTGCCCCGCCGCCTCGGACCAGGCCTCCAGCGTCACGACATGGTCTTCGCCCGCCTCCGTGGCGGTCGAATGGTCCGTGCTGTCGATGCCGGCGATCACCAGCAGCGACGCGGCCGGCTCGGCAAGCCGCCTGTCGGTGATGCCGGCCGCGCCGACCAGCGATACCAGCGCCGCATCGCCCGAGAGACGGGCGAAAATGGCTTTCTGCAGGGCGGAAGCCGCGCTCATGGCTTGATCTCCTCGCAGTCGCAGAGCGTGTAGCGCCCCGTCTCGTCGGGATCGCGGAAGGCGCGGATGGCGAAGCGCCGCGCGCCCTTGCGCAGCCGCATGCCGCCGGCAAGGTCATCGCGCCGGCGCAGCCGGATGCGGTGCGTCACCGTCACAGGCAACGTTCCCGCCGCCTCCTCGGCCCGCATGGCGACGGGCTCGATGGAAGCCCAGAGCGTCGCGACAGTGGCAAAGCCCACCGTCACGCCGCCCTGTCCGTCCGGCGTTTCCTCCGGTCGCTCCAGCACGAGGCGAGCCTTCAGCCGGCCGGGATCGATGAGCGCACCCATCACAGCCTCCGCAGGCGCCAGGGCGCGACGAGCCGGTCGTAACCCACCGGCACCGCCCCCGGCTGATCCTCGGCGGCGAGCACGCCGCGCAGCTCGAACATGGCCGCGACATGCAGCAGCAGCGCCCGCTTCAGCGTGTCCGGCACATCCGCGCCGCTCTCGCCGAAGCCGGCGGTGAAATCGATCTCGATGCCGTTCATCGCCCGCGCCGTCGCCGGACGTTCGGGCAGGATCAGCCGGGCCGGCCGCGCCGCGCCGTCGAGCACATATCCGGCCGTACTCACGTCGACCGGCGCGCCGAAATCGTCGTAGACCGTCAGCATTTCAATGGCTTGCACCGGCCCTCTGGCAATCTGAATCACCCTGCCCTCCGGCCAGTCGTCGAGATAGAGGCGCAGCAGCCGCACGATCAGGCAAAGCCCCGTCTCGGCCTCCATATATTGGCGCGCCGTGCGGACCAGCGCCGAAAGCAGCGCATCCTCGTCGTCCGTATCGAGGCGCAGATGCGCCTTCACCTCGGCGAGCGTGACCGGCTCCACGGCCGGCGGCAAGAGTTCGGCAATGGTCATGGCAATCCTGTCTGATGGAGGAAATGCGGGCGCGGCCGGGAGGAAAACCGCGCCCGCGGCACCGGCGGCAGGGAACGCCCGCCGGTGCGAGGAAAAGAAACGAAAGAAAGCCCCCCGCCTGCCGGCGTGAGGCTTGCTCGACGTCCGAAAAGGGATGCCGAAGGTGCGACACGGTAAGTCCCGCCCCTTGTGAGGAGGGATTTAGGGAGAGGTCTTCCCGTGTAACGCCCCGGCTGCGCGGGCCCGCCCCCTCTGCCTGCCGGCATCTCCCCCACGAGGGGGGAGAAAGCGGGAGGCTTGCTCAGCGTTCGAAACCGAACGCCGAGGGTGCGGCACGGCAAGCCCCTCCCCCTTCTGGGGAGGGGTTGGGGAAGGGTCTCCCCTCAGCTCGCCGCGAACTTCACCAGCTTGATCGCCTCGAAGTTCTGCACCCCGCCGCCGACGCGCTTGGTGGTGTAGAACAGCACATAGGGCTTGGCCGAATAGGGATCGCGCAGCACGCGAACACCCGTGCGGTCGACGACGAGATAGCCGGCGCGGAAATCGCCGAAGGCGATGGAGACGCTGTCGGCCGCCACGTCCGGCATGTCCTCGGCCTCGGCGATGGCGAAGCCCATCAGCGAGGCCGCCTGGCCCGGCGTTGCCGGCGGGCGCCAGAGGTAGTTGCCGTCCGCATCCTTGAACTTGCGGATGGCGCTCTGCGTCTTGCGGTTCATGACGAAGCTGGCATTCTGCCGGTGCCCCGCCTTCAGCGCATAGATCGTGTCGATCAGCGTGTCGGACGGCCCGCTCGCCTTGAAGGCACCGGTCGCGCCCGTGGCGATATAGCCGATATTGCCCCAGCTCCAGCCGCTGTCGGCGACATTGGTATAGCTGAGGAACCCCTTCGGCTTGTTGGTGCCGTCACCGGAGACGAAGGCCGTGCCTTCCTGCTCGCCGAAGACGATGTCGACCTCCGAGGCGATCCAGCTTTCCACGTCCACCGCCGCATCGTCGAGCAGCGCCGCCGTCGCCGCCGGCATGGCGTAGAGTTCCATGGTCGGGAAGGAGAGCTCGGCGAGCTGCGCCGCGTTGGTCTGCGGCCGCGAGGCCGTCTCCGCCACCCAGCCGCAGGCCATGCCGGAGGTCGCGAAGGGCTTCTTCAGCACCGCGCCGGAGACCTGCCGCACCGTCGCCAGCGCCCGGATGGGCGAAGCAGCGGAAAGCCTCCGACCGATCTCCGTATCGGTTTCCGGCGGCACGAGATAGCCGCCGTCCGCCGCCGAGCCGACCGACATGGCCTTGCCCTCCAGCGAACGAAGCGCGCTCTCGTCGCCCCGGCGCATATAGGCGGAGAAGGCCGCCTTGTGCTCGGCCGCCTCGGGCGAACCCTCACCGGCCCCGCCGAGCGCCGGGCGGTTCTTCTTCAGCGCCAGCCCGTCGAGCACGCGCTTGTGCTCGTCCATGGCGCGGTTGATGCGGTCCACCTTGTCGCGCGTCACCACGTCGGCGGTCAGTTTCTGCTCGATCTCGCCGAGCCGGCGGTCGTTCGTCTCCTTGAAGGCCTCGAAGGCCTCCATGAAGTCGTCGAAGGCGGCCGTCATCGTTTCCGGCACGGCCTTGGTCTCCGGCGCGGTCTTCATCGTCTGCGTCATGCCTGGTCTCTCCTGTTAGCGTTTCATCATCCGGGCCGCCCGGCGCATGGTGCGCACGAGCTCCGTTTCCCGGTCGCGGAACCACCGCGCATTCTTCACGTTCGACACCCGCGCCGAGGGCAGCATGGGAAAGGTGACGATCGAGATCTCCCAGAGGTCCGCCTCCAGGATGCGGCGCACGCCGCTGCCCCGGTCGGTCCTGGAGCGCACCGTCTGGAAGCCGATGGACAGCCCGTCCAGCGCGCCCGATTTCATGAGCTGCAGCACCTCGCGCGCCCGGGCGACGCCGGGCGACAGCACGCCCTCGACATAAAGCCCGCGCTCGTCCTCGCGGATGGTGCGCCAGCGGCCGATGGGTTCGGCCGGATCGTGCTGGAACAGCATGCGCACGCCCGAGGCGCCGCGCTTTCGCAGCGATTGCACGAAGGCACCGGGCGCAATCGCATCCTTGCCGAGGTCCACCTCGCCGAAGAGGCTGGCATAGCCGGAAAACACCCCGTCGCCGGAAACGCCCGCAAGCGTCAGATCGGCATATTTCTTCGTCCGCCAGACCGGCAGGTCGTCGGTTGTCATTGGTCTCTCCTGGAAGGAATTAGGGGTTAGGCAGTCGGCAGTAGGGTTCCCGACAAAGCCGCCCCCTACTGCCTATTGCCTATTGCCTATTGCCTATTGGCTACTGCCTCATTCGCTCCGCCAGCCGTGCCAGCACGCCGAGCCCCCACCAGGCCGAAAGGCTGGCCGCGGCCGACCCGGTCAACAGCACCTCCGCCGGCCCGAGATAGCCCGCGATGCCGAGCCGGACCGCGATCCAAAGCCCCGCCGGCCCGCCGAAGACGAGCCCGCAGGCAAGCCCGGTCAGGAAGCGGCATCCCGCCTCGCGGCGGCTTCTCGGCAGGAGATAGATGAGCGAAACGGCCGCGCCCGCGGACGCGCCGATGAGCCGGGCCGTCCACAGCCCGCCGTCGTTTCCGATGTCAGCCATTGTCAAGCCTTTCAGATTGTTATGGAAATTCAGTAGGAACGACCGAAGGCGCGCCGGCTCGCGCAGAGCCGGCACCGGCAATCCTCGAATCTTTCGAATCCCTTACGGCGCTTTCCTCGAAATCTGATTCAGCGCTTTCAAGGGTTGGGGCCGGAAAACGGGAAAGAGAGTCATCTTCTTCAGATCAAGCGTCTGCTTTTCCTGCAGAATTGTCGGCCCGGGAGGTTGCTTCACCCCCCTCTGCCCTGCCGGGCATCCCCCACAAGGGGGGAGATCGGCAAGAGGCAAACGCCTTGCTCAATCGGCAACGCTGGCGTTAGGCGAGACGGCGCTCCATCCAATCTCCCCCCTTGTGGGGGAGATGCCCGGCAGGGCAGAGGGGGGTGAAGCGGCACCCGCCAGCCCTCAATACCCCACCGCCCGCCGCTTCTCCTCGTCGGTCAAAAACCCCGCCGTGCCCACCCGCGCCCAGAGCTCGGAGCGTTCCGCCACGAGCCCGCTCACCTGGTCGAGGTCCGGCACCAGTCGCAGCGCCTCGCCGTCCTCCGAGAACCACGCCGCGAAGGACGCCGCCGTGCGGCTGACGAGCGGCAGCACGGTCAGCCGCCAGAAGGCGCGGTTGGCCTCCTGGTAGTTGGCATAGGTCGCATCGCCCGGAATGCCGATCAGCATGGGCGGCACGCCGAAGGCGAGCGCGATGTCGCGCGCCGCCCCGTTCTTCGCCTCCACGAAATCCATCTCGCGCGGCGAAAGCCCCATCGCCTTCCAGTCGAGCCCGCCCTCCAGCAGCATCGGTCGACCGGCGCGCGCCGCGCCGGAATAGCCCTCCTCCAGCTCGCTCTTCAGCCGGTCGTACTGGTCGGGCGAAAGGTTGCCGCCCTCCTTCGGCTGGTAGACGAGCGCGCCGGATGGCCGCGCCGAATTGTCGAGCAGCGCCTTGTTCCACACCGCCGCCGCATTGGAGAGGTCGAGCGCCATGGACGCCGCCTCCAGCGGCGCGAAGCCGAGCTGGTCGTCGAGCGGATGGAAGAGCCTCAGATGCAGGATCGCCTGCCCCTCGCCCGCAGCATGCCGGCGCACATGGTTGCCGGTGCGGTATTCATAAGCCTCCGGCCAGCCGTCCCGCCCCTCGACGATGCGCATCCGGTCGGGCCGGAGCAGATGCAGCTCGCGCAGCTCCTCGCCCACCTGCACGCCCTCGACGAAGGCGTTGCCCGACAACAGAAGGTGCCCATAAAGCGTCTCGAAGAAATCCGTCCCCGCCATGCGCCCGTTCGGCCGGGAAAGCAGCGCCAGCCGAAAATCCTCCGGCCGCTCCGCCTCGCCCTGATAAGCGAGCCACGGCACCGAAGCCGCCGCCTCGGCGATCATCCGCACCGCCCGGTGCGCCACCGGGTTCTTCATGAAGCCCTCGCGCGACAGCGAGGCATAGGACCGGCTCGACCAGTGCGCCCGGCCCTCCGCCGTCAGCGTGAAGAAGCCCGACGCCTTGGTTTCCGCCACCTGGCGGCGGCGCGTGAGGAAGGATGGCAGTTTCATGATGTCCTCGATCGTCTCGGTTCGTGATTGCCGGTATCTGCCCCCAAGCGGGGAGAAGGCGGGGAGCTTGCTCACCGTGCAAAATGGAATGCGGCGGGCAATGCCCCGGCTGCGCGGGGCCGCCCCCTCTGCCCGCCGGCATCTCCCCACAAGGGGGAGAAGAAGGAGGCTTGCTCATCGTTCGAAATGGAATGCAAAGGGTGCGGCAGGTTAAGTCCCTCCCCCTTGTGGGGAGGGATTTAGGGAGGGGTCTTGCCCTCCTCCCCGCCCAGCGCCGCCAAAAACGCCCGTCCATACAAGGCAACCCGCTCCGCCCGGTCCAGCCCGTTGACGATCCGCCGCGCGCCCACCCAGTCCGAACCGCTGCCCGAAAAATGATCCGCCAGCCGCCGTCCCGTGAAAGCGCCCTGCAGCATGCCCGCAAAAAGGATCTCCACCGACACCGCCAGTTCCATCGCCCGCCCCGGCCGCGCGACGAGGTCGACGCCCGTCAGCGCCGAAAGCCGCTCGTAGTTCCGCCGGTGGGTGATCTGCACCAGCCCGCGCCCGAGCCAGCTCTTGCCGTCCGCGTCCCGCCGCCAATAGGGCGCGGAGACCTGCGGCAGCCGCCCCTCGGAAAAGGCCCGGTCGAGATGCGCGATGGCCGCCGCGTCACTCGCGGCGAAGGTCTCGCGCACCGGCTGCATGCGCCCGCCCGTCTCGTGATGGGCCGTCGCCAGCATATAGGCAAGGAAGCGGCGGTCCCGTGTCTCGCCGCCCCGCTCGAAGCGGTCGAGGAGCGCCGTCATGCCGCCCACCTGGCCGCGTGCCAGCCGCCCGCCGTAGAGCGTCGCGCGCACGGCATCGAAGAAGACCTTGCGGTCGATATCCATCGTCAGATCCCTCGCACCCGCGGTTCGCCCTGCCGGTCGATCACCAGCGCCGTCAGCGCCCAGACGAGCGCGTCGAGCCGGTCCGGCGAGCGGCCGGCGGAAAGCCCGTCCGGGCCGAAATCGCACATCTGGTCCTCCAGTTCGGCGAAGGCGCCGGCATGGGCGACCCGCCCCTGCTCGTAGAGCGCCGCCACCGGCTCGGCGCGCAGGAATTTCCCGCGCGTCGCCCGCACGGTCGCAACAGGCAGGTTGGCGTCGACGCTCTTCAGCATCGCCGTCACCATGTCGCCGCCCTGGTTCACCTCGGCCACCACCCGGTCGGCGTCGAAACGACGGAAGGCGCGCACCACTGCGCCCGCCCAGCCCGCCGGGCTCGCGCCCGTCACCGATCCATCGGCCAGCACCACCGCACGGCCGCTGCCATCCAGCCCCGCCACCACGATGCCGCAGACCGAGGCCGCGGAAGCCGTCGCCGGCGGATCGACCGCCACGACGATGCGCGACAGCGGCCCCGGCTGGCGCAGGCGGATCGCCTCCAGCCGCGCCCTCGTCCACAGCGCGTCCTCGCGGTCGGCGATCAGCTCGCCGTCGAGCTCCTGCCGCCCGAGCCGCGTGCCGCCGTAGCGGTCGGCCATGGCGGAAAGGAAACCCGGCGAGAGGTTCTTGGCATTGTCGGCGGTCGCGATGCGCCGCACCGCCGTCGCCGGATCGGCGGCGAGCGCCCGCAGCAGCGGCACCGGGCGCGGCGTCGTCGTCACCAGCACGCGCGGATCGTCGCCGAGGCGCAGGCCGAATTGCAGCATGTCCCAGGTCTCCTGCGCGTGCTTCCATTTGCCGAGCTCGTCGCACCAGCCGAAATGGAACTGCGGCCCGCGCAAACTCTCCGGGTCCTCCGACGAGAAGATCTGCCCGATGGACCCGTTCGGCCAGACGAGCCGGCGGCGCGAGGCCTCGAAGTCCGGCCGCAAGCGCCGCGCGATGCGGCAGATGCCCGACACGCCGTCGATCATCACCTCGCGCGCGTCGCCGAGCGTCTCGGCCACCAGCGCGATGCGGCTTTCCGGCCGCGCCAGCGCCATGGCATGCACCCATTCGGCGCCCGCCCGCGTCTTGCCCGAGCCGCGCCCGCCCATCAGCAGCCAGACCCGCCAGTCGCCCGGCGGGGGCGTCTGTGCGGTGCGGCAGGTGAAGTGCCAGCCGCGGAGCTGGTGCAGAGAGTTGGGGACCAGTTGTTTGGCAGGCGTCGATGTCGGTTCCGCCGCGTGCGCAGCCTCTCCAGAGCAAGACGGTAGCGGCGGGCTCCCTTCTCCCCTCGGGGAGAAGGTGCCGGCAGGCGGATGAGGGGGCTGCCGCAGATAAGAAGCCGACGTGCCGTTCTGAGCTCCCCCCTCATCCGACCCTTCGGGCCACCTTCTCCCCAGGGGGAGAAGGGAGGGCGGCGACGGCCGAGTCCCGTCCATGCCAGTCCTGTCATCTGCCGGGAAAACATCCGGGTGAGTAGATGAGGGGCAATCTTCACCGACCGCACCTCGCCGCCCCAGCCCCGCCTCCAGCGCATCGCCCGCTTCCGCCAGTGCCGCCCGTCGTTCCTCGATCATCCTCAAGCCCGCGGCCGCCGCCTTCATAGTCCTGTCCAGTTTCTTGCGCGCCGCCCGGCAGGCCAGCCGTTCCCTACGGTCCGCCTTCCATGGCCGCGGCAGCATCGCCGCAAGCCCCGGCTTCCCGCATCCATTCCTCTTTCGCGGCATGCATCCGCTCCTTCACGCGCTCTTCCACCAGCCGGTCGAATTCCGCCATCAGCGCCGCCTCGTCGTCCTCTCCACCGGCTTCCGCCTCGGTGCGACCGGCGATCAGCGTGCGCTGCAGGCTGTCGATCTTCTCCAGCGTGCGCACGATCAGCGAGACGGCCTCGATGGCCGCCTTGGCGTCGGTCTGGGCCAGCTTGCGCGCGGCCTCGTCGCCGGCATCGTCCGCATCGCGCTCGGCCAGCACCTTCTGGCTCTGGAAGCGCTGGAAGCGCTCGCGCAGCTCCTTGGTCATTTCGAGAAGCATGGCCTGCATGTCGAGGAAGGGATCGCCCGGTGCTTCCGCCTTGGTGTCCAGCACCGGCACCGCGCCGCTCTCGAAGGCCGTCCGCCTTGCCGAAAGCCCGTCATAGACCGCCCATTCCGGCAGGATGCCGTAAAGGTCGAGTTCGATCGTCATATCCGTTTCCATCGCAAGGCCCGAAAATGAAAAAGGCGCCCGGTCCGAAAGGAACGAGCGCCTGCCAAAATCTCTTCCGGGCACCCTCGCCTCTCTCCGAAAGCGGACATGCCCCATCACCAGGGTTTCTGTACAATTCCAGAAGCGCAACGCGCCGTGGCGGAACTGTCCTGGCCGGCCGCGGGCGGCCATCGCCGAACCTTCAGCCTCCGGAAAGCCCGGCGAACCCGCCGCCTGCACCTTTCCGACCATGACATAACCCTAGCAAACGACCGTGACGCCGTCAAGGACTATTTTCCTATTTCGGCCGAAAACTTTTCCAAGGGGCCGTTCGGTGCTATCCTTCAACCATGATATCCGACGACCTCATCACGATGGCGCTCGGCATGCCGGGAGCGCGGGAAAGCGCCCATTTCGGGAAGCGGGACTTCCGGGTGGGCGAGAAGGTGTTCATGACCCTGCCCGAGCCCGGCCGCGCGGTCCTGAAGTTCACGCGGGACCAGCAATCGCTGGTGCTGGAGACCGATCCCGGCCTCTGCGCGCCGGTGCCCGGCGGCTGGGGACAGAAGGGCTGGACCTCGCTCTATTTCGACGATGCGGACGGCGAGCGGGTGCGCGCGCTGATCGGCACCGCCTGGCGCAATGTCGCGCCGAAGAAGCTCGCCGCCGCCAGCCTTCACTAGGCAAAATGCGCGGCGGCTCGCGTCCGCAAGTGCGTGGAAACAAGGAGATGGAGCGTCTTTCACGATCCGGAGAAAAGAAAAAACGCTCCTGGGGCGGCTACTTCCCCTCGCCTACTTCGAGCGGCCACGTGACGAGGTAATCCTCGTAGTCGTCGATATCGAGGCCCTCCTCGCTGACGGTGCGCCCGCGCGCGGAAATGCCGGCCTGGTGCACGGTGTCGGGATCGCCGGAGACGAGCGGGTGCCACCAGTAGAGGTCGTGGCCGTCGCGGACGAGGCGGTAGCCACAGGTCGGCGGCAGCCAGGAGATCTTCGAGACGGTCTCCACCGTCAGGCGGATGCAATCGGGCACGGTCGCCTGCCGGTTCTCGTAGTCCGAGCAGCGACAGCTCTCCCCGTCGAGCAGCACGCAGCGGATGGAGGTCCAGGCGATCTCGCCGGTGTCCCAGTCCTCCAGCTTGTTGAGGCAACAGAGCCCGCAGCCGTCGCACAGGCTCTCCCACTCCGCGTCGTTCATCTCGGCAAGCGTCTTGGTCTTCCAGAACGGCAGGTCGCCGGGCTTTTGCGCAGTCTTGGTCGTCATGTCCGACCCCTGAACCCCTTGCGGCCAAAGGTCAAGGCCCTTGCCCCCGCGCCACTCCCCGCAAATTCCGTTCAGTTGCCGTCAAAAGGCTGTTATCGTGCCCGAATAAACCGCTGGTGACAGGACGTTAACCAGACCCGGGCAGGCTGCGGGCCGTCCCGTCACAAGGTATGCGATCGTGGAAGACGACAGCCAGAAGCCCGAAAAACCCCGCCGCCGCAAGCGGCACATCTTCCTGCGCATCGATTCCTGGATCGACTCCACGGTCTGGAACGCCGGCTTCCGCGCGGCGGAGATATGGGAGGAGATCACCATCTTCTCCCGCCGCTTCCACGTCAAAGGCTGGAAGAAGGCCGTCTTCGAGGTCGCCGGCGAAGGCATGAACCTCGGCAGCGCCGGCTTCGTGCTGCTGCTGGCGCTGGCGCTGCCCGCCTTCGAGGAGACCAAGGGCGACTGGCGCGCCCAGAGCGATTTCGCCGTCACCTTCCTCGACCGCTACGGCAACGAGATCGGCCATCGCGGCATCATCCACGAGGATTCCGTTCCTATCGACGAATTGCCGGACCACCTGATCAAGGCGGTGCTGGCGACGGAGGACCGCCGTTTCTTCACCCATTTCGGCATCGATTTCCTCGGCCTTGCCCGCGCCATGAACGAGAATGCGCGGGCCGGCGGCGTCGTGCAGGGCGGCTCCACGCTTACCCAGCAGCTCGCCAAGAACCTGTTCCTCTCCAACGAGCGCACCATCGAGCGCAAGGTCAAGGAGGCGTTCCTGGCATTGTGGCTGGAGGCGAACCTTTCCAAGAAGGAGATCCTGCGGCTCTATCTCGACCGCGCCTATATGGGCGGCGGCACCTTCGGGGTGGCGGCGGCCGCGCAGTTCTATTTCGGCAAGAACGTGACGGATGTGAACCTTGCCGAATCCGCCATGCTGGCCGGCCTGTTCAAGGCGCCCGCCCGCTATGCCCCGCATGTCAACCTGCCGGCGGCGCGCGCGCGCGCCAACGAGGTGCTGACCAATCTCGTGCAGGGCGGCCTGATGACCGAGGGCCAGGTGATCGCCGCGCGGCGCAACCCGGCCTCCGTCATCGACCGCAACGAGAAGACCGCGCCGGACTTCTTCCTCGACTGGGCCTTCGACGAGGTGCAGCGCATCGCCAAGCCTTTCGCCCAGCACTCGCTCATCGTGCGCACCACCATCGACATGGGCCTGCAGGCCGCCGCCGAGGAGGCCGTCGAAAGCGGCCTTCGCCAGTACGGCGAGAGCTACCGCGTCAAGCAGGGCGCGCTTGTCATGGTGGAGAACGGCGGGGCCGTGCGCGCCATGGTCGGCGGGCGGGACTATGGCGAGAGCCAGTTCAACCGCGCCACCCGGGCGCTGCGCCAGCCGGGCTCCTCCTTCAAGGCCTATACCTATGCCGCGGCCATGGAGGCCGGCATGACGCCGGAGACGACCATCGTCGACGCGCCGATCAGCTGGGGCGGATGGTCGCCGCAGAATTACGGGCGCAGCTACGCCGGCCGCATCTCGCTGATGACGGCGATGGCCAAGTCCATCAACACGGTGCCGGTGCGCCTCGCCAAGGACAAGCTCGGCACCAAGCGCATCGCCGAAATCGCCAGGCAGATGGGCGTCGAGACGCCGCTGCGCACCGACAAGACCATGCCGCTCGGCACCTCGGAAGTCACCGTTCTCGACCAGGCGACGGCCTATGCGGTGTTCCCGGCCGACGGCGTGCAGTCGCGCCGCCACGGCATCAGCCAGATCATCAACTACGACGGCGACATCCTCTACGATTTCGGCCGCGACGCGCCCCCGCCGCGGCGCATCCTGTCGGAAGGCGCGACCTCCTCGATGAACCGGATCTTCGTCACCATTCCGGTGAACGGCACGGCGCGGCGCGGCGCGCTCGACCGCGGCATCGTCTCCGGCGGCAAGACCGGCACGACGCAGGCCTATCGCGACGCCTGGTATGTCGGCTTCACCGGCAACTACACGACCGCCGTCTGGTACGGCAACGACGACTATACCTCGACCAACAACATGACCGGCGGCTCCCTGCCCGCCATGACCTTCAAGCGCCTGATGGACTATGCCCACCAGGGCATCGAGCTGCGCCCCATCCCCGGCATCGACAATCCCCTGCCCGACGGCAAGGCCGCCACCGAGGTCGCCAAGGCGCCGAGCGACGAGAACCCGCTTCCCGCGCTCGTGCGTCCCCGTTCGCTCTCCACGGATGTCACGCGGCTGCTGAAGGACATCGCACGCCAGCTCGGCGAGGCCGCGCCCCTCAAGGCGGACGGCCGCGTGGCCGCGCTCGACGGGGCGCTTGACCTTGCTCCGGCGAAGCGGACAGAGTGACGCAACGCTGATTCCAACGGTCGATCCCTTGTTCCGAACACCCCTCGTCATCGCCACTGCGCTCGCCGTCGCCTTCGGCCTCGGCATCCTGAGCTCGATCTACGCGCTCAGGGCGACGGTCGGTTTCGGCGCCATCACGCTCGGCCCCTGGACGGCGTTTCCCGCGGCCCAGACGATCAATGCCGATCCTTACGCCAAGGCCCACCGCGCGCGGGACGGAAGGCTGCTGCTCGGCGGGGCGGAAGGCCTCGTCTTCACCGCCGCGACGGACAGCGACAACCGCACGCTCGCCGAGAACTGCCGCTATGAGATCGCCGGCATCACGCCGCCGGCGCGCCTGTGGACGCTGCATGCGACGGACCGGAGCGGCAATCCGCTTCCCGGCGCGCGCGCGGACCTGCCGACAGGCCTCAACGCCTGGTCCGTGCTGCGCGGCGCCGACAGCACCTTTTCCATCCGCATCGCCTCTTCCGCCGTGTCCGGCAACTGGCTCGCCGTGCCGGAGGGCCGGGCGCCCTTCCTTCTCGTCATGACCCTGCTCGACACGCCGACCGCCGGCAGCTCCGGCGTCATCGATCTTGCCATGCCGGGCATCCGGCGGCTGGACTGCGCCGATGCGTAGCTTCCTCTATGCCATCGCCATCGGCCTCGTCGGGGCGGCGCTGCTGCACATCGTCATCATCCTCTCGCTGCCGAGCTTCACCGGGCGCGATGCCTATACGCGCGTCCAGAGCCTCGGCGAGGCGAACCGCTTCTACCCGCTCGCCGACCGGGCCGGCGATACGCTGGCGCCGATCAACGACGACCCGGCGATGAAGACCGCCGTGTGCACCTTCTCGCTGGAAAACGGCCCGGTCCGCCTCTTTGCGGAGGGCGACGTGCCCTTCTGGTCGCTGGCCGTCTATGACAGCGCGTCCAACGAGGTCTTCAGCATGAACGACCGCACGTCCGTGTCCGGCGCGCTCGACACGCTGGTCGCCACGCCCATCCAGCTCATCGGCATCCGCAAGGCGGTGCCGCAGGAGCTGGAACAGTCGATCCTGGTGGAAATGCGGGGAGAGGAAGGCTATGCGGTGCTGCGCACCTTCGTGCCCGCCGAAAGCCGCCGCCCGGCGGCAAATGCCTTCATCGCGGATGCCAGCTGCGAGCCGTTCGGGCCGGACCAGTAGGCGCGGGACCATCGCCGGCGCTCCAATGCGGCGCGCCCGGCGGCAAGACGTGCGCCGGCACGAGGCCGCGCAAAAAACGGTTCACGGCCGGCGGGCCGTGTCCTTGGCGCCCTGCTTGTCCGCCTTGCCGCGTGCGGCGAGCATCGCGGGCGTCAGGCGCTCGTAGCGCACGCCGGTAAAGAGCAGTATCTGGGCCGGAGCCTCAGGTCGAACGGTTTCCCGTCGCGGCATTCGCGCGAGCCATTCGTTCAATCGTACCACGCCTGCCATTCTCGCCTCCAGAAGAAGAATCGAGACGGATGAAGCACTCCTACAAATCTCACCCTGCCCGTCCGATCGGGCCGGTGCATCCGGCGCCGTCATCCCGCATGTGAGAGGAGCATACGCCATCCTGCCGCATACGGGTGGAAAACGGCGATACGGGGCCAGAAGTTTCCCTTTCACGGGAATGTGTCTGGTCGCCGCCCGGCATCCGGAACATCGCACCTTTCCCCTTCGAAACGGCGGCGCCCTCGGGCCGCCCGCCGCTTCCATGGTCGAATCATAGCACGTCCGATGCATTAGACGAGCCGATCCATGCCCCGAAAACTAACGAGGATCCGGTTAACATACTGTTAATCTTAATTCGTAACGAATTCATATCTGTCGCCGGAGGCGAGCGGACGCCCGGGAACGGGACGGTTGCAAGCGGACAAAAGCCCTTCCGGACGCCCCCTTCCCCCGCCGTCCTGCCGCAAGGAAATACAGCATATCCCGAAAAACTCCTCTTGGGCGATGAAGCCGGGAGAGCAGCGCCCCGGTGCCGGCCGCAGCGGCCGACCCTTTCCACAATAAAATGCTGAATTACCTATTTCTAAAATAATATAGGCTTTCGCAATACGTGAAATAGATCACACCGGTCTCGAAAATAGACGTGAAGCCACGATGGCTAGAATGCCGGGACAAAACAATAATCTTAATAGTATCAATTTGAGCTTTCAAAACAAAACCTCCATTTCAAATTTCTTTTATAATGACTAAAAAATTGAAACTCATGTAAAAAATGCCTAATATAAAGTTAACGTCACACATCAAGAAGGTGACGACTATATCTTGTAAACAACGTTGAGAGGATTTGTCATGTTTTCGCGTAAAATCCTGTTGTCCGCAACGGCAGTTGCGGCATGCTTCGGCGTATTTACTTCGTACGCTAACGCACAAACAATCCAGCCAGGAAGAACTTTACAGGCACGCGCCGATGCGGCGTGCGAAGCGGCCCTCGCCTCCGGCGACAAGGCCGCGCTTCAAGATGTGCGGCAGCGGTACAAGAATGTCATGACGGCCTGTACCGCACTTGCCTCCACCAGCTTCGTCAGGCCCGACACCGCCAGCACCGCCGGCACGTTCGGCAGCCGCTCGAACGACGGTGGGGGAAGCGGCGGTGACGGCGATGGTGACGGCGACGGTCATGGCCACGGTCACGGTCATGGCCACGGGCATGGCCACGGGCATGGTCACGGCCATGACGGGGGTCACGGCGGCCACGGGCATGGTGGCGGCAGAGACCATGGTCATGACGGTGGTGGCTGGGGCCACGGCCATAACGGCGGCGGCAGGGACCACGGTCAAGACGGCGGGGGCTGGGGCCAGGGCCATAACGGCGGCGGCAGAGACCACGGTCAAGACGGCGGGGGCTGGGGCCACGGCCATAACGGCGGCGGCAGAGACCACGGTCAAGGCGGCGGGGGCTGGGGCCAGGGCCATAACGGCGGCGGCAGAGACCACGGTCAAGGCGGCGGGGGTTGGGGCCACGGCCATAAAGGCGGTGGCCACCGGCACGGCGGACATGATCGCGGCGGCGACCGCGGCCACGACCAGCAGCCCACGTAACGGCTGCCACGGCGCAGAAGCGTCCCGTATCGCATGAAGAAAGGCCAAGGGGCTTCCGGCTCCCTTGGCCTGCCCGCGTCCTCATCGCGCGCCCGCGACCAATCCTATTCTACGACGCCGTGATCCGGTCGTCGCAGGGCCGGATGTGCTGGCTGACATATTCGTAGGGCATGACCTTCAGGCTGGTATCCAGGCCGCCGTTGGCCTGCAGCCAGCTATGCACCCAGCGGGGATATCTCTTCAGCAGATACTTCGCGGCGACCTGGTTGCCGCGCGAGGAACTGCCGAAGGGAAGGTGAAAGCCGAAGCGCGCCGACGGCGTGACGCAAAGCTGCGACCGGCTCATGCCGAGATACAGCGTGCAGGCCGAATCGCAGCGCCCGGCGAACTTGACCCGCTGGCGGGACTGTTGCAGTTGCGCGACCTTGATGGCGTAGTCGACGACGACGCCGCCATGATCGTTGCGGACCGTATAGAAATTCGCGGGGTCCATGGCCGCCGCGGGCGCAGCCGTGGCCGAGACTGCAAGGACGGCGACGCAAACGGCGCGCGCGATCTGCTTCATGAGGGTGCCTCCCGTTACGGGACGTATAACAGCCATCCCTAAAGTTCTCGTTAAGGCCAGGGGCTGACGCCCGCCCGATGACTCCGGGCACGGCAAGGCCGCGCGCGGAAGCGGCCGGTCGGGGCCGCTTGCGGAAAGCCCGGCAGAATGGGGGAAAGTGGGGCTTTACTGTGGCCGCAGGTCCGCCGGTCCGGCGGGAACCGCGCGATTTCCCCGTAATCCACAGTCGCCGCCACGCCGCCGCCCGCGCTTCCTTGCGGGCGAAGGATGCGTGCCGCCCGGAGACACAAGCGAAGCAGCCGTCTTTTCCCGTACCCGCATATTTCGTTGGAATCATTGCGGTTTCCGCGCAGCCAAGGTTAACGGCTCGCTAACGTTTTTCCTCTAATTTTCGTGAACGACAGTGGGGATCGGCGAGGGGCTGCCGGTCCGGGATGACAGGTGTTTCGTGGCGGACAGGTTTCGCGAACTGGAGAGACCGCAGGGCGGGCGGCCGAAGGACATCGTGCTGATGGCCACGGTGTCCAGCTTCGAGAGCCTGCGCTTTCCCTCCAGATCCGACCTCGTCCAGTTCGGCGAACTCTTCGAGCAGCTCTATGAGGCCTCCACCGAGGAGGCGCGCCGGCAGGCCGTGGCGGCGCTGTCGCGCTGCCCGCAGGTGCCGCAGGACGTCGCCCTCTTCATCGCCCGCCAGCCGATCGGCATCGCCGCCATCTTCCTCATGGGCTCGAAGGCGATCGCCGACGGCACGCTGATGCGCATCCTGCGCACGACCGGCCCGGACCATGCCCGCGCCATCGGCCGGCGCGACGATCTTTCGCCCGCCGTCATCGAGGCGCTGGTCGGCACCCATCAGGACCATGCCAGCCGCAGGACCGGCGACGACCGCGAGGCGGCGCTCCGGGAAGCGGCACGGCTGGAACGGGAGGAAGGGATCCGTGAGGAATTGCGCGCGCTCATGCGCGCCGCGACACCGGCCGGGCAGGCCCCCGTTCGGCTCGAACCGGCGACGGACATCCATCAGGCGCTTTTCGTGCGCTTCGCGCGCACCGGCGATGTCGGCATGATGGCGGTGGCGCTCGCCGATGCGCTCGCCTCCAGCCAGTGGCTTTCGGAGCGCATCCTTCTCGATCTTTCGGGACGTCAGCTCGCCGAGACGCTGCTGGCGCTGGACGTGGCGGAGGCGGACGGCCTGTTCCTGCTGAGGACGGTCTACCCGCACCTTTCCGACGGCGGCGCCGAAGCGCTGCTTGCGTCGCTAGATGCGGGCGAGGCTGCCCGTCGGGTCGAAAGCTGGCAGAGAGCGGATCGCTACACGAACGGCGCGGGCCTGCCGAAGGCGGCCAACGGTGACGACGTTGAGGCGAAGGGGCAGGATCACCACGACAGGTCCTCCGGGATCGGGCGGCAACGCGCCGCCGGCTGACCCCACATCTAGCAGAACACCCGCCGCCCGGCCGACGCCGCAAACCGTCGCACCCCCGCGTCAACCGGACCGAGCCGGCGCTGCCCCCTGCCCGCTCAACGCCGGAAGAACCCGTCGTCCTTCGGCTCGTCTCCGGCAAACTCGATGAGGTCGCCGAGCGCGTCCGCCTCGACGCAAACCACCCAGAGATCGCCGTCGAAGCGCCGCTCGCGCGCGAGCGCCTCGGCAACCGCCTCCGATCCCGCATGCGCCAGCCGCGTCTCGAACAGCCGCCGCCCGTCGTCGTCCTCGGCGAAGACGCTCTGCGGCGCGGGCGCATGGAGGCTTTCGGTCCCGTCGCGGAACACCTGCCGCACGAAGACCGCCCCCGCCGCCTCCGCGCCCTTCGCCTCCACGGCGGCGAAGTCGCCGCGCGCGAAGACGCGGCGCAGCAGGGCGGAAACGAAGATGTCGGTGCGAAGGCGCATGACGGCGGCATACACGGCGCGGCGCGGCGGGGCAAGGATCGGTGCCGGGAGAGGGCCCTCGTCCCGCAGCACGCGGAAGAAGGGCGCTGTGGGACCGGCTTTCCGAAAACACGGTGCGAATGGAACGAAACGGTCGCCCTGCCCTCCTCTTCCCCGCTTGCAGGGAGGATGAGGAGCGGCCGCTTGCCGAGGGCCGCTTTTATAGCGCGCCGATGTCCTTGAGCTTGGCGAGGACCTGCTCGTTCGGCTCGCCGGTCACCGGAAGGCGGTAATGCTTCTCGAAATGGCGGATGGCGGTGCGCGTCTTCTCGCCGATCAGGCCGTCGACGGCGATGTCCGTGTAGGCGATGTTGCTGAGGCCCTTCTGGATCTGCATCACCAGTTCGCTCGGCACGGGCCTTGCGACCGCCGAGGTGACGCCGGGATCGGCCTCCGCGCGCATGATCGCCGCGGCGACCGGGTCGGCCTCCTCCTCGGCGCCCGCCCTGGCGGGCTGCTTTTCGATGAGGCTCGCCACCTCGTCGAAGGGGCGTTCGGCGGGCGTCACCGCGGTGACCTCGGGCAGCGGCTCGCCCTCTTCCAGGCGCTCGATGACGAAGGTCGTCTGGTCGTGCGGCTCCGGCTTCGTCGCGGTGAAGCCGAGGGAGTTGTCGGCCGAGCGGGTCTTCAGGAACGGCGACGGATGGCCGCCCGGCTGGTACCAGAGCGCATTGGCCGCCACGAAGGAGAAGACGACGACGAAGGCCGAGACGCCGCCGACGACGCTCGGATAGCGCGCGGCAAGGCCGCCGAGCGCAAGAAGCCCGGCGATGACGGCGTTCGGCCGGCGTTGCGGCTGGCTGCGCGCGCGCGACCCGCCCTTGCGGGCCTGGCCCTGGGGCCGCCGCTCAGGCTGTCTTCTGACGTGCGCGTTCATCTTGCGTGTCCTTGCCATCGTTCGACGGCTCGTAAACGGTCTCGATAGCCACCGCAAGGCGCGGCGGGAATTCGACGGTGGATGCGGCCCCGTGCCTGACGTCGCCGTCACGCATCGCGCCCGAGCCGTCGGCGGGAACGCGGATGGCGATGACGGTGCCCTCGCCCGGGCTGCTCTCGATGACGAGGCTGCCGCCGTGCAGCGCGACGAGGCCCTTGACGAGCGACAGGCCGAGGCCGGTGCCCTCGTATTTGCGGGTATATTCGTTCTGCACCTGCATGAAGGGCTGGCCGATCAGTTCCAGCTTGTCGGCGGGAATGCCGATGCCGGTGTCGCTGACCGTCAGCAGCAGATCGCGCCCCTCGCGCGCCGCATCGATGGTGACGATGCCGCCGCGGTCGGTGAACTTGATGGCGTTGCCGACGAGGTTGATGAGGATCTGCTGGATCGCCCGCTGGTCGGCGATGGCCTCGCCGATGGCGCGCGGCACGCGGCTCGTCAGCTTGATGCCCTTCTCGCGCGCCTGGAGGCCGAGCATCTGCTCGCAGGCCTTGACGCTGTCGGCGACGAGGAAGGGCTCCGTCAGGAGCTCGTAGCGGCCCGCCTCGATCTTCGAGACGTCCAGCATGGTGTTGACCACCGACAGGAGATGCGAGCCCGACTGGTGGATCAGCGCGACGTATTCGCGCTGGCGGTCGTTCTCCAGCTTGCCGAAATATTCGCCGGCAAGGATGTCGGAAAAGCCGAGGATGGCGTTCAGCGGCGTGCGCAGCTCGTGGCTGACGGCCGCCAGGAAGCGCGTCTTGGCGTCGTTGGCCGATTCGGCCTCCTCGGCCTTGCGCGCATTCTCGTTCCTCAGCCTTGCCTCGTCGGAAATGTCGCGCGACTGGGCGACGACCGCGCAGAGCCCGCCGTCGGGACCGGTGAGCGCCGTCATCTCCACGCGCATGTGCATGAACTGCTCGGCATCCGTCTCGAGGCGCGGGCGATCGATGCGGATGTCCACGGTCTCGCGCAGGCCGCCCTGGCGCAGCCGGTCGATCGCGGCCAGGAAGCCGAGCCGGTCGGAGACGTGGATCTGGTCGAGGTAGCCGCGCGCCATGGGATCGCGCATCCAGGCCAGCATGTCGGCGCGGTCGCGGCCGTGCACGGCGGTGACGAAGCCGCGCGCATCGTGCAGCGTGACGAGGCCGGCGAAGAGGTCGTAGGGCGAGGCCGGGCTCGGCGCGGTGTCCGCCATCGCCTCGGCGAAGCTTGCCTTCGGAACGGGCCGCGGCTGGCGCACGGCGGTCGCGGCGGCGGCGAGCAGCGCGCCGGCGCCGGCCAGCGCCACGCCGGCCGGCAGCGCGGCCGAAGCGGGCATCACGGCGGAGAAGGCAAGCGGCAGGCCGGGAACGGCGGCGAGCAGCGCCAGCGTCGTCGCGCGCAGCGAGGCGGACGGGCGCTCGTCGGCGGCGCCCGCGCCAGCAACGCCAGCAACGGCGCCCAGACGGGCTGCCATTCTGTCCGCGATGATGGTCAATTGGCGCAACGCAAAACCCTGCCGTTCATGTTCTTTTCCGTGGTCCCAAAATCGCATCGGCGACTTAAGGAAAGAATAAACGCGGGGGGTCGGAAGGGGGCGAAAAAGGCCCGAAAGTCCCATTTCGAAGCAATCCAACGGCCATTCGTCCGGCGTGGTTAACGGGGCGTAAGCGCCTCATTTTGCGGCATTTTTCTGTTCATATTAACTTCTGGGGCAAGCGGCGCCGCACGCCCTTCCCGGCATTCCGGCGCATCGGGGGGTGCCGGTGCGCCATCATCCTTAACGCGGATCGCTAAATTCTGCCTCAAATGCCGGTAAAGTACGGATTAGATCGCATTTTAATCAAAACTGGGCAAAACCCGAGCGATTCCAGCAAAGGGGAATTTCCTTCCGGCCCCTATTCTCGCATCAACGGTTCGCCAAGGACCAAACGAGCCGAAGGCCGCAAAGAGCCGAGGCGTCAACGAGGATGGCAAGCGATGTGGTTTCTGATCAAGGGAACGTTCTGGTTTTCACTGGTTCTCGTCCTGCTCCCCTTCCTGGACGCGGGATCCTCCGCCAAGCTGGAAAAGGGACCGACGGTCGAGATCGGCGATACGTTCAGCGCCGCCAGCGAGGCGCTCACCTACGTGACCGCCCTCTGCCTCGAAAAGCCGGATGTCTGCGAGAAGGGCGCGGAGACCTTCGTCGCCCTCGGCCACCGGGCCCGTGAAGGCGCACGCATCGCCTACCAGTTCCTCGACACCCAGTTCGCCGAAGAGGAGGTCGCCCAGAACGCAAATGGCAAGAAGGAAGCGCTGGGCCAGCCGCTTCCGGCCGTCGCCGCGGTCGATGCCGACGACGAGGTCGTCACCGGCACCGTCGCCATCCCGACCCGCCGGCCCGACCACAAGGGCTGACGCCACCTTCTTCCACTTGCAATCCCGCAGCCGCTGCGGGCCTGCTTCCCAAGTTTCTGCCTGCCTCACTCGTTGCCTAGCAACCGCCGCATGGACCCGTTCCCTGCGGCGTTTCTTTTTGCTGACGGCGGTTTCCGGTTCAAATCCGCGCCGCCCTCGCCTATATCAGGGCCAAAGCTTGAGACGGAACGCCATGGCCACGCTGCAAGAGATCATCGACGACTTCGCCTTCCTCGACGAGTGGGAGGACCGCTACCGCTATGTCATCGAACTCGGCAAGGCGCTGCCGGACCTGCCGGAAGACCGGCGCACCGCCACCAACAAGGTGCAGGGCTGCGCCAGCCAGGTCTGGCTCGTCAGCCATGCGGAAGGCGGCGCCGACCCCGTCATGACCTTCGAGGGCGATTCGGACGCCCATATCGTGCGCGGCCTCGTCGCCATCGTGCTCGCCATCTATTCCGGCAAGCGCGCCTCCGAGATCGCCGCCCTCGACGCCATCGACACCTTCAACGCCATCGGCCTCGTCGAGCACCTCTCCTCCCAGCGCGCCAACGGCCTGCGCTCGATGGTACGCCGCATCCGCGAGGAAGCGGCGGTCAAGGTCGCTGCGTAGGCATCGCTTTCGTTACAGGCGAAGCCGCGAACACCAGCCAGTCTCCCTCCTCCCGGCCGGGCGATCGCCTATGGAAGCCTGCGGGTGCCATCTGCCCCTTCCTCCCGCGGAGAGAAGGCAAAAGCGGCTACGTCCCGCCATATGCGATTACCCAGCCTGCAAGGGCGCTTCAGGAGCGAGCCTCGCCGCCCATCTCCGGCCGATACCCCTCCGCGCCCCAGGCATGGGCGCGCCGCTTCGGTGCGGCGGGTGGCGGGGCGTAGTGGCGGGCGAGCGCCATCAGGGCGGCGCGGAGCAGCAGCTTGGCGGAGCGGGCCGGCCATTGGCGTTCGCGCTCGACGGTTTCCAGCCCCTTCATGAAGCAGCAGACGTCGAGGGCGACGCCCGACAGCTCCGGCCCGATCGCCTCGATGGCGCGGGCAAGGCGCAGGCGGGCGGCGAGCGCGGTGTCGGTGAGGTCGCGCGATGCGCCCGCCTCGCCCTTCTGGCGGCTGGCGATGCGCGGCTCCCAGGACATGGTCATGCGCGGCTGCAGGCCGCCGCGGGTGAAATCGGCGTGCAGCCGCTCGCCGGCGGCAAGCGCGCTTTCGGGCAGGAAGGCGCCGCCGGTCTTTTCCTTCAGACGCGCAAGGGCGGCCAGCGGCGATTCCAGACGGTTGACGAGCACCCTCTCCCGCGCACCGTCCCGCACCACGACCACCTCGGCCACATCGCGGTGCTGGCCGGCGAACGGCGTTTCCCCGGCGCACAGCCGGCGCTTGAGATGGGCGCGCGCCTCCGGCGTCGCCGCCAGCACCGCGCCGGCGCGGCGAACGAGGCCGAGGCTGAGGGCTTCGTCGAGGGCCGCCGGCGAGACCGGCTGCACGCGGCCACCGGCCGCCGCAAGGCCGCCGTCGCCCGAAAGGCGGGCCTCGCCGGCCACGAGCAGGAAGCGCAGGAGTTTCACGAGGTCGGCGGCGTTCTTTCCTTCCCGCGCATCATTCATGGCTGCCGATCCCCGCGGGGCCGAACACCGAAAGGACGACGCGCTCGATGGCCGAGACGAAGGCGTCGAAGGAGGCATCGTCCCGGCGATCCTCCACCACGTTGCAGGCATGGCCGACCGTGGTGCGGTCGCGCCCGAAGGCCGCGCCGATCTCCGAAAGCGAAAGCCGCAGCACGACGTGGCAGACATACATGGCGATCTGGCGCACATGGCAGGTGGTGCGGCGGCTGTCGCGCCGCCAGAGCGGGCGGTCGCTCGCCATCGCCGTCATTTCCAGGACGAGGTGGCGCACGATGCGGCAGGCGACGGGCGGCGGCACCGTGGGCGGCTCCGGCGCGACCATCGCCCGACCGGCGGCAGGCACCTCCTCGCCCGGGCGCGCGCTCTTGGTTTCCGGCGCAAGCCCGGCGGCGGTGAAGACTCGGGACGACCGCCCTCGCGGAACGATGAACTGGTGCATGATTGGCCACTCCGTTGATAGGAATTTATTCATACACCCTAGAGGAGGACCGGGGATGAATGAAGCATCACGCCACAACCATGCATTGAATTTATTAATAAATTTCCGAAAGATATCCCCGTTATAGGCTTTTATTCCTTATTCCTCATACGAGAAAGGCCGGAACCTTGCGGTTCCGGCCTCCAATGTCCCGGCATGGGCCGTGCTTACTTGCCCTTGCGGCGCTGGCCGAGGCCCATTTCCTTGGCGAGGCGCGAGCGGGCTTCGGCATAGGCGGGGGCGACCATCGGGTAGTCGGCCGGCAGGTCCCACTTCTCGCGGTACTCTTCCGGGGTCATGCCGTAGTGGGTCATCAGGTGGCGCTTCAGCGACTTGAACTTCTGGCCGTCCTCCAGGCAGATGATGTAGTCGTTCTGGACGGACTTCTTCACCGGCACCGGGGGCTTGGGCTTTTCTGCGACGACGGGCGCCTCGACGGCGGCGGCGGGCTGCGTCGTGTTGTTGAGCGCGGCATGCACGTCCGCGATCAGGCCCGGCAGCTCCGTGACCGGCACGACATGGTTGCCGACATAGGCCGCAACAATATCGGCAGTCAGTTCGACGAGCAGATTGGAGGCGGAGCCAAGGGTTGTTTCTGTCATTTCGTTCTCCTGTCGGGCATCGTGGTAGTCGACAGCCTCGCTCGTCGACCGCATTCCTGAATTCCGGATAAAGCGTTTCTTCGGGCTGATTATGTGGCGAAACGTGGTTCGCGTGCCCGATACCTTTCGAAACACCCGTATTCTCACCAATATAATTTTTCGCTACAGCCGCTGACCCGTCCGCCGATTCTCTCGCCATCATTAAATACCGCGCGGGCGCGACTATGGCGGGAACTCAACTTAAACAGGAAAACCGTATGCGAGCAAAATCAACCCGAATGCTTTACTTCGCTTGAAATATCATTCTCCGTTTCGTTGTCCAGTATTATTTTGAGAAACAGCAAGGATAGCTTCGGCCAAGCTAAACCATCCACCGAAATCCGGTGGATACTCAAATTTCAGGGGCCGGCATCTCAACGGAATCTCAACGATTCTTGGCGTTGCGCTCTTCCGCCTGCCGCATCTCGTCCACGACCGTCGACCGGCTCAGGCGATAGCCGGCACCGTGCGCGGCTTTGGCGACGAGATGGGCGGCGACCGGCGCCGTCAGCACGAAGAAGACGAAGCCGGCGAGCGCCCGCGTGAGGATCGCGATGTCGAACGCATGGATGCCCGCCGCAAGCAGCATCAGGCCAGAGCCCACCGTGCCCGCCTTGGAGGCGGCGTGCATGCGGGTGTAGACATCCGGCAGGCGCACGAGGCCGAGCGCGGCGAGGAAGGTGAAGACGCCGCCGGCCACCAGCATGGCACCGGTCACCAGCGCGAGAACGAGATCCAGCATCAGCGCATCCTCCGCTTCCTCGTCTTGCCCGAGCGCCGCCCGCCTCTCGGCGGCGCTTCGCCGTCCGGCGTCCCCTCCTCGCCCGCCTCCATGCCCTGCCGCATGACGAAGCGCGCGAAGGCGACGGTCGCCAGGAAGCCGACGAGGCCGAGCGCGATGGCGATGTCGATATAGAGGTTGAAGCCGGTGCGGATCGCCACGACGGCGATGAAGCCGATGGCGATGGCGACCAGCATGTCGAGCGCGACGATGCGGTCCGGCAGCGTCGGCCCCCGGATGACGCGGAAGGCCGTCAGGAAGAAGGCCGCGCACATCAGCAAAAGCGCGATCGCAGCGGCGGCGGAGATGACCGTTTGCGCGTCCATCAGCGGAAAGCCTCCAGGATCTTCCTCTCGAAGCCGTTCGCGATGTCGCGCCGCGCGCCGGCCGGATCGGAGCAGTCGATGGCGTGCACGTAGAGCACCGTGCGGTCCGCCGAAACGTCGACGGAGAGCGTGCCCGGCGTCAGCGTGATGAGGTTGGCGAGCAGCGTGATCTCGAAATCCCGGTCGACCGTCAGCGGGAAGGCGAAGATGCCGGGCTTCAGCGCCATTTTCGGGCGCGCCACCAGCACCGCGACCTTGAAGGCCGAGAGCGCCAGCTCCTTCATGAAGAGCGCCAGCAGCGAGAGGATCTTCAGCGGCCGCAGGCGTCGGCCGTCCGGCTGGATGTGGCCGCGGATCAACAACAACGACAGCGCGCCGGCGGCAATGCCGAGCAGGAGGTTCGGCACGGTGAAGCTGCCGGAAACGGCGAGCCAGACGAGGGCGAAGAGCGCGATGGTGACGGTCGGCCGCATGGTCAGTTCACCCCCGGAAAGACCGAGCCGAGATAGGCCCGCGGATCGGAAAGCCCCTCGGCGGCGTGCTGGACGGTCGAGAGCAGCGCCTCCGGGAAGAGGCCGAAGATAACGGTGAGCGCCGTCAGCGCCGCCAGCGGCAGGAGCGCGCTTGCCGGGATCGCTTCGGCCGGCAGGGCGTCAGCGGCGGGACGCCAGTAGGCGAGGAGGAAGACGCGGCCGAGGGCGATGGTGGTCAGGAAGCCGGTGAGGAAAACCGCCGCCGTCAGCCACCACGCTCCGATGTCGATGGCGGCCTTGGCCACCATGACCTTGGGCCAGAAGCCGGAGAACGGCGGCAGGCCGGAGACGGCGAAGAACAGCACCAGCGACAGGGCGGAAAAGAGCGCCGAACGGGTATAAAGCCCGCCGAGCCGGTTGAGGTCGAACGAGCCGGCGAGCCGTCCCGCCAGCCCCGCCGCCATGTAGAGCGCGGTCATGACCACCATGGAATGCAGCGCATAGAAGATCGCCCCGCCGATGCCGCCGGGGCTGCCGAGCGACAGGCCCGCCAGCATGACGCCGATGCCGGAAATGACGACATAGCCGAGCAGCCGGCGGATATCGCTCTGCCCGAGCGCGCCAAGCGCGCCGACGAGCATGGTGGCGACGCCGATGAGCGCGATGACGAAGCTCAGCGCCTCGCGCTCGACGGGAAAGAGCATGACCAGCGTGCGCAGCAGCGCATAGATGCCGACCTTGGTGAGAAGGCCGGCGAAAAGCGCGGAAACGACGACCTTCGGTGTGTGGTAGGAGGCCGGCAGCCAGAAATTCACCGGGAAGGCCGCCGCCTTCATGGCGAAGGCGAGGAGGTAGAGCGTGGCGAGCGTCATCAGCGGCAGGTGTTCCCGCCCGGCCGCCGCCTTGGCGGCGATGTCGGCCATGTTGAGCGTGCCGAAGATGCCGTAGAGATAGCCGGTGGCGATGAGGAAGAGCGTCGTCGCGATGAGGTTGAGGAAGGCATATTTGATCGCGCCGTCGATCTGGCGCGGCTCGGAGCCGAGCGTGATGAGGCCGAAGGACGCGATCAGCAGCACCTCGAACCAGACATAGAGGTTGAAGATGTCGCCCGTCAGGAAGGCGCCGGAAACGCCGGCCATCAGGAGCAGCAGGAACGGGTAGAAGCCGTAGCGCCGGCCGCTGCCGTCGATATCGGCGAGCGCATGGACGCCGCCCGCCAGCGCCACCACCGCGCCGGAAAGCGCGAAGAGCACGCCCGTCAGGTCCGCCGTGAAGGCGATGCCGAAGGGCGGCAGCCAGCGGCCCATGACCATGGTGACCGGCCCGTTCGCCGCGACATGGGCAAGCAGCAGCGCATCGAGCGCGACGAGCACGGCGAGCGCCGGCACCGCGATCCAGCCCTGCACATGCAGCGACTTGCGCAGCATCAGCAGCACCGCGCCGATAAGGATGCACCAGGCGGGCGGCAGCACGACCAGCCAGTCGGCGATGGCGACCGGCGTCGTGACGAGGGCTGCGGAAAGGTCTGCGGGGTTCACGGCCATTGGCGGGTCGGTTCCTGTCAGTAGCCGGTCGGCGGGAGGGGTTCGTCCTCCGGCTCCGCCAGGCGCATCTCGTTGCCGTTGTCGGTGCCGAGGTCCTGGTAGGCGCGGTAGACGAGCACCAGCAGGAAGGCGAAGAAGGAGAAGGAAATGACGATGGCCGTCAGGATGAGCGCCTGCGGCAACGGATTGGCGGTGAGCGTCGCCGGCACGTCGTGCCCGGCCGGGATGATCGGCGGCACCTCGCGCAGGATGCGGCCATTGGTGAAGAGCAGGAGGTTCACCGCATTGCCGAGCAGCACGACACCGAGCAGCACGCGCACCAGGAACTTCGACAGCATCAGGTAGACGGCGGCGGCGAAGAACAGGCCGACGAGGAGGATGAAGGGCACTTCCATCAGACGTCGTCCTCCGCCTCGAGCGCCAGCGCGATGGAGGTGATCGAGCCCACCACCACGAGATAGACGCCGGTATCGAACAGCATGACGCTGGACAGCGGTATCTCGACGCCGAGCACCGAGGGATAGATCCACAGCCCCGTCATGAAGGGCACGGCGAAAAGTACCGAGAGAAGGCCGGCGATGCAGGCGATGAAGAGGCCGAAGGCCGAGATCGCCATCGGATGGAACCACAGCGCGCTGCGCACGGCCGCAATGCCGTTGGCGATGCCGAAGATCGCCAGCGCCGACACCGCGATCAGCCCGCCGATGAAGCCGCCGCCCGGCTCGTTGTGGCCGCGCAGCAGCACGAATATCGAGAAGAGCACCATGAGGGCGGTGAGGAACGGGGCGACGGTGCGGAAGATGAGGGTGTTCATGGGCGGGCGCCTCCGGGGGCGGTGTGCCTGAACGCCTTCCCGCCCAGGCAGGAGCGCAGCCTGGAAACGGAAAGCCCCGCGCCCAGCCCCTTCTCCCCGCCTGCGGGGAGAAGGTCGCGGCAGCGGGATGAGGGGCAGCGCCGACCGATGAGCCTCGATGGCTGCGGGAGCGTTGCCCGCCCGCCCCTCATCCGCCTGCCGGTACCTTCCCCCCGCGGGCTGGGAGAAGGAAGATGTGGCAACGCGGTGCGCAACGCGCCCTCCCCGCCTTGCAGGGAAGATGACCGGGAGGCCATAGGAACGTGCAGACGCACCATCATGCGTCCCCCCTCGCCCTGCCGCCCTTGCGGATGCGGATGATCGACAGGATCGCCAGCCCCGTCACCATGACGACGGCGATCTCGCCGAGCGTGTCCGTGCCGCGGAAATCGACGATGATGACGTTCACCACATTGGCGCCGTGGGCGATGGTCTTGGAATAGAGGTTGAAGAAATCGGTGAGCGCCGTGTCGAAGCGGCCCTGCGTGACTTTCAGCAGATAGAGCGCGAAGCCGAGGCCGCAGGCGATGGCGATGGCGGCGTCCGGGATCTTTTCCCTCAGCGGCCGGTGGTCGCGCGGCGTCAGGTGCAGGCGCGTCATGACGAGGGCGAGGATGACGACGGAAAGCGTCTCGATCATGAACTGGGTGAAGGCAAGGTCCGGCGCGCCGAAGAGCAGGAAGAGCAGCGCGACGCAAAAACCCTGGATGCCGAGGGCGACGATGGCGGTGAGGCGGCTCTTCGCCGTCAGCACCGCGCCGATGCCGACGACGGCGAGCACGACGACCGCAAGCTCGTGGAACGGCATGCCGGCCGGCCAGACCGGCAGGCGCGGCCATTCGCCATAGACGGCGGGCGGCACCAGGAGCGCCAGCGCGACCGCCGCGAAGGTCGCGGTCATGTAGATTTCCATCCGGCCCGGCTGGGTGAGGCGCGTGACGAGCGACGCGCCGCGCACCAGCCCGGCCATCATCTGGTCGAAGCCCCTGTCCGGCCCCCAGCCGATATCCTCGACCAGCCGGTCCGCGGCGGCACGGGCCTTGTCGAGCGACAGGAAGACGACGACGCCGAAGGCGACCGTGATGGCGGAGAGGAGAAGCGGCATGCCGAAATGCGGCACGGCCGAGATGGTGACGACCTCCGGCTTGCCGGCGATGGCCGAGGCGAGCGGCGAGGTCAGCAGCGCATGGGCGGTGGCGGAGAAGACGCCGATGGTGAGCCCCTTGATCGCCAGAAGCATCGGGCCGGCCCAGAGCAGCACGGGGCCTTCATGCGGCTTCTTCGGTGTTTCGACGGGCGCGCCGAGGAAGGGTTTCAGCGCCACGGCGAAGGCGACGGCGAACATCAGGCCGTTGCCGATGGTGGCCGCCAGCGTGAAGGCGATGGCGCGGAGATTGCCGCCGGAAAGCGCGACATAGATCTCCTCCTTGGCGAGGAAGCCGAAGAAGGGCGGCAGGCCGGCCATGGAGAGCGCGGCGATGAGCGCGGCGAGATAGGTGACGGGCATGGCGCGGGCGAGCCCGCGCAGTTTCGTGATGTCGCGCGTGCCGGTCTCGTGGTCGACGATGCCGGCGACCATGAAGAGCGCGCCCTTGAAGAGCGAATGGGCGACGAGATAGAGCGCGGCGGCCGCCGCCGCATATTCCGAGCCGAAGCCGGTCAGCAGCACGAGGAGGCCGAGCGAGGCGACCGTCGTATAGGCGAGCATCAGCTTGAGGTCGCTCTGGCGGATGGCGAGCACGCTGCCGACGAGCAGCGTCAGGCCGCCGAAGGCCGGCAGGATCGTCTCCCAGGCCAGCGTATCGCCGAGCACCGGGTTGAGTCGCATCAGGAGATAGATGCCGGCCTTCACCATGGTCGCCGAATGCAGGTAGGCGGAAACCGGCGTCGGCGCCTCCATGGCGTTCGGCAGCCAGAAATGGAACGGGAACTGCGCCGACTTGGTGAAGGCGCCGCCGAGAATGAGGAAGAACAGCGGCAGGTAGAAGGGGCTCGCCCGCACCTCATCGCCGAAGGACATCAGCAGCGAGAGCTGCGTGACGTCGGTGACGTCCCACAGGAGCAGCAGGCCGGCGAGCAGGAAGAGCCCGCCCCCGCCGGTGACGACCAGCGCCTGCAGCGCCGCGCGGCGCGCGGCCGCGCGCGTATGGTCGAAGCCGATCAGCAGGAAGGAGGTGATCGAGGTCAGCTCCCAGAAGACGAAGAGCATCAGGAAGCTGTCGGAGGCGACGAGCCCGAGCATCGAGCCCATGAACATCAGGATGAAGGAGAAGAACCGCCCCTGGTGCGGATGCCCCTTCAGGTAGCCGCCGGCATAGAGCACGATCAGCGTGCCGATGCCGGAGATCAGCAGCAGGAAGGCGAGCGACAGGCCGTCGATCAGCCAGGAGAAGCTGACATTGTAGGACGGCACCCAGGCATAGCCGCCGGTGACGATCTCGCCGCGCGCGACCTCGCCGTTGAAGCCGAGGAAGTGCAGGAAGACGGCGAGCGGGACGAGCGCGAGCGGCCAGGCGGCATTGTGGCCGAGAAGCCGCGTGAGGGCGGGCGCGACCAGCGCCCCGAGAAACGGCAGACAGAAGGCAACGAAGGTCAAGCCCATCGCATCCGGCGCCATGCCCTCTCCCATCCGCGGGCTTCGCCCGTCGTTATCCCTTCAAAACGGCCAGAACGTTGTTTCTACGTGGCTCGTCGCGAATTCGCCACCCCTCACCGGCAGGAACGCGGCGTTTTACCCAGCTTGCTCCTCCGGCGCGGCGGGGGTGCGAAGATCGAGGTCGGGAAAATAGGTGCGGTACCGCCCGACATCGCGGGTAATGAGGGTCAACCCCGCCACAGCCGCATGGGCGCCAATGAAAAAATCCGGCAGGACGCCCGTCCGGCTGCCGCCCGCCTTGCGGTAGGCGTGAAAGACCTTGCCCGCGAGGAAAAGCGCTTCGCGCGGGATGGGAAGGTGCTCGAGCGCCGCGGCGGCGATCATCGCGTCGAGATCGGCGATGTCGCGGTAGCGTACGGAAAGTTCCGCATAGACCACATCGTTGATGGCGAGAGGGCCGAGCAGCGCCGCCCCCTCCAGCGCGGCCACCGACCAGTCGGCGAAGACGGGATCGCCGGTTACCAGATCGAGCAGGACGTTGGTATCGACCAGGAACACGGGGGTCAGTCTTCGCCGCGGGTGAGCGCCATGATCTCGTCGGTCGTCAGGCCGGTGCCGGCATGACCGCGCAGATGCGCGAAGCGCCTTTCCGGTCGCGCCTTTCCGAGCGGAACGACGACGACGCTGCCATCCGCGGCGCGGCGGAACTCGACCTTGCTGCCGGGGCCGATGCCGAGAAAGTCGCGCACGCTCTTGGGGATCGTCACCTGTCCCTTGCTCGTCACCGTCGCGCCCATCGTAATACCTCGTCCTTCATCGGTATTACTTTAACATGCGGGACGCCGGAGTGCGAGTTCGACATTCGCGCAGCCGCCAATTGTCTTGCCACAATCGCCGTCTTATCTATGGCTCAACAGGAGGACGCCATGAGCGACACGACGACGTTGAAGGTTCACAAGACCAAGGAAGAATGGCGGCAGGTTCTGACGCCGGAGCAGTTCCGCATCACGCGCGAGCACGGCACGGAGCGTGCCTTCTCCAGCCCCGACTTCGACCTTTCCAAGAAGGGCACCTATCGCTGCATCTGCTGCAACAGGCCGCTCTACCGGTCCGAGGCGAAGTACAATTCCGGCACGGGCTGGCCAAGCTTCTACCAGCCGATCGAGCCCGGCGCGGTCACCGACCATTCCGACTATTCCTACGGCATGACGCGCACGGAAATCCGCTGTTCGGACTGCGACGCCCATCTCGGCCACGTCTTCCCGGACGGCCCGCCGCCGACGGGCCTGCGCTACTGCATGAACGGCGTGGCGCTCAGCTTCGACGAGGACTAGAGCATTTCCAGCAAAAGTGCGAAGCGGTTTTGCGTTCGGGAATGCGGCAAACAAAGAGTTAGAGCGTTTTCGCGATTCGGAGAAAAGCGGAAACGCTCTAATTCAGCGCGCCGGGACCTTCAGCTCCATGCAGGTCAGGTCCAGCCAGCGGCCGAACTTGATGCCGACCTCGCTGAAGCGGCCGACGACGCGGAAGCCGAGCTTTTCATGAAGCCTGATCGAGGCGGTGTTCTCCGCCTCGATGCCGGCGATCATGACATGGACGCCGTTGAAGCTCGCCCGGTCGATCAGCGCCTTCAGCAGGCGCTTTCCCGTGCCTGTGCCGCGCGCGTCCTTGTGCACGTAGACGGAGTGTTCCACGGTGTGGCGATAGCCGTCGAAGGCCCGCCAGTCGCCATAGGAGGCGTAGCCGACCACCTGCCGGCCGCGCAGCGCGACGAGGACCGGAAAGCCGCGCTCGCGGCGGGCGGAAAACCATGCCTTGCGGTTGTCGAGATCGACGACGGCCTCGTTCCAGATCGCGGTCGTATTGGCGACGGCATCGTTGTAGATGTCCAGGATGCCGGGGAGATCGGCCTCCGCGGCGTCGCGTATCGTGATGTCCATGGTTCCCCCCTGCTTTGCCCATGGCATACAGGAGGAGCGGGAAAGCTGTCCAGTCTCGTCGACGGCAGGGCGAAAAAGCGCGGGGCCCGCGGGGCGGTGAAGGTCAGGCGCCGGAAACGACGCTGGTGACGACGGCCGAATAGTGGACGGCCGCGGCCGCGACGACGAAGGCGTGCCAGATCGCGTTCTGGAAGCGAAGGCGCTCCCAGACATGGAAGATGACGCCGACCGAATAGAGCAGCCCGCCGACGACGATCAGCGTCAGCGTGGTGATGGAAAGATGCGTCAGCAGCGGCCCGGCGGCGAAGACGCCGCTCCAGCCCATGGCGAGGTAGATGAGGATCGCCAGCTTGTCGAAGCGGCCGGGAAACAGGAATTTCAGCGCCACGCCGGCCGCCGCCATGAGCCAGATGAAGACGAGCATGCCGGCAAGGAACGGATCCTCGATGCCGCGCTGCAGGAAGGGCGTGTAGGTGGCGGCGATCAGCACGAAGATTGCCGAATGGTCGAAGCGGCGCAGGTGCCACTTCACCTTCGAGACCGGCCAGAGATTGTAGGCGAAGGAGGTGGCGAGCGCGAGCACGAGGCCGACGCCGTAGACCCAGGCGGCCGCAAGCTGCCCGCTCGTCGCCCAGACGGTGGCGTAGAAGATCAGCGCGGTGACGCCGACCAGCGCGAAGACCACGCCGACGCCGTGGACGACGCCGTCGGCGATCACCTCGTACCGGTCATAGTTCCACTTGACGCCCTTGATTTCCACGATGCCCTGCCTGCGATGACATATGGGACCATCGTCGCGCGTTCGCGCTTTGCAGGCAAGGGGTTGGGCGCCGCGCGGCCATCACGAATATTTGCCGCGCGAAACGGATTCCCGCCGTGGCCTTACTGCTGCGCGATGCACTCCTCGCACAGCGCCGCATGGGGCACGGCGGCAAGACGCGCGGGGGAGATGGGCTCGCCGCACTTGGCGCATAGGCCGAAGGTGCCGGCGGCGATGCGGTCGAGGGCCGCGTCGATCGCCTCCAGTTCCTTGAGGCCGGTCGTGCCGAATTCCTCCAACACCTCGTCGTTCTCGCGCTCGATGGCCCGGTCGCCGCTGTCGCCGCTCTTCAGCGTTTCGAGGTCCTTCTCGATCTTGTTGAGGCGGCCGTAGAGCTCGCGCTTGCGGTTGAGGAGAATGTCCTTGTAATGCGCCAGGTCCGTCACGATGCAGGCTCCCTTCGTTGCAACATGGAAGGAAAGTGGCATCGGCGGCGGCGGGCGGCATTGATCGGAATCAAGTTCCGCACACGCATCGTCAACGCTGCATTGACGGTAAATCGCCGAAACACCATCTTCCGTGAACGATCCGCCTTCGCCATATTTCTTCCGACAGAACGGTTTCCGAGGGAAACCGGAAAGGGATCATACCATGACCGACCTCGACAGACGGACATTCCTCGGCGCGGCCGCCGCGGGCATCGCCGCCGGCCGGGCCGGCCCCCTTCGCGCGGAGACCGCAGCCATGACAGACAATACCAGCCATGCCGCCGACATGCCGGCCTTCGTCGACCATTCGCACCTCACGGTGATCGACCTGCCGACGGTCTCCTCCTTCTACCAGAAGGCCATGGGCCTTTCGGTGCTGGAGAGATCGGCCTCCGGCGAGACGCTCGGCGTCGCTGGCCGGCCGCTGCTGACGCTGACGACGGGCGGCAACGCCGCCCGTGCGCCGCGCAGCGCGCCGGGCCTGTTCCACACCGCCTTCCTCGTGCCGAACCGCCGGGAGCTCGGCCGGTGGCTCGCCCATGCCGCCCAAAACGGCGCGCAACTCACCGGCGCCTCCGACCACCTCGTCAGCGAGGCGATCTATCTCGACGACCCGGAAGGCAACGGCATCGAGATCTATCGCGACCGCGAGCGTTCCGAATGGACCTATGCGCCCGACGGCACGGTGAAGATGGCGACGCACCGGCTCGACCTGCAGGCGCTCTACGACGAAGCGCCGAAGGAGGGCTGGACGGGCCAGGAGAACGGCACCGTCATCGGCCACATCCACCTGCAGGTCTCGGACATCCCGCAGGCCGACGCCTTCTTCCGCGACGTGCTCGGCCTCGACATCATGGCGCGCTATCCGGGTGCGAGCTTCTTCGCCACCGGCAAGTACCACCACCATGTCGCGGCGAATGTCTGGAACTCGCGCGGCCAGCCGAAGCGCCAGGACGGCATGAGCGGCCTCTCGGATTATACGATCCGCTTCAACGACCCGGCAAAGCTGGAGGCCGCGGTCAAGGCGCTCGACGCGCAGGCGATCGCGACCACGCGGTCGGGCGACACGGTCTCGCTCGTCGATCCCTGGGGCATCGGCCTCAGGCTCTCGGCCTGAGCGCGGCTCAATCGTAGAGGTAGTGGGCCGCCCAGTCCTCGTGGGGCACCTGGTCGCCGATCTGGAACTTGAAGGCGTTGACCTCCAGGCGGTCGGAGCTCGTCTCGCACTTGTAGGACAGGCGGTACCATTCGCCCTTGCTGCGGAACACCGCGCCCTTCGTCTTGAAGGTCGTGCCGTCGAGCTTGGGATCGCCGAAAGCGTAGGCGATCACCTTGTCGGGGCGGAAGCCGCCCTTGGCGCTGATCTCGTCCATCGCCTCGATGTCGCAGCGCTGCTCCAGCCGCTCCTCCGGCGTCAGCTTCTCGAGCTGGCCGCGCACGCGCGCATCGATGGCCATCGCGGGCGATGCGCAAAGGGATAGGAACGAAAGGGCGCAAAGGGCGGCCAGGAGCCCGGTTGCCTGCGGTTTCACACTCTGCCTCCTCTTCCTGTTCTTGCCGTCATGGCTGACGTGACAGTCGGGGTTAACGCGCAATATGTCGATTTGACGACAGGCCGCAACCCACCCACGGTTTCATGAGACATCGCTGGAACTTCCTGCCGGGGAGCGCGTTTCTGGCGCGAACCGGGGGATGCGCCATGCACGACATGTCAGGAAAACCGGCCGAGCGCCGCCTCTTGCAGGGCAGCCTCGACCTCGAGAAGGACCTTGCGCAGGGCAAGCCGCGCCGCTACGGCCTCGACATCGCCGCCGCCTGGGCGGCCATCGGCATCTTCCTCATCATGGCCATGGGCGTCGTCTACCTGATGGCGCCGATCCTCATTCCGCTGTGCCTTGCGGTCGTCACCGGCCTCATCTTCGGCGTGGCGGCGGAGAAGCTCACCGACCTCGGCATTCCGCCGCTGCCGACCGCGCTGCTTCTCGCCGGCCTCTTCGGCCTCGGCGTCTTCCTCGTCGCGGGCATGCTGGCCGATCCGATCGCCCAGCTCGCCACCAATGCGCCGGATCTCGTGCGCGGCGCCTACGACCGCATCACGCCGCTCTTCTCGCGCTTCGGCTGGCTGAACATCAGCCCGGAGACCCTCGGGGCCGGCCAGATGTCGATGGAAAAGGTGCTGGAGAACACCGGCAGCATCCTGTCCATCCTCTCGGCGAGCCTCACGCCGGCGCTCCTGCAGGGCATGATCTTCTTTGCCGCGCTGGTGCTTTTCCTGTCGGCGCGGCTGAAGCTGCGCCAGATGATCATCATGGCGTTTCCGCGCCGCGGCCAGCGGCTGACGACCATCCGCATCATGAACGCCATCGACAGCGCGCTCGGCTATTATTTCGCGACCGCCTCGCTGGTCTATGCCGCGCTCGGCGTCGTCACCGGGCTCATCACCTGGGGCGGCGGGCTCGCCATGCCGGCGCTCTGGGGGCTCTTCGCCTTCATCTCCAGCTTCGTGCCGTTCCTCGGCGTCACGCTGATGACGATCTCGCTCGCCACCGCCGGGCTCCTGACGCACGATACCGTGCTGATGGGCCTGCTGCCGGCGCTCTGCTTCTTCCTCGTCCACCTCGCCATGGAAAACCTCATCATGCCGGCGGTGATGGGCAAGCGGCTGGAGGTCAACGCCTTCATCATCTTCACCGCCATCATCTTCTGGACCTGGATGTGGGGCGCGGCGGGCGCCATGCTGGCGCTTCCCCTTTCCATCATCGGCATGACCATCGCCGACGAGCTGCGCCCCGCCAAGCGCAAGGCCCGCCGCAGCCTGCCCGGCTGAAACCCGGCCATCCGACATGCCCGGACGGAACCTTGCCGCTTGATGCGGCGGGCGGGGGTCTCTATCTGTTTGATCCGAACGCCTTTCCCGCCGTCCCGATTTGCCGGAGTGAGATCTTGTCCGTCTTCAAAAACCTGCCCGCCGCCCCCGTCGCCGCCAAGAAGCCGGTCTCCGATACCCGCCACGGCATCACCCGCACCGACGACTATGCCTGGTTCCGTGATGAGAACTGGCAGGCGATGTTCAAGGATCCCTCCATCCTCCAGCCGGAGATCCGCGCCCATCTGGAGGCCGAGAACGCCTATATGACCGCCGCCATGGCCGATACCGAGGCATTGCAGAAGACGCTCTTTGCCGAGATGCGCGGGCGCATCAAGGAGGACGACAGCTCCGTTCCGGTCAAGGATGGCCCCTTCGCCTACGGCACGTCCTTCGTCACCGGCGGCGAGCAGCCGCGCTATTTCCGCGAGCCGCGCGAGGGGGGGACACGCACCGTCCTGCTCGACGGCGACAAGGAGGCGGAAGGCAAGGATTACTTCCGCCTTTCCGGCATCGACCATTCCACCGACCATTCGCTCGGCATCTGGGGCTATGACGACAAGGGCTCGGAATATTTCACGCTGAAGGTGCGCGACCTTGCGAGCGGCGAGGACCGCACGGACCGGATCGTCAATTCCGGCGGCGGCGGGGTCTGGGCGCCCGATGCGAAGAGCTTCTTCTACACCGCGCTCGACGAGAACCACCGCCCCTCCAAGATCTTCCACCACATCCTCGGCGAGCGGCAGGAGAACGACCGGCTGGTCTACGAGGAGAAGGATGCGGGCTTCTTCATGTCGGTCGGCGGGTCGCTGCTCGACGACTTCATCTATATCGACATCCACGACCACGAGACGAGCGAATACCGCCTCCTCTCGACCAGGGACCTGACGGCAAACCCGGTCGTCGTCGCCCCGCGCCGCACGGGCCTCGAATATTCGATGACGGAGGGCGGCGACCTCTTCTACATCCTCACCAATGCCGACGGCGCGAAGGACTTCAAGATCATGCAGACGCCGGTGACGGCGCCCGGCCGGGAGAACTGGACGGAGGTCGTGCCGCACCGCCCCGGCACGCTGATCCTCAGCCACATGGCCTTTGCCCGCCACCTCGTCTGGCTGGAGCGCCACGAGGGCCTGCCGCGCATCGTGGTGCGCGAGCGCGAGAGCGGCGAGGAGCACGCCATCGCCTTCGCCGAGGAAGCCTATTCGCTCGGCCTTTCGGGCGCGGCGGAATACGACACCGACGTCATCCGCTTCTCCTATTCCTCGATGACGACGCCCTCGCAGCTCTTCGACTACGACATGGCCACGCGTGAGCGCAGGCTCCTCAAGACGCAGGAAGTGCCCTCGGGCCACAACCCGGACGACTACGTCACCCGCCGCGTCTTCGCGCCGGCATGGGACGGCGAGAGCGTGCCCGTCACGCTGCTCTACCGCAAGGACACGCCCCTCGACGGTTCCGCCCCGTGCCTCCTGTACGGCTACGGCGCCTACGGCATCACCATCCCGGCGTCCTTCAACACCAATTGCCTGTCGCTGGTCGACCGCGGCTTCGTCTATGCCATCGCCCATATCCGCGGCGGAAAGGACAAGGGCTTTGCCTGGTACGAAGACGGCAAGATGGACAAGAAGACCAATACGTTCAAGGACTTCATCGCCGCGGCGGACTATCTGAATCAGGAGAAGTTCACGTCCTACGCGAACATCGTCGCCGAAGGGGGTTCCGCCGGCGGCATGCTGATGGGCGCCATCGCCAACATGGCGCCGGAAAAGTTCGGCGGCATCATCGCCGCCGTGCCCTTCGTCGACGTGCTCAACACCATGCTCGACGACACGCTGCCGCTCACCCCGCCGGAATGGCCGGAATGGGGCAACCCGATCGAGAGCAAGGACTTCTACCAGCTCATGGCGAGCTATTCGCCCTATGACAATGTCGGGCAAAAGCCCTACCCCGCCATTCTCGCCCTTTCCGGCCTCACCGATCCGCGCGTGACCTACTGGGAGCCGACGAAATGGGTGGCGCGCCTGCGTGAGAAGACGAGCGGCTCCGAGCCGATCCTCCTCAAGACCAATATGGGCGCCGGCCATGGCGGCGCTTCCGGGCGCTTCCAGCGGCTGGAGGAGATCGCGTTCGAATATGCCTTCGCCATCAAGGTGGCGGGAAAGATGTAGGATCGCCCCGCCCCGGGCGCGCAATTCCATCGCCGGTTGTTTTGCAGGACTGCCGGAAAAGGTTTCGTTAAGCGCGCGCCGCTACCCTTGCGCGCGAAACGAGGGGAAGGGCCATGACCATTCAGAGGATCGACGTGACCGGCGGCAGCGGCGTGGAGCATCGCGTGCTCCGCGACCTTGCCGCGATGGAGGACGTCGCCGACGCATGGCGCGCGCTCGATGCCCGCGCGGCCGACCCCCTCACCTATTTCCAGAGCTTCGACTGGTGCCACCGCTGGATCGCGACCTATGGCGGCCCGCATTGCCGGCCGGAGATCCATACGCTGTGGCAGGGCGGGCGCCTCGTCGCCGTCTGGCCGCTGATGCTGTCCGGCGGCAGGCTCAAGCGCCTCGAACCGCTCAGCACGCCGCACTGCCAATATGCCAACATGCTGGTCGATCCCGCCCTTGGCCAGCCGCTCGCCCGACGCCTGATCGCCGATCTCGCGGGAGCGGGCTTCGACCTCGCGCTGATCGAGGGCGTGCCGGAAGGCTCCGCGCTCGCCGCGCTCTTCGGCAACACCGCGCCGCTTGCCGCCCGCCGCAACACGGCCTCCATGCTGGACCTTACGGCCTTCGCCTCGCCGGACAGCTACCTGCAACGGCTCAGCAAGACGCAGCGGCGCAACCGCAACCGGCGGCGCAACGCGCTGGCGCGGCATGGCGAACTCTCCTTCGAGGTGCTGTTCCCCGGCGACAAGGGCTTCGAGGAGGCCATCGCCCTCTTCCTGCGCCACAAGCGCCACTGGCTGCGGGAGACGGCGCGGCGCGGCCATGCCATCGCCTCGGCGGATTTCGACCGCTTCCTCGGCGCGCTGCCCGGCGACCGGGACGCGCTGTCCGGCGCCTGCTTCTTCCTGCTCAAGGCGGGCGATCGCATGGCGGCCGGCGAGCTCGGCTTCCTGCATCACGGCCATTACTACGCCTATCTCGGCGCCTTCGACTGGGAGCTGCGCGACGCCTCGCCCGGCAAGACGCAGATGGACATGACGGTCTGCTGGCTGATCGGCGAGGGCGTGAAGACCTACGACCTGCTCGGCCACCCGACCGACTACAAGGAAAGCTGGAGCAACCGCACGACGGTGCTGGAGACCTATGCGCTGCCGGCAAACCTTGCCGGCAGGGCCTATATCGACCTGTGGACCGTCCGCCTGCGCCCCGGCCTCCAGAAGCTCTATCGCAGCCTGCCGCACCAGCTTCGCCGCCTCGCGCAGTTCGGCCAGAGCTTCGGGCTTTTCCTGATGATCGCCTGACAATCCTTCCGTTCCGGCCTGCAAGACCCTATCTGTCAGGAAAGGCAGCAACGGACGGACGATCATGAGCGGTGCGACGACGGCAGCGGCGGACAAGGCCCGCCCCATTCCCTTCGACAACAGCTATGCGCGGCTGCCGGACGCCTTCTTCGCGCCGGTCGATCCGACGCCGGTCGAGGCGCCGCGGCTGATCCGGTTCAACCGGCCGCTCGCCGAAGAGCTCGGGCTCGACGCCGATGCGCTGGAGCGGCATGGCGCGGCCTATTTCTCCGGCAATACGCCCCTGCCCGGCTCCCTGCCGCTCGCCATGGCCTATGCCGGCCACCAGTTCGGCCAGTTCGTGCCGCAGCTCGGCGACGGGCGGGCGATCCTGCTCGGCGAGGTGATCGACCGCGCCGGCAGGCGCCGCGACATCCAGCTCAAGGGCGCCGGCCAGACGCCCTATTCGCGGCGCGGCGACGGGCGGGCGGCGCTCGGGCCGGTGCTGCGCGAATATATCATCAGCGAGGCGATGCATGCGCTCGGCGTGCCGACGACGCGGGCGCTCGCGGCCGTCGCCACCGGCCAGCCGGTCTATCGCGACCGGGTGCTGCCCGGCGCGGTCTTCACCCGCGTCGCCTCCAGCCATATCCGCGTCGGCACCTTCCAGTTCTTCGCCGCGCGCGGCGACACGGAGAATGTGCGCGTGCTCGCCGACCACGTCATCGAGCGGCACTATCCGGAGCTCAAGGGCGCGGAAAAGCCCTGGCTCGCGCTGCTCGACGCGGTGGCCGAGCGGCAGGCGGCGCTGATCGCCAGGTGGCTCGGCGTCGGCTTCATCCATGGCGTGATGAACACGGACAACATGACGATCTCCGGCGAGACCATCGATTTCGGGCCCTGCGCCTTCATGGACCGCTACGATCCGCGCACCGTCTATTCCTCCATCGACCATGGTGGGCGCTATGCCTTCGGCAACCAGCCGATGATCGGCCAGTGGAACATCGCCCGGCTCGCCGAGGCGCTGCTCGCCCTCCTCGACGACGACCAGGACAAGGCGGTGGAGGCGGCGAACGCCGCCGTGGCGCGTTTCATGGAACGCTTCCAGGCGCACTGGAAAAGCGTGATTCGCGCCAAGATCGGCCTCGGCGACCATGAGGAGGAAGGCGACCAGGCGCTGATCCGCGACCTGCTCATCCTGCTTTACGAGCAGAAGGCCGATTATACGCTGGCCTTCCGCCGGCTGGCGGATGCTGTAGAAGCCCCCTCCCCGACCCCTCCCAGCAAGGCGGAGGGGCTTGATCCGCCGCTCCGTTCGCCTCCGGTTTCGAACGATGCGCAAGCCGCCTCGTTCTCTCCCCTTGCGGGGGAGATGCCGGCAGACGGAGGAGGGCTTGCGGGCCTCATGGAAGATCCCGGAGCGCTCACGCCCTGGCTTGCCGCCTGGCGCGCGCGGCTGGCGCGGGAGGCGACGTCCCCGCAGGCGCGGGCGGCCGCGATGCGCCGGGTCAATCCCGCCTTCATCCCGCGCAACCACAAGGTCGAGGAAGCGCTCACGGCGGCGGTCGACCATGGCGACTTCTCGCTGTTCGAAGCGCTGAACGACGTGCTCGCCCGCCCCTACGAGGACCAGCCGGCCTTTTCCGCCTATGCGCAGCCGCCGAAGCCGGGCGAGGAAGTGACCGCAACCTTCTGCGGGACGTAAGGGCAGGAGAAACGGGCCGCCCGCCTCCCGGGCCTGCCCAGCCCTGCCGGCCGCAAGCACGGCGTCGGGAAAGATGCCGCACCGTTTTCCCCCATCCGCGACGCTGCCCCATTCCCTTCTCCCCTCGGGGAGAAGCTGGCCCTCTTGCAATCGGCGTCCCTCTCATCCGCCTGCCGGCATCTTCTCCCCGTGGGGGAGAAGGGAAGTATGGCAACGCCGAATTCCCGGGCGCGCCCCCGCGAGCGGGAAGATGTGGCAAAGGATACGGCATATGCGGCCGCGATCGCGCACCGAAAGCATGGTTTCACACGGATAATTCCCGCGTTACCGTCTCCCGCATTGAAGCGTCACGATTGCGCCCTAATTTCTCCAGCGTCCCTCCTTGAGCCGGACGTCATGTCGGCCTCCTCCCCGGCCGGCATCGCTAACGGAGACCATCATGTTGCTAACTCTTACCGCCGCCGTCATCACCATCATCGGTCTGGTGCTGACGGGCGGAGGCGGATGGCTGCTGTCGCTCGGCGGCAGCCCCTACTATCTCATTACCGGCCTTGCCTTCCTCGTCACGGCCGTGCTCCTGTTCCGCCGCTCGGCCGCGGCGCTCTGGGTCTATGCCCTCATCGTCCTCGGCTCGCTCGGCTGGGCGATCTGGGAGGTCGGCTTCGACTGGTGGCAGCTCGGCCCGCGCGGCGGCATCATCGTACTGCTGGGCCTCTGGCTGATGCTGCCGGCCATCCGCCGCCCGCTCGGCTTTGCCAGCCCCACCGGCATCCCCTACCCGGCCTCGGCAATGCCGCTCGCCGTCGCGGTCATCGTCTCCATCGTCGTTGCCGGCTATTCGATGACGCAGGATCAACACGACATCGCCGGCAACCTGCCGAGCGAGGTGGCCAATGCCACGCCCGCGCTCGGCGGCAACGTGCCGCCCGGTGAATGGCACCAGTACGGCCGCACGCCCTACGGCCAGCGCTATTCGCCGCTCGACCAGATCAACACGCAGAACGTCTCCACGCTCAAGGTCGCCTGGCAGTACCAGACCGGCGACGTGAAGCTGCCCGACGACGTCGGCGAGACCACATACCAGGTGACTCCGCTGAAGGTCGGCGACACGCTCTACATGTGCACGCCGCACAACTGGGCGATCGCGCTCGACGCGGGAACCGGCAAGGAGAAGTGGAAGTACGATTCCAATTCCGGCATGAACCCGGACCGCCAGCACCAGACCTGCCGGGGCGTGACATATTTTGCCGATCCGGCCGCCACCGCCGGCACGGCCTGCGCCACGCGCGTCTACCTGCCGACGTCCGACGCCCGACTGATCGCGCTGGACGCTGAGACCGGCGACGTCTGCACCAGCTTTGCGGACAACGGCATGCTGCATCTCGAAAAGGGCATGCCCTATAACCCGGCCGGCTACTACTACTCCACCTCGCCGCCGGTCATCACCGACGGCAAGATCATCATCGGCGGGGCGGTGAACGACAACTACTCGACGCAGGAACAGTCCGGCGTCATCCGCGCCTTCGACGTCAATTCCGGCGCCCTCATCTGGAACTGGGATTCGGGCAATCCGGACGTGACGACGCCGCTGCCGGAGGGGCAGGTCTACACCGTCAACTCGCCGAATTCCTGGTCGGTGTTCAGCTATGACGACGCGCTCGGCCTCGTCTATATCCCGCTCGGCAACCAGGTGCCGGACCAGCTCGGCATGGGCCGCAGCGAGCATGTGGAGAAATATTCCTCCTCCATCGTCGCGCTCGACATCAAGACCGGCGCGGTGCGCTGGGTGCGCCAGACCGTGCACCACGACCTCTGGGACATGGACGTGCCGGCCCAGCCGGCGCTGGTCGACATCACCAGGGACGGCAACACCATTCCCGCCCTCGTCGGCCCGACCAAGCAGGGCGACATCTACGTGCTCGACCGGCGCACCGGCGAGCCGATCATCCCGGTCAAGGAAGTGCCGGCCCCGACCGGCGCGATCCCGGAGGACTTCACCGCGCCAACCCAGCCGGTCTCCGGCCTCACCTTCATGCCCGATCCGCTGACCGAGAAGAACATGTGGGGCATCACCATGTTCGACCAGATGATGTGCCGCATCGACTTCCTGTCGATGAAATACGAGGGCCGCTACACGCCGCCCTCGCTGCAGGGCACCATCGTCTATCCCGGCAATTTCGGCACGTTCAACTGGGGCTCGGTCGCGGTCGATCCCGAGCGGCAGGTGATGTTCGGCATGCCGACCTACCTCGCCTTCACCTCGCGCCTCGTGCCGCGCGACCAGGTGCCGCCGAAGGGAGAGGACGAGAAGGGTTCCGAGCAGGGCCTCAACCGCAACGACGGCGCGCCCTACGGCGTCTATATGGGACCGTTCCTCGGCCCGCTCGGCATTCCCTGCCAGGCGCCGCCGTGGGGCTATGTCGCTGGCGCCAACCTTGCCACCGGCGAGATCGCCTGGAAGCACAAGAACGGCACGGTCAGGGACATGACGCCGCTGCCGCTGCCCTTCAAGGTGGGCGTGCCCGGCATCGGCGGCCCGATGATGACCAAGGGCGGCGTCGCCTTCCTCGGCGCGGCGGTGGACGACTATCTGCGCGCCTATGACGTGACGACCGGCCGCCAGCTCTGGGAAGCCCGCCTTCCCGCCGGCGGACAGGCAACGCCGATGACCTACACGGTCGGCGACAAGCAATATGTGCTGATCGTCGCCGGCGGCCACGGCTCGGTGGGCACGAAGCCGGGGGACTACGTGATCGCCTATACGCTGCCGTAAGGGGGCGTAGGGTTCACCCGGCCCTGCCCGGCATCTCCTCCCACGCGGGGCTGCCGTTCAGGGAACTCGACGCTGCCGCTTTTCCCTTCTCCCCTCGGGGAGAAGGTGGCCCGAAGGGTCGGATGAGGGGGCGCGGCACAGAGAGTCTTTTCCTTCTGCCTTCGGCATCCCCCTCATCCGCCTGCCGGCACCTTCTCCCCGCTGGGGAGAAGGGGGTGGAGGAAACGGCTTCCCACAAGCGTTCGCCCCAACCTGTGGAAATGTCCGGCAGGCCTGAGGGTGTCGCCGCCGCAGACAGTAAAGACCGGCGCGGGGTTGCCTCTCCGCGCCGGTCTTTCCATTATGGCGCCTTGCCCATCCTCCCGGGAGATTCGCCATGAAAGACGACTGGCGGCTGATCGCCGCGCCGGTGAAGATCATCCTTGCCAATTACTGGCGTTCCTCGCGCGGCCTCTTGGCGCTGGTCGCGGTCATCGTCTTCCTCTCGGCCGTTTCGGCCGTCGCCGCGCCCTATCTCTTCTCGCGCCTCGTCGACGCCATGGCCGCCGACCGCCTCGCCGAGGGGCTGGCCGCCGGGCTCGTCGTCTATGCGCTTTTGATCGGCATCGCGGCGGCCATGCAGCACATGGTGCAGTATCTCTCCTACATGAGCGCGGAGAATCTCAGCTTCATTGCCAGCACCAGCCTGTTCGACCGGCTGCTGAAGAAGACGGCCGGCTTCTTCGTCGAGCACAACCCGGCCGAGATCGAGGGCGCGCGGCGGCGCGGACAGGGCGCGCTGATGACGCTCGTGCAGCTCGGCCTCATCGTCTTCATTCCGGGCGCCACGCAGATCGTGCTGGCGCTCGCCATGCTGGGCGCGACGATCAATTTCGAGGTCGTGCTGATCGTCCTCGTCTACGGCACCGGCTTCGTCGCCCTCACCGCCCTTGCCAACCACCGCACGCGGCGTTTCCTCGACGCGGCCATCGAGGCCGGGCAGGAGAACGCCAAGTTCGTCGGCAACGCCATGGCGGCGATGGAGACGCTGCGCCATTTCGGCAGCCACGGCTGGATGCAGGCGCGCTTTGCCGACAAGGCCCGCGAGGAGCGTGACAACTGGGGCGCCTTCTGCCGCCGCCGCATCGGCTACAGCGCGGTGCTCGGCGCGGGGCTGGCGCTGCAATTCGTCGTCACCTTCCTCCTGCTCCTGCCGCGCTACCGGGCGGGCGAGCTCAGCGTCGGCGACCTCGTCCTCTTCAACACGCTGCTACTCCAGCTCAACCTGCCCTTCGAGATGATCGGCCATGCGCTCGACGACGTGGTGCGCGCACGGGCCTCGCTGCTGCCGCTCGCCCGCATCTGGGCCGCGCCGGAGGAACCCGACACGGCGACGCCCGGCGGCTTTTTCCCGCGGGACGGGCGCCTTGCCTTCGAGACCGTCTCCTATGCCCATGAAAACGGCCGCGGGGTGGAGAATGTCGACTTCCTCGCCGAGCGCGGGCGAATCACCTATCTCATCGGCGAGACCGGCTCGGGCAAGTCGACGCTGCTGCGGCTGGCGCTGAAGTCGCTCTCGCCCTCCGCCGGCCGGATCACGGTGGACGGCGAGGACCTTGCGGCCGTCTCCCAGCGCGACTGGTACGGCGCCGTCGGCATCGTGCCGCAGGAGCCGACGCTGCTCAACGACACGCTCGCCGTCAACATCGCGCTCGGCCGGCCGCTGGACCGCGAGAGGCTGCTGCGCGCCGCCGACAAGGCGGCGATCCTGCCCTTCATCGAGGCCCTGCCCGACGGTTTCGAGACGCTGGTGGGCGAGCGGGGCATGAAGCTCTCCGGCGGCGAGCGCCAGCGCATCGCCATCGCCCGGGCGCTCTATGCCGACCCGCAATTCCTCTTCCTCGACGAGGCGAGCTCGGCGCTGGACGAGGCGACGGAAGCGGAGATCATGCAGCATATCCGCAGCCTTGCCGGCGACGTGACGATTCTCGCCGTGACGCACCGCAGGAGCGTGATCGCCCCGCGCGACCATGTCGTGCGGCTGGCCGGCGGGCGCGTGGAGGGCGAGGACTGACGGCGAAAGCCTCGCGACAGGCGCAACCGGTAATGGTTCCCCGAGATCCTATCGGGGAGCCTTTTTCATGAAGATCGACGGCAGCATGCTTTCCGCCCATGCGCTCGGCCGGCCGCGCGCGGCCGCCGGCGGCGACAGCCTTTCCAGCGGCATGGGCGATGGCGACGGCGCGTGGAAGCGCAACATCCCGACGGTTGAGACCTCCGCCGCCATGCCTTCCGGCCTTGCCCATGCGCTGTGGGTCAACAGGCAGGAGAAGGCCGAACGGGAAAGCGATGGCCTGCTGTCCGATTTCATGGAGCTTTCGAAGATGAACCCGGTCGAGCGCCTGCGCAAGGAGCTGCTCGAATCGATGGGCCTCACCGAGGAAAGCCTGGCAGAGCTGCCGCCGGAAGCGCGCGAGGCGATCGAGGAGGAGATCCGCCGCACCATCAAGGAGCGGCTCGGCATCGACGACACCCTTGAGGCCGGCAACGCGGCAGGGCAACCCGCCGCCGGCAACGACGAAGCGAAGGCCTGACCAGCCTTCGCTTCATCCTTCTTCTTTCCCATGAGAAAGCCGATTGACAAACGGCGCGAAAGGGAGAATATCGCGTCCATGATCAAGAGCACGCACATCGCCGCAACGTATTTTTGGCTGTTCCGATAAGGAGCGGCTGTTCGATCATGTCAACAAGCCGCCATCAGGCGGCTTTGTTGTTTTAGGGCACCTGATGGCACGAAACCCAAGGAGCCCGAAATGCTGAATACCGTCATCAAGCTCGATCCCCACGCCGTCGAACGCCCGCCGATGCTGACCATCCGCGCCGCGCGCCAGGGCGACCTGCAGCAGATCCTCGACATGATCGCGCTGCACGCCGAATGCCACGGCGACACGGCGAGGATCACCGCCGTCGATCTCGACCGCGACCTCTTCGGCGCCCATCCCTGGATCACCGCCCTCGTCGCGGAAGCCGGCGGGAAGCTGATCGGCTACGCGCTGATGGTGCCGATGTACCGCGCCATGGAAGGCGTGCGCGGCATGGAGCTGCACCAGATCTTCGTGCGCGACGGCCATCGCGGCCACGGCATCGGCCGCCATCTCGTTTCCCGCGCGCGCGAACACGCCCGCATGGCCGGCTGCGGCTACCTTTCGGTGAGCGCGGCCACCGGCAATTTCGGCGCCCACCGCTTCTACGAGCAGATGAACTTCCGGGCTGGTCCGGTGACGGGGATGCGCTACATCCAGGCATTGGGCTGAACCGACGGAGGCCGGCATGGCGAAGCGACTGGCAATCGTGCTGACGGAAGGCTACGCGGACTGGGAATGCGCCCTGCTGATGGCGACGGCCCGCGGCGACTGCGGGGCGGAGACCCTGGTGCTGACGCCGGGCGGGGCGGACGTCACCTCGCTCGGCGGCGTCACCGTCAAAGCCGCCGGGGAGGCGCAAGCGGCCTTGCCCGCCGATTTCGACGCGCTGGTCGTCTGCGGCGGCACGATCTGGCAATCCGGCGCGGCGCCCGATCTTTCGGGCCCGATCGGGCGTTTCGTCGAGGCCGGCAAGCCGGTGGCGGCGATCTGCGACGCCACGCTGGAGCTCGCCCGCCTCGGCCTTCTCGATACGCGGGCGCATACCGGCAACTATTCCGGACAGCTCGGCAAGCTCGTGCCGGACTATCGCGGCGCGGCGCACTACCGCGACCAGCCGCAGGCGGTGCTGGACGGCGGCATCATCACCGCCTCCGGCGCGGCGCCGGCCACCTTCGCCCGCGAAACCCTGGAGGCCATCGGGCTCGGCTCCGCGGAACTGCGGGATTATCTGGCGATGTACGGGGATGAGCATGGGGCGGCAAAGGGCTGAGGGTTGAGGCGGGTCGACGCGGAACGCACGCCGGCCCGGGCAGGAGCGGCCGACCGCGGCGCGGAAATGCCGGACCCGATGGCCTCAGCACCCCGCCTGATGGCGGCAGCAACCGACTTTTCGGCATTGTCGCGGCTTGGCGGCATTTCACCAGCCTGAAGGTATCCCGGCTTGGGCTGGGGGCATTCCGGCTTGGCGGCGGCCATGCCCTGCACGGCGGCAGGAGGCTGCCCCTCCCCACCCTCCATCGTCATCCTCGGGCTTGACCCAAGGACCCACGCCCCAAGCTCAGGCCGTGCCGTGACGCATGGATCCTCGGGTCAAGCCCGAGGATGACAAAGGAGAGTTGGGTGTCCCGTCACGGTGCCAGAGAGGATGCCGCTCGCGTAAGGCGCCGGGGCGTCCAGGCCCACGGGGCGTTCAGGCCTACGCGGCGTTGAGGCCTACACGGCGTTGAGGCCTACACGGCGTTGAGGCCTACACGGCGTTGAGGCCTACGCGGCGTTGAGGCGCACGGGGCGTCAGGCCCACCGGGCATCGGGCCTGCCGGGCGCTTAGGCCCGCCGAACGTTCCGGCTCGCAGAGCGTTCCGTCGACCGGGCGTTCAAGCTCCGCCGAACCGTCAAGCCTCGCCGCAACCGCCAGCCCCCGCCCCCGAATCTCACCGCGCCGGGATCGCCTTCAGGTAGGCGGCGATCGCCTCGCGGTCTTCCTTCGGCAGTTGCGCCATGTTCTTCTGCACGGAGACCATCGCGCCGCCGACGCTGTCGAATTCCGGCGTGAAGCCGGTTTCGAGGTAGTTGACGATGTCGCCCGCGCTCCAGCTGCCGAAGCGGCCCTCGACGGGGGTGATGTCGGGGATGCGGCCCTCGCCTTCCGGGTTCGGCCCGCCGGCGAGCCACTGGTCCGTCTTCAGCCCGCCCAGCATGTCGCGCGGCGTGTGGCATTCGCCGCAATGGCCCGGCCCTTCCACGAGGTACTGGCCGTGCTTCACGGTCTCGTCGGCATTGGCGAGGTCCACGCGCGGCGCTTCGTTGAGGTAGAGGAACTTCCAGCCGCCGAGCGCCAGGCGGATGTTGAAGGGGAACGGCAGCTCGTGCTCCGGCGCGACATTGCCGCTCTTCGGCAGGGTCTTCAGGTAGCCGTAGAGGTCGCGGACGTCCGTCACCGTCATGCGCGCGTAGGAGGCGTAGGGAAAGGAAGGATAGAGATGCTCGCCGTTGCGGCCGGTGCCGCGCTTCATGGCATCGCCGAATTCGGCCAGCGTCCAGGCGCCGATGCCCGCCGTCTCGTCGGGCGAGATGTTCGGCGCGTGGAAGGTGCCGAACGGGCTTTTCAGCGCAAGGCCCCCGGCCAGCACGCGCTTCTGGTCGTCGGGCGCGCCCGGCGCCGCGTGACAGCTCGCGCAGCCGCCCGCATGGAAGAGGCGCTCGCCATTGGCAAGGTCCGGCTCGCCTGCCGTGGCCCAGGTCTCGGCCGGCAACCGTTCCGGCGCCGTCAGGAAAAGGAACGCGCCGGCGCCGAGCGCGCCTATCACGACGATGCCGCCAAGAAATCTTCCGAATGCCATGAGCCCGTCCCTCGCTGGAGCGTCTTCAACCGGTCGCCGGACCGCTCCCGCCGCAGCGCCTGAATATGGGCACCACCCCGGCGGTTCGCGCCGGGAGGGTGTTGCGTGTTTTCGGGGATCGTCCGGTCCACCGCGATCATTTCTTGACGCGGTAGACCTCATGACAGCCGCCGCAATTGGGCCCGATCGCGCCGAGCGCCGCGCCGACCGCGGCCTGGTCCGCCGGCAGGCTGGCGAGCACGGCATCGGCGGCCTCGCCGAGCTTGGCGGACTTCGCCTTGAAGTCGTCCATCTGTTCCCAGATCGTCGCCTTGGCTTCCGTGTCGTGGCCCGTCTCGGAGCCGGCCGGGAACTGGTCGGGGAAGGCCTTGGCGACCTCGCTCATCGTGGTCAGCGACGCCTTGACAACCTCTGCGTCATAGGGCTTCTCGCCCTTGGCGATGCCGGAAAGCGCGCCCATGGCCCCGCCCACCTTCTTCATCATCTCCTGGCGGACAACCTGCGGCTCGTCCGCCGCCGCGACGAAGCCCGCGCCGATGATCGAAAGCGCGGCCGCTGCCGCCAAAATCCTGAACTTCATGGAGTTCTCCCGTTCTGGCGGCGGGCCCGGGCCGCGCCGCCGATTTGCGATGCGCGGCCATGATTGCATTTTAGAAAATCCACGATAGTAAAATCTTTTTGATGCCGGCCGTGCGCCGCACACCACGGGCGGCTGCATCTTTAACGTTTCTTGATCTTTTGTAAGCACAACTCGGTCATCGACACATTGCCGGTCCGAGGCCCACCAGCATGCGGAACGCATTCCTCAAGACCCTGTCCGCCGACCTGCGGCAGATGCTGCCCTTCCACGCCTTCGTGCTCGCGCATGCGGCGCTGGTCATCGGCATCCTCACTTGGCGTGCCGATTTCACGGCAACGGCCTACCGGCAATATGCCGCGCAGTTCGGGCCGGTCTATTTCCTGGGGCTCCCGGCCATTCTCCTCCTCGACAAGCTCGTCACCGGCGTGTTCCGCAACCCGAAAGCGCCGCTCGCCTGGATGACGCTGCCGACGCCCGCGCTGCTCGGCCATCTGGCCGGCGCCGCCGCCGTCTTCGGCTCCTTCATCCTCTTCATGGGCTCGTTCACGACGTTCAAGACGCTGATGCCGGCCATGCGGGGCGGCTTCCCCTATGACCGCGCGCAGGCCGACCTGGATGCCCTGCTCTTCGGAGGCGTCGATCCCGGGCCGCGGCTGATGGCGCTCTTCGGCAATCCGCACATCCTGTCCATTCTGGAATGGAACTATTCCGTCGCCTGGACCGCCTTTGCCTTCGTCCCGATCTTCTTCATCGTGCTGCGCGCAAGGGGCGCCGTCCGCCTGCGCTACTGCCTCGGCTTCGCTCTCGTCTGGGCGGTACTTGGCAACCTCCTCGGCTGGCACTATCTGATCGATGGCTACACTTCCATATTGGTCGTGCTTGTCCTGCACATCGCACTGAAGCGCCTGTTCGCGGCCGGGTCCGCGGCACCTGTCGAAGACCTCAAACCGTCCCCCAGCCTCGCCAGACCGTGACCGCCGCGATGACGACGAGCAGCACGCCCGCGGCGCGGCCGATGAGGCGGGTGGCGGCGGGGCTGCCGACCAGCGCGTCGCGGCTTTGCGCGGCGGCGAGCGCGAGGCCGCCGTAGACGGCAAGCTGGGCCGCCCAGATCATCAGCAGCATGACGAGCGTCTGGCGCCAGAGGGGGCCGAATTCCGGGCGCAGGAACTGCGGGAAGACGGCGAGCATGAAGAGATAGGCCTTGGGGTTCATGAGGCTGGTCAGCGCGCCCTGGCGGAAGCGCGTGGCAAGGCCGCGCCTGTCGAGATGGCCGACGTCGCCGATGACGATGGAGCTGCGGAAGAGCTGCCAGCCGATCCACGCGACATAGGCCGCGCCGACGACCAGCAGCCCGTTGAAGAGCTTCGGCGCGAAATGCAGCAGCATGCCGACGCCGAGGGCGGCATAGAGCGTGTGCACCAGCCCGCCCACCATGATGCCGAAGGTCGCCGAGAGCCCAGCCCTGCGGCCGCCGGAGAGCGCGCTCGCCAGCACGAAGACCATGTCCATGCCCGGCACGATGACGATGCCGGAGACGAGCAGGAAGAAGAGCCAGAGGTTTTCGCTGTAGGTCATGTCAGTTGGCCGTTGCCTTTTGCCGCGCGGCAGCCCTATGCTGCCTTTCGTTTCAAGCGCTTGAGGCGTGATATAGCGAAGGCCAACTGACAGGGATGTGTCAGTTGTGACGGAGAAGACCATGCGCAAGGCATCCCGGCTCTTCGAGATCATCCAGATCCTCAGGCTCGCCCGCCAGCCGGTGACCGCCGCCGAGATCGCCGAACGGCTGGAGGTGACGGTGCGCTCGATCTACCGCGACATCGCCGCCCTGCAGGCGATGCGCGTGCCCGTCGAGGGCGAGCGGGGCATCGGCTATATCCTGCGTCCCGGCTTCGACCTGCCGCCGCTGATGTTTTCCATCGAGGAGACGGAGGCCGTGGTGCTGGCGCTAGCCCTTCTGGAGCGTGCGGGGGACGCGGAACTGAAGGCGGCCGCCAGAAGGGTGGGCGAGAAGATCGCCGGCGCCGTGCCGCCGCCGCTGCGCCAGACGCTTTCCGCCCGCGCGCTGCACGCCTGGGGTACCGCGCCGCGCCAGCCCGACGGCATCGACCTTGCCACGGTGCGCCGGGCGATCCGCGACGAGGAGAAGCTGCTCATCGACTACCGCGACGAATATGCCCGCGCCACCGAGCGCACCATCCGCCCCATCGCGCTCATCTACTATTCTGAAACCGCGAACATCGTCGCCTGGTGCGAGCTGCGCCGGGCCATCCGCAATTTCCGCGCGGACCGGGTGGAGGCCTGCGAAGCGACGGGCGGGCACTTTCGCGGCGAAGGCGACGGGCTGCGGCAGATCTGGATTTCCGGCTGGGCGGAGAACCGGGCGGCGGGTTCCTAAGCGTTTCACGCATTCCGGACGCAGAGCCCGCGATGCACTTTGCTGGAATTGCCTTATTCCGGCCATTCCTCGCGCGGCCATTGCCGCGCGGTATGGATGACGCGCAGAATGAACAGGGTCTCCCGCCCCTCGGCCATCTCCATGCAATAGGCGAGAACATAGGGAAGACCGCTCACCGATTTCTCGTAGGTGCCGCCGACCCGGCCCGACCGGCCGACGGCGCGTTCGCCCAAAAGGACCGCCGCCGCATCGATCCGCGCGACAACCGAGCGTGCCGCTGCGGGATCGTCCTTCGCGATGTGGCGGACCTGCTGCTTCAGGTCATCGAGGGCCGCGCGGGACCATCGGACGGGACGCTTCACGACCGGTCGCGCTCAGCCGTATCGATCGCGGAGGCAAGTTCGGACATGGCTTCCTCATGCGAAACCGTCCGCCCGTTGCGAACGTCCTCAAGGCCTTCGCCGATGCCCTCTACGATCGCCAGCTCCCTGGCGACATAGGCCGAAACCGCCTCGGCGGCGAGGAAGGAGCGGCTGCGGCGCGTGTCCGCCGCCAGCCTGTCGAGCTTTTCCTTGGTGTCGGTGCTGACGCGGATCGTCATCGTCGTGCTGCTCATGGGTGGCCTCGGTACTGGTTTGTGTACATGCCAGCACAATATCACACATTCGGGCGGAATTGGATAACCCGTTCCTTTTCGGCAGACGGAGAGAAGGCTCGCCAAACAAAAACCCCGGCCGTTTCCGACCGGGGTTTGCGTAATCGGCAAGCCGGAGGCTTACTTCGTTGCGGCTTCGTAACGCTCCAGGACGTAGTCCCAGTTGATCAGGCTGTCGACGAAGGCTTCGAGGTATTTCGGACGGGCGTTGCGGTAGTCGATGTAGTAGGAGTGTTCCCACACGTCGACGCCGAGGATGGGGTCCGCGCCGTGGACCAGCGGGTTCTCGCCGTTCGGGGTCTTGGAGATGGCGAGCTTGCCGTCCTTGACGGAGAGCCAGGCCCAGCCCGAGCCGAACTGCGTGGTGCCGGCGGCGACGAAATCGGCCTTGAACTTGTCATAGCCGCCCAGATCGCTGTCGATGGCCTTCTGGAGCGCGCCCGGCAGGCTCTTGCCGCCGCCGCCCTTCTTCATCCAGTTCCAGAAATGGAGATGGTTGTAGTGCTGGCCGGCATTGTTGAAGAGGCCCTGGTTGGTGCCGTAGGACTTCTTGACGATCTCTTCGAGGGAGAGGTTCGCAAGGCCTGCTTCCTCCGCCAGCTTGTTGCCGTTGTCGACATAGGCCTTGTGGTGCTTGTCGTGGTGATATTCGAGCGTCTCGCGCGACATGAAGGGGGCGAGTGCGTCGTAATCGTAGGGAAGCGGCGGAAGTTCGAAAGCCATGATGGTGTCTCCTCTTTGTTTGCCGCAATTCCGAAGGCGGGCCGGTTTCCCGGGCGGTGCTGGAATTGCTCTGGCGACGGAATTTTGTGAAGGAAATCCGTGAGCGGAACATAGGAGCGGCAACCGGAAGAGGCAACCGCCCGCCTTCCAAATTTTCCTGACATGCGGCAAAATCCTTCCTGTTTCGCCTGTCAGATCAAGGGCGGGCGGAACCTGTCGGCGATTCGCGCCGTTTCCGTCTCGTCCCACCAGCACGGAGCCCCTTCATGCGCGCCATCCCCCTCGCCTTAATGGCAGTCCTTCTCGCCACCCCCATGGTGCACGCCTCCTCCCCGGATGCCTGGGAAGAATTCCGCGCGGATGTGGAGAAAAGCTGCCTTGCCAGCCTGCCGGAAGCGCTCGGCACGCCCAACGTCTTCGTCGAGCCGACCGGTACGCAATCCTTCGGCATCGCCGCCATCGAGGGACTCTCGCCGGAATCGAAGAGCCAGATCACCTACGTCTGCATCTACGACAAGCAGAAGCAGACGGTGGAGGTCTCCCCGCCGATCGCCGCGGAATTCCTGCATGTGGTGCGCGAGAGCGAGCGCGAGGCGACCGCCAAGAAGCGCGCGGAGACCGGTGACAACACCACGCAGGATCCTGCGGGGCAGGAATAGGAGCCCCTCACGGAGGTGCGCCTTCTTGTATTCCTCTCGCCGTCTTCAGGGAAAGCATCCCCTGAAGCCTCATGGTCGGGCTTGCCCCGACCGTCGTCCACCCACGCACAGAGGATTGTGGATCCTCGGGTCAGGCCCGAGGATGACGACGGAGAGGCAGACCGGTTGAGAGAGAGAGAGAGAGAGAGAGGAAGGGTGCCATTGAAGGCAGGTAGCCGTGCAGCACCGTTCGATTGGGGGGCGACCCTCCGGCACCCTCGGCCTTGAGCCGAGGGCCGAAAGCCGGCCCGAAGGCCGGCCCTTCGTTCACGCGTCGCCGTTCGAATGCGCCCAGTCGAAATAGAGGTCGCGGGCCTTGGCGGTGACGGGGCCGGGCTGGAGGTCGCGGTCCTCCAGCCGGGTGACGGGGACGACCTTGGAATAGTTGCCTGAGGTGAAGATCTCGTCCGCGGCGGCGAAGTCGGCGGGGGTGAGCGTGGTTTCCATCACCTCGAAGCCCGCGTCCCTGAGCAGGCCGATGACGCGGCTGCGCGTGATGCCGGCAAGGAAGGTGCGGTTGGCGGCCGGGGTGAAGATCACGCCGTCGCGGACCATGAAGATGTTGGAGGAGGCCGTCTCGGCGACGTTGCCCAGCATGTCGCGTACCAGTGCGTTGTCGAAGCCGCGCCTGCGGGCCTCCACCAGCATGCGGGCGTTGTTCGGGTAGAGGCAGCCGGCCTTGGCATCCGTCGGCATGCATTCCACCGTCGGGCGGCGGAAGGGCGAGAGGGTCAGCGAGGAGCCGGCCTTGGGATCGCCCATCGAGGCCTCGAACAGGCAGAGCGCGAAGCGGGTGGAGCCCGCATCCGGCGCGACGACGCTGATCGACGAGCCGTGCTCGGCCCAGTACATCGGCTTGATGTAGATCGCGGTCCTGCCGTCGAACTTGCGGACGCCCTCGAGGGCGAGCGCCTCGATCTCTTCCGAAGAGACGGTCGCCGCAAGTCCCAGCGCCTCGGCGGAGCGGTTGACGCGCCGGCAATGCAGGTCGAGGTCCGGCGCGATGCCGTCGAACCAGCGTGCGCCGTCGAAGACGGTCGAGCCGAGCCACATGGCATGCGAGGTCGGGCCGATGAGCGGCGGGTTGCCGGAAATCCATTCGCCGTCAACGAAGGTCCAGGTCGTCGTGCGTGGTGAAGTATCGACTGGCATTTTTCTACTCCTTCTGGCCCATCAAGGCCCGACCGGGCTTTGCGGTCAAGTCGCAATTGCCTTCCGCCAGAGCGCGCCGCTTGTCCATTCAAGATGTTGAATGGATGCATCAGGTCTTATCATGGATGGCGCGGTTGAGGGCCTTGCGGGCGCGTGCGATACAGGCGGAAAGGGAGACGGCCATGCGCGCGATGTACTACGAAGCCTTTGAAGCGAAACCGGATATCCGGGTCCTGCCGGACCCGGCGCCGACACCCGGCGGCGTGGTGATCAAGGTGGAGGCGACGGGGCTCTGCCGCAGCGACTGGCACGGCTGGATGGGGCATGACCCGGACATCAAGCTGCCGCATGTGCCGGGGCACGAGCTCGCCGGCACGGTGGCGGCGGTCGGCAAGGCCGTGACCCGCTTCCGCGAGGGCGAGCGGGTGACCGTGCCCTTCGTCTCCGGATGCGGGCATTGCGGCGAGTGCCGTTCGGGCAACCAGCAGGTTTGCGAGGAACAGTTCCAGCCGGGCTTCACCCATTGGGGGTCCTTCGCCGAATATGTCGCCATCGACCATGCCGACCAGAACCTCGTGCACCTGCCGGACGCCATCGACTATGCCACGGCCGCCAGCCTCGGCTGCCGCTTCGCCACCTCCTTCCGCGCGGTGGTCGACCAGGCGCGGGTGACGGGCGGGGAATGGGTGGCGGTGCATGGCTGCGGCGGCGTCGGCCTTTCCGCCATCATGATCGCCGCCGCGCTGGGAGCGAACCCCATCGCCATCGACATTTCCCCCGAGAAGCTGGACTTCGCGCGGAAGATGGGCGCGGTCGCGGCGATCGATGCCCGCGCGGTCTGCGATGTCGCCGAGGCGGTGCGGGAGATCACCGGCGGCGGGGCGCATGCTTCCGTCGACGCGCTGGGCTCGCCCGTCACCTGCTTCAATTCCATAAAGAACCTGCGCCGGCGCGGGCGGCATGTGCAGGTCGGCCTGATGCTGGCCGACCATGCGACGCCGCAGATCCCGATGGCGCAGGTCATCGGCCACGAGCTGGAGATCTACGGCAGCCACGGCATGCAGGCCTGGCGCTACGACGCCATGCTTTCGATGATCGAGAGCGGCAAGCTCGCGCCGCAGAAGCTGATCGGTCGGCATATCGGGCTGGAGGAGGCCGTGCCGGCGCTGATGGCGATGGACCGGGCGACGGAGCTCGGGATCAGCGTGATCACGCGGTTCTGAGGGTCGCGAGCAAGGCGGCCGCCCCCTTATCCCGCTGCCCGCGGCCCTCTCCCCGCAAGCAGCGAGAAGGCACAAGAGGCTCGTCTTCTCCATCGTCATGGTCGGGCCTGACCCGACCATCCATACACCGGTACGCCGCGCGCATGTGGATCCCCGGGTCAAGCCCGAGGATGACGTTGGTGGGCGGGGCTGGACCGGGAAATCCCCTTGCGGCAGCGTCCCTTGCCGGCTTCCATCGCGAAAGGCCGGCGGCTGGAAAGAGGCCTTGCATCCCTGCCTTCGCCCGGCAGCCGGGGCGACGGTGCCGGCAGAGGGATGAGTGGCAAGACAGGCAATTGACATTCACCGCCCGATGGCCGCCAATCGCCGGCGAAAGCGCAGGAGAATCGTCGCCATGTCCCATGCCGCCTATGTGTTCGACGCCTATGGCACGCTGTTCGACGTGCATGCGGCGGTGCGGCGCCATGCGGGGGACGTGGGGCCGAACTACCAGATCTTCTCCGAGATCTGGCGCGCCAAGCAGCTCGAATATTCCTGGACGCGGGCGCTGATGGGCGCCTATGCCGATTTCTGGCAGCTCACCGAGCAGGCGCTGGACTACACGTTCCAGCGCATCGGCGGCGTCGACCCGGCGCTGCGCCAGAAGCTGCTCGACGCCTACTGGAAGCTCGACTGCTACCCGGAGGTGCCGGCCGTGCTGAAGGCGCTGAAGCAGCGCGGCGCGCATATCGCCATCCTCTCCAACGGTTCGCCCGCCATGCTCGCCTCTGCGGTGAAGAATGCCGCGCTCGATACCGTCATCGACGACATCTTCTCGGTCGATGCGCTGAAGACCTACAAGACCGCGCCTGCGGTCTACGATCTGGTGACGACGAACTACCGGCTCTATCCGAACGCCGTGTCCTTCCAGTCCTCCAACCGCTGGGACATTGCCGGGGCGACGAAATTCGGCTTCCGCACCGTCTGGATCAACCGCTCCAACATGCCGGACGAGTATTTCGACCTCGGCCCGGCCCTGATCCTGCCCTCGCTGGAGAGCCTGTGAATGGCCTGGTCCGCCGCGCAATACCTGAAATTCGAGGACGAGCGCACGCGCCCGGCCGCAGACCTTCTCGCCCAGGTGCCGGCCGATCTCGTCGCGGGCACGGTCTACGATCTCGGCTGCGGGCCGGGCAATTCGACGGAGCTTCTGGCCAGGCGCTTTCCCGGCCGGGGCGTGCGCGGCGTCGACAATGCGGCCGACATGCTGAAGGCGGCGCGGGCGCGCCTGCCGGGCGTCGATTTCGTCGAATGCGACCTTGCGAAGTGGCGCCCGCACGAGGCGGCCGCCCTGCTCTTCGCCAATGCCGTCTTCCAGTGGCTGCCCGACCATGTGACGCTGCTTGCGCGGCTGATGGACGGGCTTCGCCCGGGCGGCGTGCTGGCCGTGCAGATGCCGGACAACCTTTCCGAACCCTCGCATCTGCTGATGGAGGAAAGCGCGCTCGCCGGCTCGTGGAAAAGCGCCTTTGCCGAGGGCACGCCGCGCCGCAAGCCGCTGCCCGCCCCGGCCGCCTATTTCGACTCGCTCGGGCCGAAGGCGGCGCGCGTCGATGTCTGGCACACCATCTACAACCATCCGATGGCCGATGCGGCGGCCATCGTCGAATGGGTGAAGGGGACGGGGCTGCGGCCCTATCTCGACCGTATCCCGCCACAGGAGCGCGACGGCTTCCTGGGGGATTACGAGAAACGCATCGCCAGGGCCTATGCGCCGATGGCGGACGGGCGGCTCCTGCTGCGCTTCCCGCGGCTTTTCCTCATCGCCGTGAAGGCATAGCCGGACAAACCATTCTGTCCGACGCGGGCGCCGGCCCTCGCCCTACGTCGTCATCGGAACTGCGCCCGCGCCCTGCTCACCATCTCCTGAATGAACGCACTCTTTTCCGATGTGTAGCGATCTCCATCGAATGGAAATCGTTTTGCAAGCTGCTCCTTCAAGCGCGCATACGCCCCGGCCGCATCCTCGTTACAGCGCAGGTAATCGCGAAACAGCAGGCGATGCCGATGCGTTCGATTTCGCGGCGCGCAGAGATAGACCCGAAGATCGGGCGCGGATCTTTTCAACAGGAACGCCCAGACATCATCGTCATACCGGTTTCCGCGCGGTTCATAGCCCGCATCGACAAGGCATTCGCCGGCGCCCGGAATGGCGGACAAGCCCGTCAATGTGACGTCCATGTCGATGACGGGCTTGGCCGGCATGCCCGGAACAGACGTGCTGCCGACATGCTCCACCGCCAGCACGACAGGCCCGAGCCGCCCTCTCAGATCTGCTTCGGCTTCCAAAAAATGCAACGGCCATTCCGGATCGTAAGGAACGATTTCGACCCGTGTCGGCATGGGACTCACCTCCTCCGGCAGGCCGCCTCTCGACGCTAGCCTATCGATGCGCCGCTATCCACATGCCCGGTGGGCGGTTCCGCCCCGCCGGCCCGGCTTCCCAAGGGCTCGCCGGCCGGGTAAGGAGAGGTGCCGCACCATCGGCGGCCTGGAGCCCCTTCATGCAGACCTCGTCCCCGACCGTCTTTTCGCCGGACTGGCCGGCCATTGCCGCCGTCATTCTCGGCGTCACCGCCTTTTCCGTGGCGCAGGGGCTCACCTATCCGCTGATCTCGCTGACGCTGGAGGCGCGCGGCTTCTCGCCGGCGCTGATCGGCGCCAACGCGCTCGCCTTCGCCGGCGGGCTTGCCGCCTCGACGCTGCTGCTCGGCAGCCTCACCGCGCGCTGGCGGGCCGACCGACTGATCATCGCCAGCCTTGTCGGCTGCTCGCTGTGCCTTGCCACCTTCGCCGCCTCCACCTCCTTTGCCGTGTGGTTCGGCGCGCGCTTCCTGCTCGGCTTCTTCGCCAGCCTCATCTTCATGCTCGGCGAAGCCTGGCTCAATGCCGCCTGCCCGGACAGGCTGCGTGGCCGTGTCTCCGGCATCTACGGCGCGGGCATGTGCGCGGGCTTTGCGGCAGGTCCCCTCGCCATTCCGCTCCTCGGCAGCCAGGGCGGGCTCGGCTTCGCCATGACGGCCGTCTATCTCGCCATCGTCGCCTTTGCGACCGCCATGCTGATGTTCTCGACGAAGACGGTGCCGGAACCGTCCTCGACGGGCGACGTCTTCCGCTTCTTCAGGGCCGCGCCGCTGCTGGTCGGCATGGTCTTCGCCTTCGGCTTCGCCGACATCGCGGCGATTTCCGCCATGCCGGTCTATTTCGTGAAGATGGGCCATTCGGAAGCCTTCGCGGCGATCAGCGTCACCGTGCTCGCCCTGCCGACGGCGATCGCCCAGCCCTTCATCGGCATGCTGCTCGACCGGCTGCCGCGCGAGCGCGTGGCGCTTGCCGCCGTCACCGTGGCGGCCGCGAGCTACCTCATCCTGCCGTCGATGAAATCGGAGGTCGCGATCCTCGCCGTCTTCGCGCTGATGGGCACGGCCACCTTCTCGCTCTATACCTGCGCGCTCACCATGCTGGGCGAGCGCTACAACGGGGCGATGCTGGTGGCCGGCAGCGCGGCCTTCGCGCTCGCCTATGCCGCCGGCAGCGGCGCGGGTTCCGGCGTCACCGGCACCATCATGGAGGCGGGCGGGCCGGAGGCCGGCCCGCTCTCCGTCGGCATCGGCCTTGCGCTCTTCACGGCCGCGCTGATCTATTCGAGGAGACGCTAGGGCCATGGCCGTTCCACAGGACAAGACGAACTGCTGGCCGCGATCGAGACGGAATTCCGCAAGCTGAATAAGACATTGGAAGAGGTGCCGCCGGCGCTCGTCCACGAGCGCACGATGGAAGGGCATGCCAAGGGCACGCAGATGAGCCCCTTCGACCTCATCGCCTACCTCACCGGATGGAACGAGCTGGTCCTGAAATGGCTGGAGCGGGACGCCGCCGGCGCGGCGATCGACTTTCCGGAAACGGGCTTCAAGTGGAACGAACTGGGCAGGCTTGCCGGGAAATTCTACGGCGACTATGCGGACATCCCCTATCCGCAGCTCGTGGAGCGGCTCCATGCAGCCAAGGCGCGGATCGTCGCCGCCATAGTCCGGACGGAGGATGCCGCGCTCTACGGCCGCCCGTGGTACGGGAAATGGACGATGGGCAGGATGATCCAGTTCAACACGTCATCGCCCTATGCCAATGCGCGCGGCCGCCTGCGGGCATGGCTGAAAGCCCGCTGACAAGGCGAGGCGGGCCATCCCGCGCGGGCGCGGGATGGCGAAGGCAATCTCAGACGAACTGGCTGAGGCCGGGCACGGAGGCGACGACCTCGTCGACCACGTCGCTGCCGGCATGTTCGCGGGCGACCGCCATGGTTTCCTTGGCAAGGCCGGTGATCTCGCCCATGCCGAGGCCCTGGCTCATGAGCTGCTGGCCGAGGCCCATGACGCCGCCGCCACCGATGGCGCTCATCAGGCCGCCGAGCAGGCCCTTGCCCTCGCCTTCGCCATTGTATTTGGCGACGAGGTCGGAGGCGCCCGGAATGGCCTCGATCATCTTGGCGACCGGGCCGTCGGCGGCCTCGCGCTGCAGGAAGCCGAGCATCATGCCGATCGCCTTTTCGGCAAGGGCGGCATCGATGCCGACGGCATCGGCAACGCGGGTGACGAGATCGTTCATGGAAAATCCTCCGAGGGAATTGACGTTAACGTCAAGGTAAATGAATTCGCCGGCAAACTCAAGCTGCCCCGGCGCGCTTTCGTGCATCCCGCGCGGCCCGGAAATCGTGTTGTTTGCCTGCCGGACTATCCTTATAAACTGTTGAAGACGATTCAATGAAAACATGGCCTGGGCGACATCTTGGCCCACGAATCGCAGGACCGGCAGCCAGGGAGTTTCAACGTGGCGGATCCCATTCTTCAGGACGGAAAGCTCTATATCGGCACCAGCCGCAAGCCGGACGATACGATCAACAAGCCCGAATATCTCGAGCTGAAATTCGGCAACCGCCACGGCCTCGTGACCGGCGCGACCGGCACCGGCAAGACGGTGACGCTGCAGATCCTCGCCGAGGGCTTCTCCAATGCGGGCGTGCCCGTCTTCTGCGCCGACGTGAAGGGCGACCTTTCCGGCATCGGGGCCATGGGCGAGCCGAAAGACTTTCTCCAGAAGCGCGCCGACCAGATCGGCCTTGCGCCCTACGATTTCCAGGAATTCCCGGTCATCTTCTGGGACCTCTACGGCGAGAAGGGCCACCGGGTGCGCACCACCATCTCCGAGATGGGCCCGCTCCTGCTGTCGCGCCTGATGAATGCGACGGATGCGCAGGAAGGCGTCATCAACATCGCCTTCAAGATCGCCGACCAGGGCGGCCTGCCGCTGCTCGACCTGAAAGACCTGCAGGCGCTGCTGAACTACATGGGCGAGAACGCCTCGGCGCTGTCCAACCAGTACGGCTTCATCTCCAAGGCCTCCGTCGGCTCGATCCAGCGCGAGCTGCTGATCCTCGAGCAGCAGGGCGCCGTGCAGTTCTTCGGCGAGCCGGCGCTGAAGATCTCCGACATCATGCGCACGACCAATGACGGGCGCGGGGCGATCTCGGTGCTTGCCGCCGACAAGCTGATGATGAACCCGCGCCTTTACGGCACCTTCCTGCTCTGGATGCTCTCCGAGCTCTTCGAGGTGCTGCCGGAAGTGGGCGATCCGGAAAAGCCGAAGCTGGTCTTCTTCTTCGACGAGGCGCATCTCCTCTTCAACGATGCGCCGAAGGTGCTGACCGAGCGCGTCGAGCAGGTCGTGCGCCTCATCCGCTCCAAGGGCGTCGGCGTCTATTTCGTCACGCAGAACCCGCTCGACGTGCCGGAAACCGTGCTCGCCCAGCTCGGCAACCGCGTGCAGCACGCGCTGCGCGCCTATACGCCGCGCGAGCAGAAGGCCGTGAAGACCGCCGCCGACACCTTCCGTCCGAACCCGGACTTCAACTGCGCCGAGGTGATCACCCAGCTCGGCACGGGCGAGGCGCTGGTCTCCACGCTCGAAGGCAAGGGCGCGCCCTCGATGGTCGAGCGCACGCTGGTCCGCCCGCCGGCCTCCCGGCTCGGGCCGATCACGGATGCGGAGCGGCAGGACATCATGAAGGTCAGCCCGGTCGCCGGCCTCTACGACGAGGATTTCGACCGCGAATCGGCCTACGAGATCCTGATGGCCCGCGCCAAGAAGGCGGCTGACGCCGCCGCCGCGCAGGCGCAGGCCGACCAGCAGGCCAGCCAGCCCACCTCCGGCGGCGGCCGCTGGACCCTTCCCGGTTTCGGCGACGAGGAACCGGCCGCCTCTTCCGCCCCCAACAAGCAGGCCAAGCCCCGCGCCGGCTACCAGCGCGAGACGGTGGCGGAAGCGGCGATGAAGTCGGTCGCCCGCACCGTGGCCTCCTCGCTCGGGCGGGCGCTGGTGCGGGGAATATTGGGGAGCCTGCGGCGGTAGGGGTCGCGATAGCCCCTCACCCGCCTGCCGGCACCTTCTCCGCTCGGGGAGAAGGGGAACGGGACAGCGTCGAATTCCATAGGCGCTGGCCTCGCCTCCCGCGTGGAGGTCGCGGCGGCGGGATGAGGGGCGGCGTTGCCAATGGCCGCATCCGATGCTACCCATACCCCGTTCGCAACACACAAGAGAGGGCTGTGCCGTGAAGTCCGGCTTCCTGCCACATCGCACCCATGGCCCTGATCTTGCCCTGCAAATGCGTTTGCAGGGCTGATCGGAACGAACACACTTTCTCTCTGGTCTGCCCTATCCGGCGATGCGGCCTTGCGCCTGCATCAACCTCCCTGCCCTTTCGCGTGCCTGACGGCTGACGCCGCGCCGCGCGGGCCATGAAGACCAGAGAATTTCCATGTCGCTCATCAATATTCGTGCGCTCGGCGTCACGCTGTCCACCGAGCTTTTTGCCAATCTCAACCTCTCCATCGCCGCCGGCGACCGCATCGGGCTCGTCGCCGCCAACGGACGCGGCAAGTCCACGCTGCTGAAATGCATCACCGGCGCCTTCGAGCCGACGACGGGCGAGATCACCCGCGCCCGCGGCCTCACCATTGGTCATATGGAGCAGAACCTTCCTGCCGGCCTCGAAAGGCTCACCTTCCGCGAGGCGGTGCTGGGCGCGCTCTCGCCCGAGCAGCAGGAGAGCGAAAGCTGGCGCGCCGACGTGACGCTGGAGGAGCTGGAAGTGCCCGAGGCGCTGCGCGAGCGGCCAATGGCGGCGCTGAGCGGCGGATGGCAGCGCATCGCACTCGTCGCGCGCGTGCGCGTCGGCGAGCCGGACGTGCTGCTGCTCGACGAGCCGACCAACCATCTCGACCTGGAAAAGATCGCCAGGCTGGAAAACTGGCTCGCCACGCTGCCGCGCGACATGCCGGTCGTCCTCTCCAGCCACGACCGCGCCTTCCTCGATGCCGTGACGAACCGCACGCTCTTCCTGCGCCCCGAGCGCTCACAGCTCTTCGCGCTGCCCTATTCCCGCGCCCGGGCGGCGCTGGACGAGGCGGATGCGGCGGAGGAGCGGCGCTTCGAGAAGGACATGAAGACCGCCCAGCAGCTTCGCCAGCAGGCGGCCAAGCTCAACAATATCGGCATCAATTCCGGCAGCGACCTGCTGGTGGTCAAGACCAGGCAGCTCAAGGCCCGGGCCGAGCGGATCGAGGAGGCGGCCAAGCCGGCGCATCTGGAGCGTTCGGCCGGCGCGATCCGCCTCGCCAATCGCGGCACCCATGCCAAGGTGCTGGTGACGCTGGAGGATGCCGCGGTGGAGACGCCGGACGGCACGCTCCTTTTCCGCACGGGCCAAAAATTCATCTGCCAGGGCGACCGTATCGCGCTGCTCGGTCTCAACGGCACCGGCAAGACACGGCTGGTGCGGCGACTGCGGCAGGCGATCGAGGGCGCGGGCGAGCCCGGCATCAAGCCGACGCCCTCGCTGGTGCTCGGCTATGGCGACCAGGGGCTGGCCGACCTTTCCGATGAGGAAACGCCGCATGGCACGATCCTCCACCGCTTCGACGTCGGCGACCAGCGGGCGCGCAGCCTGCTTGCCGGCGCGGGCTTTTCCTTGGAGATGCAGGGGCGGCCGGTCGGGCAGCTCTCGGGCGGGCAGAAGGCGCGGCTCGGCATGCTGGTGCTGCGGCTTACCAATCCGAACTTCTACCTGCTCGACGAGCCGACCAACCATCTCGACATCGAGGGGCAGGAGGCGCTGGAGCGGGAACTGACGGCGCAGGAGGCAAGCTGCCTCTTCGTCTCGCACGACCGCGCCTTCGTGCGGGCGGTGGCGAACCGGTTCTGGCTGATCGAGAGGCGGCGGCTGGTCGAGGTGGACGGGCCGGAGGACTTTTTTGAGGAGACGGCGCTGCTGGCGTGAGCGGGACCGGCAGGGGCAGGCTGCCGCCCATGGAACTCGACGTTGCTCCTCCTCCCTTCTCCCCTCGGGGAGAAGGTGGCCCGAAGGGTCGGATGAGGGGGCGCGGCACGGAGTGACGTTTCCTTCCTGCCTTCGGCACCCCCCTCATCCGCCTGCCGGCACCTTCTCCCCGCTGGGGAGAAGGTGGTAAGGAGATGCTTTCCTTTCAGCAGTGAGGGTGGGGCGGGTTCTGTCTCGAATGGCGGAAACGAAAGGCAACTTGGATTGCCGGCAAAGTCCGCCCCCTCTCCTCCGTCATCCTCGGGCTCGCCCCGAGGACCCACGCGACACCCGGGGGCGTGGATGGTTGGGTCAAGCCCGACGATGACGACGGCGGAGGTATGTCGGGCGGGAGACCATGGCGACGGAGGGGGGGTGTACAGGGATGGACGCGTTTGCCTGCAACCTGAACGTCACGTCCCGCCGGGAAGCCAAGTTTCGCTTTTCGCGGAGAGTCCGGGCGGCACGTCTTGCATCATAGCGACGATGCCCGCCTCACCCGATCCGCGGGTCCCCGCGAAAGTCCTCGCGGGAAAAGCCGATGCGTCTTGGCGGGTGGTCGCAGAGGGCCTGCACGCCGAGGGGCGAGAGGCGGATGCGCCAGGTCTGGCGTTCCACCGGCCGCGGCTCGGCGAAGCCGGCGGCCGTCAGGAGGGCCATGTTGGTGCCGGGGGCGGGATCGCGCACCGAGCGGTAGAGGATGGCGGAAATGCCGCCCTGCCGCGCGCCGTCGGCCAGCGACTGGCAGGCCGCGTAGTCGGTCGGGTGCGTCCAGTGCGGGGCATCGCGATCGAGCGGCGGCAGGGTGAGGTCGATGGCCTTGTCCGTCGCGACGGCGGCCGAGAAGGCGGTGTAGTCGGCGGCGTTGCCCGGAAGCGGCGTTGCCGGCGATTCGGAAAAGAACAGCAGGCGGTAGAAGGCCATTTCGGCGAGCGCCGTCTCCACCGTCAGCGCCGCGTAGTAGACGCCGAGCGTGCGCCCTGCCCGGCGGAAGCGCGAGCCGTGCGGATAGACGGCGCCGTAGCGGAAGGGGGTGGCCAGCAGATAGTCGAGCCCGGCGCATTCGGGCGGCAGGACCGGCTTGCTCTCCTCCAGCAGGTCTTCCAGCAGCGCCTGCTCGTCCAGCGTATCGACGAGCTTCAGCGTCGAGACGCGGTGCTGCGCCTCGACGAACCGCCAGACGGGGCCCGCAAAGGGCCGCGCCTCAGACGAGAGCGCGGCGGGCGTCCAGATAGGCAAGGACATCTACAAGGCCGGAAACGGAGACGATGCGGTCGACGGGACGGGCGCGAAGCGCGGCGTTTTGCGCCGTCATCCAGGCGCGGGCGACACCCTCGTCGCCGCCGGTGATGGCATCGAGCGAGCGGAAAAGGCGCACGAGCAGCACGGCCAGTTCGAAGGGCTTGGTGCCGCGCTCCAGGAGCACGTCCTGCCGCTTCAGCCGCGAGACCGTCGCTTCCGAAACGCCGATGACCGCCGACAGGATGCGGGCCGTCAGCCCCAGCCGCTCCGCCGCCCGGACGGCTGCCTTGGTGAGCACGACGCCTTCGGCATCGGCTTGCGGGACGGGTTTGCGCTGCATGGCCTGATCTCCTTTCATGAGAAAGAATATAGGCCATATTTTTCCGATGACAAGAGTTAACCTGTCACGCCACCCGTATGTAGCTCGTCATGCCGGTCTTCTGGTGCTCGATGATGTGGCAGTGGAAGACCCAGTCGCCGGGATTGTCGGCAACGAGGGCAAGCTGCACCTTCTCGTCCGGCAGGATGAGATAGGTGTCGGAGAAATGCGGGCGGATCGCCTGCTTGTTCGAGTTCATCGGCCGGAAGACGAGGCCGTGCAGGTGGAGCGGATGGACCTGCGGCGTCGGGTTCTCGACGTTGAAGATATAGGTGCGGCTGGTCTTCATCTCGGCGAGCGGGGCGGTCGGGTCGCCGTTGTCATCCGCCCACGGCACCTTGTTGATGGCCCAGAAATTGTAGCCGAGCGAGCCGCAGATGCCGTCCTTCGGCCGTTCCTCCGCCGAGGCGCTGAGGACGAAGGGGATTTCGGTCGCGGCGGAAAGGTCCGGCTCGGGCAGCGGATTGGGGGCGAGTGCCGGCAGGCCGCGGATGTCGCGCTTCAGCGAGGCGCCGGCGGCGCGGAAGGTGGCGAGCGTGGCGGGCCTGGTGCCGCGCAGGTCCTTGAGCGCGGCCACGGCGCCTTCCGCATCGGGCATGCGCAGCACGAGGTCGAGGCGCTGGCCGGGGCCGATCAGCAGGTGATCGGGCGCAAAGCGCTCGGCCACCGGGTTGCCGTCGGCGGCGATGACCTCGGCCTTCGCGCCCTCCACGACGATGGCGAGGATGCGGGTGACATCCGTCGCGGCAAGGCGCAGGCGCACGAGGCCGCCGGCCGGCGCATCGTATTGCGGGGCCTGGCGCCAGTTGGCGGTGCGCACGGTGCCGAAGGTGCCGGCGCGGGCGGCGTCGCGCGGCTTGAACTGGGCGATGAACTGCCCGTCGCCGCCGAGCCGCCAGTCGCGCAGGTTCAGCACGATCTCGGCGTCGAAGACGGGATCGGACGGGTCCTCGACGACCACGAGGCCGGCAAGGCCGCGGCCCATCTGCTCCAGCGTGTTGCAATGGGGGTGGTACCAGAAGGTGCCGGCATCGGGCGGGGTGAAGGCATAGTCGAAGCCGTCGCCGCCATAGACATAGGGCTGCGTGAGGAAGGGCACGCCGTCCATGGCGTTGTCGATGCGAAGGCCGTGCCAGTGGACCGTCGTCGGCTCGTCGAGCCGGTTGTCGAGGCGCAGGTTGAAGCGCTCGCCGCGGCGCATGCGCAGCACCGGCGGGATTTCCGCATCGCCATAGGTCATGGCGCCCCGCGTCGGCCCCTTGTCGGTGATCAGCGCGTCCGTGCGGCGCGCGACGAGCGGCATCGCGGCCTGAGCGCTGGCGATGCCGCCGAGCCGGCCGGCAAGCCCGAGACCGCCGGCATAGGCCCCGGCGACAAGAGTGCTCCTCAACAGCGTGCGGCGTGTCAGCATGGCGGTCCCTCCGGTGCGTCCTTCGCTTCTAAACCTGAGCGCGGCGCTCATCAATAAGCGCGTCGCGACCAGATTGCCGCAGGCTCAGCGAGGGCCGTTGCGGTCCTTTTCGGAAGCGGCGAGCTTGTTGAAGAAGAAGGAGGTGCGCAGGAGGTTGCGGAAGCGGCTGCGCCTTTCGCCGGCGGGCACGGCCGGACGCGCGCTGATGCGCAGCGCCGTGTAGCCCATGAAGGCGACGAGGACGACGGCGGTGTAGAGGAAGAGCGCCTGCGGGCCGAAGACCTGCAGGAGGATGGAGGCGAAGAGCGGGCCGATGATCGCCCCGCAGGACCAGAAGAACAGCATGCCGGCCGAGACCAGCGCATGCTCGCCCTCGCCGGCATGGTCGTTGGCATGGGCCGAGCAGAGCGAATAGAGCGGCATGGCGAAGGCGCCGAAGACGAAGATGCCGACGAGGTTCTTCCATTCGTCGCCGCCGGCGAAAAAGGCGAGGTACAGCGCGGCGAGCGCCGAGCCGAACGTGGCGACGAGGATGACGAGGCGACGGTCGAGCCGGTCAGAATAGATGCCGAGCGGATATTGCAGCACCACGCCGCCGACGATGCCGGCGCTCATGAAGCTGGCGATGGCGGTCACCGACAGGCCGATGTCGTGGGCGTAGATCGGCCCGAGATTGCGGAAGGCGGCATTGGTGAGGCCGACGACGATGCAGCCGACGGTGGCGAGCGGCGAGATGTTCCAGAGCTTCTTCACGTCGAAGCGGATCGCCTCCGGCACGGTCGGGCTGGAGCGGTCGGCGAGCGAGATCGGCACGAGGGACAGCGACAGCGCCATGGCGACGATGGCGAAGAGCTCGAAGCCGCCGATGCCGATGCCCGGAATGACATATTGCGCCGCCGTGACGGAGCCGAGGTCGACGAGGCGGTAGACGGAGAGCGTGCGGGCCCGGTTGGCATTGGTGACGGCGGCGTTCAGCCAGCTTTCCACGGTCGCGAAGAGGCTGGCGAAGCAGATGCCGGCGACGAGGCGCATCAGGAACCAGAAGACCGGGTCGATGACGAGCACCATGGCGATGGCCGAGGCCGAGGCGATGGCGGCCATGGCCGAGAAGGTGCGGATATGGCCGATGGCGCGCAGCACGCGGGTGACATAGATGCAGCCGATGGCAAAGCCGATGCTGTAGCCCGCCCCGACGATGCCGATGACCGAGGTGGAGAACCCCTCCTGCGAGGCACGCAGCGCGATGAACGTGCCCTGCAGCCCGTTGCCCCCGATCAGGATGCCGGCGGTCACGAGAAGGGGAATCAGGGGACGAATCTTGGACATGCGGCCACTATGGCGAAGCTTTCGCGGAAAGGGAGAGGGAAAGCGGCGGCGGGGTGCTGGAATTGCACGCGATCACCGCTTCGCCCCCGCTTGCCGATACCGTCTCCCGGGCGGCGAGGATATGCCGCGACGGCTCCCCACCGCGTGCGGCAAGCCCTCCCCGCTCGTGGTACGGCCATCGCTTATGGAATTCGACGTTGCCGCCCTTCCCTCCTCCCCCGGGAAAGAGGTTGCCCGAAGGGTCGGATGCAGAGGTCTGCGAACACGCTTGTCATTCTCCCGGCTTTTGCGTCCACCGCAACGGCCTGCCGGCGCCTTCTCCCTGCCGCGTAGAAGGTCAGGGTGAGGGACGCCCCCGCCCGGGCTTCTGCCCGCGAGGGGCAAGGCGCGTGGCGCCGGTCATGCCTCCAGCAGATCGGTCATGACACGCAGGTGGTCGGCCTGGAGGGGCTTTTCGAAATAGCTCTTCACGAAGCTGTACTGCATGGCCCGCTCGCGGTCCTTGCCGAGATGGGAGCTGGTGAGCATGGCGACGACGGGGGCGTGCACCTCGAATTCCTGCGCATAGCGGTCGAGGAACTCGAAGCCGTTCATCACGGGCATGTTGATGTCGAGGATGATGGCATCGGGCGTGCCGGTACGCAGCGCGTCGAGCGCTTCGGTGCCGTCGAACGCCTTGACGACGCGGATCGACGGATCGAACTTGCGGATCGTGTATTCGCAGATGAACTGGTCGTTCTCGTCGTCGTCGACGACCAGGATCGAGGTGATCTTCATTTCATTCCCCATCGGGCAGTTCGATGATGAAGCGGCTGCCCTTGTCCCTTGCTTCGTAAAACGCGGTCCCACCGAGGGATTGCGCGGTCTTTTTCAATATGTAGAGGCCGAGCCCGCTGCCGAAGGACCGGTTCGGGTGCAACCGTTTGAACATCTGGAACAACAGGTGGCGGCTGGCGGGCGGGATGCCCAGGCCGTTGTCCTCCACCGTCAGCCGCAGCTTGCCGGCATGGCGGAAGGCGCGGATGTCGATCCTCGGCTCGGCCTCCTTCGGGTCGTGGTACTTGACCGCGTTGGACAGCATGTTGCCGACGATGACCTGGAATTTCGACGGCTTGCTGACGATTGTCAATTCCGGCGGCACATGATTTTCGATGCGGATCCTCATGACGTCGTCGAGATGCGACAGCGCGTCGGCCGCCTCGCCGACGAGCCGCCGGAGGTCGATCGGCCCGTCCTCCTCCTCCATCAGCCGGTTGCGCGTGACGGTGAGGATGTTCTGGATCAGGTGGTCGAGGCGGCGGAAGTTCCGCTCCATGCGCTGGAGCATCTGGCCGAGCCCGGCAAGGTCGCCCTCCGCCAGCATGTCGCGCGAGATGCCGAGCAGGCCGAGCGAGGAGGCGATCGGCGAGCGCAGGTCGTGCGAGGTGCGGTAGGCGAATTCCTCCAGTTCGGCATTGGTCTCGATCAGCGCCTGCTCGCTCGCCTTGCGCCCGGAAATGTCGCGCACGATGCCGCTGTAGATCGTGCCGCCGTTGACGTCGAGCCGGGCGACGGCGAGTTCGAGCGGGAAGGTCGTGCCGTCCTTGCGCCGGCCCTCCACCTCGCGGCCGATGCCGATGATCTTCGCCTCGCCGGTGCGGCGGTAGCTGGAGAGATAGCGGTCGTGCTCGCCGTGGTAGGGCTCCGGCATCAGCATCTTCACGTTGCGGCCGATCATCTCCCCGTCCGCATAGCCGAAGATGCGCGTGCAGGCCGCGTTGACGGTGAGCACGATGCCGCGCTCGTCGATGGTGACGATGCCGTCCACCGCATTGTCGATGATGGCGGCAAGGCGCGCCCGGCTTTCGGCAAGGTCAGACGCCATGCGGCGGGCGCGGCGGGATGAGACGTAGAGATGGGCGATCAGCGCGCCGTAGAGCGCGCCGGAAATCAGCACCAGAGAGGAAAGCGTCGAGCGCGTGCCGCCGCCGCTCCCGGAGAAGGTGATGCCGAAGGCCGATTCGTAGCGCGCCAGTTCGTAGTAGGTCATGGCGAGCAGCAGGAGGTAGGTGGCAAGGCCGAGCACGCCGGCAAGGGTCAGCCGGTAGTAGCCGGTCGCCTGCGGCCCGGCGAAGACGAGCACGAGGCCGAGCGCCGCAAAGCAGCTCGCGCTCTGGAAGGACATGCGGGTGAAGCGGACCCAGTCATGCGCGAATTCGAGCCCGATCGCATAGCCGACGAGGGCGGCCGCCGCGACGATGAAGGTGGTAAAGCCGAGCGCCACCTGCGCGATGTCGCCCCTCTGCCGCACCGCGCGCAGAAACAGCGCCAGGCTCACCAGCATGAAACAGAGCGCCGTGTTGGGCGCGATGCGGCCCGGGCGGCTGGTGCCTATATCGACGAAAGGCCGGTCGAGCAGCGTGTCGATGCCGGCGTCTATGCCGAAGAGGTGCTGCGAAAGGGCGAGCGCGCCATAGAGGAAGACCGGCAGCAGCATGAGCGCCGGCAACCGCCGCAGGCCGCGCGTGGCAAGAAGCAGCGCCGCGCCGACGACGACGAAGGCGAGCGCCGCGTTGAACTTCATGCCGAACAGGAAAGGATGGCGCGCGGCCAGGCCGGCCGGCTCGGCCAGCCAGAGCGCCGTCATGGCAAGGCCAACGGCGATGCACCAGAGGCCCGCCGCGACATTCGCCTTCCGCCAGGACCATTGCCGCGTCACCCCTGCCCCCTCGGCGCTCCGTTTCGCCGCGCGCAGCTTAGCGCGAAGGTTGCAGGGCGAACAGGTGCCGCAGGGTGAGGCGGTGGAAAATCCGACGTTTCAGGCGGCATCGCCGCGCGCCGGACCGGTCTCCAGCCGTTCGGCCAGCCGCTGCAATTCGCCGGTCAGCGCCTGCAGGGCCTCCAGCGAACAGCCCGTCGCCTCGCCGATCGCCATGCGGATGGCAACGGCGTCGCGCTGCATGGCACGGCCCTTGTCGGTAAGGGTGACGAGGACCTGGCGCTCGTCGGCCTTGTCGCGGGCGCGGTGGATATAGCCCGCCGCCTCCAGGCGCTTGAGCAGCGGCGAGAGCGTGCCGGAATCAAGCCCCAGCTTCTCGCCGAGCGCCTTGACCGTGCGACCGTCCTCCTCCCACAGCGTCATCAGCGCGATATATTGCGGATAGGTCAGGCCATAGGGGTCGAGCAGCGGCTTGTAGGTGCGGTTGAGCGCATGGGCCGCGGAATAGACGGCGAAACAGAGCTGCCGGTCGAGGGCCAGCATGCCCTGTGCAATATCGTTCGTCTCAGCTTCGTCACGTTTGTCGCTCATGCTGCCATTCTCGCAGAAACGGCCGAAATTGCAATTTGCAAAATTATATTGCGCGCAATCTAATTTTGCGCTATCAACTATCCACCATCAACGACGACAGGAAGGAGACACCCATGCCCATTCTCTACAGGACCAAGGCTTCCGCAACGGGCGGCCGCGCCGGCCATGGCGCAACGGAAGACGGCACCGTCGACGTGACGCTGACCGTGCCGAAGGAACTCGGCGGCGACGGCGCGTCCGGCGCGAACCCGGAAAAGCTCTTCGCGGTCGGCTATTCCGCCTGCTTCCTCGGCGCGCTGAAATTCGTCGCCGGCAAGGAGAAGGTGAAGATCCCGGATGACGCCAAGGTCACCGCGACGGTCGGCATCGGCCCGCGCGAGGACGGCGGCGGCTTCGGCATCGAGGCCACGCTCGAAGTTTCCGCCCCCGGCGTCGACAAGGCCGCGCTGGAGGACCTTATCAAGAAGGCCCACGTCGTCTGCCCCTACAGCCACGCCACGCGCGGCAACCTCGACGTCAAGACCACGGTCGCCTGACCGGCTTGCGGATCCCCGGCTCGGCCCGGGGATCCCCTCCCCGCGCGCGCCGGCGCCCGTGCCGCATCGCAGGCGGCAAGTTTTCGATTGTGGCAAAACCGTGGAACGTCTAAAGCTGCCCGATCAAAAATTTCAAGAAAAGCCCGCCCATCATGCAGATCATCGACACGACCGCAGCCCTTCGCGACGCCTGTGAGACGCTCTCCCGTTCCGAGTATCTGACCGTTGACACGGAGTTCCTGCGGGAGACGACCTTCTGGCCGGAGCTCTGCCTGATCCAGCTTGCCGGTCCCGAGATCGAGGTGATCGTCGATCCGCTCGCCAGGGACATCGACCTCCAGCCCTTCTTCGAACTGATGGCCAACCCGGCCGTGCTCAAGGTGTTCCATGCCGCCCGGCAGGACATCGAGATCGTCTTCAACCGCGGCAACCTCATCCCGCACCCGATCTTCGACACGCAGGTCGCCGCCATGGTCTGCGGCTTCGGCGACAGCGTGTCCTACGACCAGCTCGTGCAGAAGATAAAGGGCGTGCATATCGACAAGTCCTCGCGCTTCACCGACTGGAGCCGCCGGCCGCTCACCGAAAAGCAGCTCGAATATGCGCTGGCCGACGTCACCCACCTGCGCGACGTCTATCTCGCGCTCAAGGAGAAGCTGGAAAGCGCCGGCCGCTCGCTGTGGCTGACCGAGGAAATGGCGGTGCTGGAATCGCGCGAGACCTACGACCTGCATCCGGACGACGCCTGGCGGCGGCTCAAGATGCGCGTCAAGAAGCCGGTGGAGCTTGCCGTCCTGCAGAAGGTCGCCGCCTGGCGCGAACGCGAGGCGCGCGGGCGCAACGTGCCGCGCTCGCGCATCCTGAAGGACGACACGATCTACGAGATCGCCCAGCAGCAGCCGGCCGACGCCGAGGCGCTGGCCCGCCTCCGCACCATTCCCAAGGGCTGGGAGCGCTCGCAGTCCGGCGCCGCCTTGCTTGAGGCCATCAACGAGGCCCTCGCCATCCCCAAGGCCGACCTGCCGCGCCTGCCGCGCCAGAACCATGTGCCGGAGGGCGCCGCCGCCGCCAGCGAGATGCTGAAGGTGCTCCTGAAGATCGTCGCCGAGAAGGAAGGCGTCGCGGCCAAGATCATCGCCAATTCCGACGATCTCGAGAAGATCGCCGTCGACGGCGAGGCCGCCGAGGTGCCGGCGCTGCACGGCTGGCGCCGCGACCTCTTCGGCGACACCGCGCTCAACCTCATCGGCGGCAAGGTGGCGCTTCGCTTCGTCGACAGGAAGATCGAGGCGGTGGAGCTCTGAGACCTCAGGCGTGCAGCTTCGCGCCCTTCGTGATGCGGTCGACCGTTTTCCGGTCGGCGTGCAGCGCGATGCCGACGACGCTGGCATTGCCGGGGCTAAATTCGGCGAAGACGGCGCGGTTGGCGGTGTCGTGGCCGGTCGCGAACATCTCCTCGATATAGACGGAGGCCGGCACCGCGCGCTCCAGCGCGCGGGCGTGGATCTTCGCGAGCGTCGCGCCGTCGGCGGAAAGCACGATGATCGGCTGCACGCTCAGGGCGTTGTAGACATTGCCGGCCGCGTCGCGATAGGCTTGGCCGATCAGTTCCGGCTTGCGACCGATGACGCCGCCGGAGACAAACGCGGTCACGTTGAGCTTCTGCCAGACTTCCAGATCCTCGCGCAGGACGACGGCGAACTTGGTATCGAACATGCAGGTATACTCCCGGGAAAAGGCTGCGGACCATTCCGCGGCCAATGCGGTAGCAGGCGCGGTGGAAGCGCCGCTTGAACGTTCGTGCGCGGAAAGGGACCGCATCGTCGTCGCCCCGGAGCTTGCCGGCATCGAGAGGATCGAGGCGCGTTTCCGCGGCAAGGGGTTCGAGCCGCACCGGCACGACACCTATGCGCTCGGCGTCACCATGGCCGGCATCCAGACCTTCCGCTATCGCGGGGAGGAACAGTTCAGCCCGCCGGGCAACGTGATCGTGCTGCATCCCGACGAGGTGCATGACGGCGGCGCCGGCACCGACGACGGGCTCACCTACCGCATGATGTACATCCCGCCGGAGCGTTTCCTGCCGGCGACGGCGCACCGCGGGCGGGCGCTGCCCTTCGTGGCGGCGCCCGTCGTCGACGACCCCGGGCTGGCGCGGCTGCTGCTCGATGCCTTCGGCGGCATGCGCGCGACGGCCGAGCCGCTGGCGATCGAGGAACTGGTGGAGGAAATCGCGGCCGCCCTGCTCGATCATGCCGGCGCGCCGCAGGCGCGCACCGGACGGCCGGCGGGCCCGCAGGTGCAGAAGGCCTGCGATTTCCTTCGGGAAAACCTGTCACGCCGGATCAGCTCGGCCGACCTGGAGGACGTGACGGGGCTGGACCGCTTCGCGCTCGCCCGGCAGTTCCGCCTGCTGCTCGGCACGAGCCCGCACCGCTATCTCGTCATGCGGCGGCTGGAGCGCGCCAAGGGGCTGATCGCGGCGGGGGAAAGCATCGCGGAGGCGGCGTTCGCCAGCGGCTTTGCCGACCAGGCGCATCTCAACCGGCACTTCAAGAAGGCGCTCGGCATGACGCCCGGCCGCTTCGCGGCGCTCGCCGCGTAAGGCGGCGGATCAATCCGATCCGACCAGATGCAGGATGAGCTGGTGCACGTTGCCGCCCTCGCTCATCTCGACCGCATCGAAATCGCGGCTGCGGGCGCGCTGGGCCTGCGAGAGTTCGCCGAGGCGGGTCTGCAGCCGCGCCCGGACCTTCTGGCACTTCGGGTCGTTCTCGGCGGTCAGCCCGACGCTCATCGCCTCGATCTCCTTCACCATGTCCTTGATGAAGTCGCCATGCACCTTCTCGTGCGCGGTCACGCCGGCGATGAAGGTGTCCCAGCGGCCTTTCAGCGGCCCGGAAAGCGTCGATTTCAGCCTGGGCAGCGTGTATGTGATGATGAGCTTCGGCCGGTTGACCGTGATGACGCAGGCATCGCCCTGACGCTCGTACTTGCGCGTCCAGGTCAGCTTGAAGCCGGTATGGGCGATGACGCGGGCGACGCCGAGCCTGGGGCCGCGCTCGCCGATCGAGCGGTAGATCTCAAGGCCGGTCGCCCCCTCCACCGCATAGGGTTCCACGCGCTCGACCGCCTGCCAGTCCGCGGCGGCGCAGGCGCCTGCCGAAAGGAGGAGGCCGGCGAGGAAGGCGAGCTTCGGCACGATCCGCACGGCCGGCCTCACAGGAACCGGAAGGCGAGCTTCTTGCCCGTCAGGCGGGCAAGCTGCTGGAGACGGCCGTCGAGCCGTTCGCCGGCAAGCTCGGCATAATCAGGCGGCACGACGAGTTCGAGGTCGACATCCGCCTGCGCCGCCTTGCGGAAGACGAGGCGCGGCACGACGCCGGGCATGGAGGCCGAGAAGAGATAGAGGACGCGCAGCAGGCCGCCGACGAGCTTGGCGAGTTCGCGCAGGCGCGGCGTCGCGATGATCGCCAGGGCGCTGCTGACGGCGTCGTCGTTGAGGCCCTCGAAGCGGTAGTAGTTGGTGAGCGCGATGAAGGCGCGGCCGGGATGGGTGATGCCGATGAAGGTGCCGTGCGCGATGAGGTTCAGCGCCTGGAGGCCGCGGTAATCGGGATGGGCGCGCCAGCTTATGTCCGCCAAGAGGCAGGCCGCCTCGCGGTAGCGCCGCTCCTCGTCCGTCTCGGTGATGCCGAAGAGCGGCATCATGCGGCCGGTCCAGTCGGCGAGCTCGCGGGCGTGCTCGGGCGAGCGGGCGCGCAGGATGGCAAGCTCGCCCGCGGCGGCGAGCAGCGGATCGCGCGCCTTCTCGCGCTCGGGCAGCAGCGAATAGAGATAGCCCTCGCGCACGCCCTGGGCGGAGAAGAAGACCCGCGAGGGCTTCATGATGGCGATCGCCTCCTGCATGGCGACGGCGCCGAAGGGCAGGAGGTTGCGGCGGTTCTTGGAGATCGACGCATAGGCCGCGTCCTTGGGATCCTTGGCCGTGACGATGTCCGTGAGGAAATCCATCGCGTCGGAAAAGCCGAGCTCGTAGCCCTGGATCATGTGCAGCGGATAGTTGCGCACTTCCATGTTCAGCGCGCCGATGGCGCGCCAGGTGCCGCCGACGGCGTAGAA